>CAZSXY010000044.1:0-17679 GCA_964611395.1 uncultured Anaerolineaceae bacterium | reverse complement strand
AGTGGACGCCGTATCGTAGCCCGATCCGGTACAGGTTTTCGCCGGGCCGGACCTGATGCCAGGCGACGCATTGTGAACGGGCGTGCGCTGTACTGGGTAGCCAGGCCAGCCCCAGGGCGAGCACGATGCCCACCAGCATGGCGCGTTTTGCCCACAGCGCTAAGTATCGTTGCATCACCGCCAAACTCCTTCATCTCATTATCTCTTATCAGTCATTATACAATGGCTTTGCGCTTGCGTGGCTACTTCGCATTACTCTTCGATGGGATGCGGCGTGAAGACGTTGCTTCCAGACACTTGCGGAAGGTGCCCACACGACGACACCCGCCTTTGCGGGCGGGCGTCGGATGGTGATAGGGCAGGCGGGTTGGGTTCAGTCGATGATGGGCGCTTCGACCGGCGTCAGATCGGCGTTGATCGATGAGATTTCGAATTCCCCGATCAGTTGCCCTGTTTGATCAAGCAGCGTGCCGGGGGGCAGGTCGGACGTCAGGGCGCTGATGTCAAATTCCGTCCATGACAGGCGCGTGTCGGTGGTGAAACTCGCAATGTCTCCCGTTTCGGTCAGCGTAAACGCCATGTCCCAGCCGCTGCTGTCATCCATTCCAGCGTAATAGGCGGCTGTGCCCGCGTCGGGCGTGCCTTCTTCGTTGATAAGCAATGTGAGCGCGGCGGTGAGCGCGTCATTATTCAGCGTGATGTGAACGGTATCCTGGGCGGGGCCGTCGTCGGGGGTTTCCGAGGTCATCGTGACATCGACGGCCAGAGCCAGGACATCCGGCACGTTTTCGCTGAAAATATCCGGCGAATCCTGGTTGTCGAACAGGTCATCCAGTTGCAGAATGTCGAGGGCGGGCCAGTCGTCGATGTTTTCGATGATCACCCAACCGTCCGGCATGGGGGGCAGGCTGGCCTCGTCGTCTGATTCACGGGTGGCCCGCAAATACACGACGCCCGCCACCACCCGCACTTCGCCGTTCAGTTTATATTCAATGGGGGCGTTGGCTCCGAGTGATTTTGAACTGACGGTTGCCGTGAACTCGCCGCGGAGATTCGGGTTGCCGTCGGCGTCATGGGTGAAGAAGGTGGTTCGTTCCAGAACCTCGGTTTCACTGGCGTCGATCAATGCACCACCGACGTTCAGGGTCAGTTCCTGCGTGGTCGTTTCGATGGCGTGGTGGACATAGCTTTGATAGGTTTCCGACGCGTTGACGGCGGCAATCACCCGGTCGAGCGCGGCGAGTTGATCGTCGCTCAGCCCATCCTGCGCCGCGACCGGCAAGGCGAGCAGCAGTGCCAGCGCGATAACCGGCAGGGCTTTTAAGTGGCGAATCATGGGATACTCCTTTGTGTTGAGAGATGGTAAGAACTGGCGTTGGTATTCGGTACGGCTGGCGCTGGGAAGAGACGGGCAGCGATCAATCGGCTTTGCGCCCCACCAGCAGGAACTGTCGGATGACGAACCGCGCATCAGCGGTGGGCGTAAGCTCCGGCTTCATCCACGCGGCGACCGGTTCCGGGGTGTGCTGGAGCAGGACGCGCAGGCGGGTGATGGTCGCGGCGTCGCAGCCCATGCGCTCGGCCCAGGGCGTCAGGTCGCGGTAGGTGTCGAAATCTTCATAATGTTCGATGGCCAGGCCTGCGTCGGTGAAAAATCCCTGCCATTCGTGGGCATTGTAGGCCCATTGGTGGCTGGGGTCGCGCAGGCGTTCGAAGTTGTTGGTATAGCGTGCGGCCCTGGGGTCGGGGGGCGCGAGCTGGTCTATGACCGCCACCACGCCGCCGGGCTTGACCACACGGGCGCACTCGCGGACGAATTGGGCCACGTTGCTGAAATGGTGCGGCGCGATGCGGCAGGTCACGGCATCGAACGATGCGGTGGGGAACGGAATGTGCTCCGCGTCCAGTTGGACGAAGGCGATGCTTGCCCCGGCCTGCGCGATGTGTTCACGCGCAGCCTGGAGCATCGGCATGGTCAGGTCACCGGCGACGGTGCGCGCGCCCGCGCGGGCAACGGCCAGCGCCGTGTGCCCGCCGCCCGTCGCCAGGTCGAGCACGTTCTGGCCGGGGCGTATGGCCGCCCATTCGACGATTCGTTCCAGGCTATACCCTTCGCGGTGCGTGGGAGACGCCACGTAGCCCTGGGCATGTGTGCCGAACTGCTGCTGTACCAGTGATCTCGCCTGATCGCTCATGGGTTGCTCCGGTTGGGTCGCGCTTCGAAAAATCCTGTAGCCGGGATCGTAGCACAATTCCAGGGCAGTTGCCCCTCAAAAAAATGCGCCCCGGAACGTCCAGGGCGCAGCGAATTCCCGGAATGCGAGGCGGAATCTAGCGACGGCGGCTCACGATGCGCAGAATGTACAGGAACAGGTTGATGAAGTCGAGGTACAGCTTCATTGCGCCGATGATCGCCACCTGGCGTACAGCGGCGGCCCCGCTATTGACCCCCTGGTATTCCAGGGACGCGGCCCGCCGTTTGATCCACTGGGTATCGTAGGCGGTCAGCCCGACGAAGATCAACACGCCGCCGTAGGTGACCAGCCAGTAGAGCGTGTCGCTCGCCAGGAACAGGTTGATGACGGACGCGACGATGAGACCGATCAGCCCCATGAGCAGGATGCCACCCAGCCGCGACAGGTCGACTTCGGTCGTATACCCGATCACGCTCATGGCAGCGAACATGGTTCCGGTTGCAAACAGGGCCAGGTAAATGTCGGTTAGTTCCGCCCAGTAGAAAATGGTCGAGAGCGTCACGCCCATTACGGCGGCGAATACCAGAAACAGGTTGGTGGCCCGCGATGCTTCCATGCGGTGAATGCGCGCGCTCAGGTACCACACCAGCCCAATCTGAGCGAACGGCGCGATGATCAACACGGGGAAGAGCGTCGCCGTCAGGCCGGTCAGTGCCAGGACGAGGGCGACCGTCGCGCTGATCAGCAGACCCAGCGTCATCCATAGATACACTTCTTTCATCACGGCGCGCATATCAACGCGCGTGCCAAGTGCCGTTGCTTGAGGTTGCGGACGGAAGATGTCCATGGGTAAACCTCCTATAAGTGAACGAAACCGCCATGCTTAATGACGATTATATAGGTAATCGTTTGTTGCTCCTATAGCGAACGTAAGATTTGTGTAAAAACAGGGCTGCCGGGGGTTTTGAGGCGCGTTCTCGTGGTCGGCGGGCATGGCGCAATGATGGTTGATGTGTTGTGTGAGGTCACTTTGCTTGTGATCTCTTTATGCTATACTGTGATTCAAACGGGGGCTGGATGGGTGATCGTTGGCCTGGACGGGTGATCCGCTCACCGGAAAGCCCGCAAGACAAGGGGCGACGTGTATGCAGTCTGAAGGCGTGGGGGACGCCGAATCGCGGTGTATTGTGGTCTGGCTGGGTGATGATACCCCCCTGCTGCGGCTGGCTTGGCAACATGCCGATGTGCACCACGTAGTGACGGCGCGGACGGCGCTTCAAGCGCTGGAAAGTGGCCTGGTGACCTGCCTGGTCGTCGATGTCACCCTGCCGGAACTGGATACAGAAGCGCTCCTGAAAATCGTTCGCCATCAGTGGCCCCACGTCGGGCTGCTCGTCCTCGGCCCGGAGGAAGCCGGGTCTGACCCGGCAGCCACCTCGTACGCCGATGTGGATCGCTATGTGCCGCGCGATGTTGCGCCAGACGATCTCCTCGCCATTTTAAAGTACCTGTCTCAGCGTGCGCAGCGTCATCACAGCGGCGGCGATTACCGCACATTGCAACGCCGCACCCGCCAGCTTGAAGGCTTGCTCCAGGCGTCGTTTACGTTCTCCAGCACGCTCAACGCCAGCAACATCGTGGGCGACCTGCGTGAGATTGGGCGGATCGCCGTCGACGCGGACGACGTGGCCGTATTGATTGCCACCGAGGACTATTCAGACCTGTTTGACGGCCTGGACCTGGGTGTTGCCCCGGAATACCTTGAGGTCTGCCGCACGCATTTGCAGTCACTTCCCCCTGACGAACGCGTCATCTATCTTTCCAGCGAGGTGTTGCTACGCGAGCGACTGCCCGACATGCTGCCGACCGCGATTCGCGTGCGCGAAGCGACGGCGGCGGGCGCATGGTCGTACATGCGCGTCCCGATGACCGTCGAGGATCGGCTGATCGGGTTTGTGGCGCTTTTTTCGGAACGGCCCAATTGTTTCAACGGCGCGCACTTGCAGCTTGGGCGGCTGTTTGCCAGCCAGGTGACGACGGCGGTGCGCAACATGGACTTGTTCTGGCGGCTGAACCATGCCGAACACCGCCAGCGCGCTGTGAGTCGCGTGGCGCGGTTGATCGCGGACGACCTTGACCTGGACACGCTGCTGTCGCGCATCGTGGAGGAAGCCGTCCTGCTGATCGAAGGGTTGGCCGGGCTGGTTCAGCTTGTAGAGGGGGATCGCAGCCTGCGCGTTGCGGCGGTGCATAACTTGCCGGATGCGCTTGTGGGACATAGCGGATTAGGCGGGGAGCATTCAGGGGCCATCGCCACGACCGGTCGTCCCCTGGTGCTGACCGGCCCGCGCGATTGGGACGGGCTGGGTACGGCACTGGGCGAGGTTGTGCCGCCCGATGCCGTGTGGGTTGGCGTCCCGCTGACGCATCATGGCCTGGTGACCGGCGTCTTGCAGGTGATCCGCAAGCGGCGCGACCTGGACGACATTCGCGACGTGGAAGACGTGCTGATGATGCTGGCTCCGCAGGCGGCGACGGCGATTGCCAAGGCGCAACTGTACGAGATCGTTCGCCAGGAACAGCGCCACTTGCAGGCCGTTCTGGCGAATTCACCTGCCTTGATTGTGGTGTTCGATGCCGAAGGGCGTGCCGATCTGGCAAACCACGAAGCCGAGCAGGTGTTCAAGCGGCTGGGGATGTCGTTTGAACAGCTTAAGGGGCAAAATATATTTGACCTGGCGAAGAATGTCTTGCCAGAAGATATGCTCCCGCCGGAGAGTCTGATCGACGCGCCGGACAAAGCTATTGAGATCACGCTCGGCGGGGCGGGGGAATTCCTGCTCCGGGCGGCGTCGATCACGGCCCCGGATGGGGCCATTGACGGCTACGTTGCCATCGCCCAGGATGTGACCGAGTTGCGCCGGGTCGATCGCCTCAAAGCCAACCTGATGCGAGTTTTGACGCACGATCTCGGAAATTTGCTGATGCTGGCGCACAGCCCGATCCAGCTTCTGGATGCGCCGGAAACTACGCCGGAAGAGCGGGAGATGCTCAAGAAGATGCTGCATAGCAGCCTGAATCGCATGGAGAACCTGGTGCGCGACGTGACCGATCTGGAGATGTCGTCATCGCTCGGTCACGAGACGATGGCCCCCGTCCGGCTCAATAGCCTGGTGGAACGCACCGTCGAACAATACCGCAGCGAGGCTGAAGCGCGGGCGATCGAACTGACGTACGCAGTGGAAACCGCGCCCCCGCACTCGTTGCACGGGCATGCGGTGTTGATCGCGCAAGCAGTCAGCAACCTGGTGAGCAACGCGATTAAATATACGCCGGACGGCGGGCGGGTGGATGTCGTGCTTGGCGTGTCCGGTGAGTACGCGACGGTGTGCGTGCAGGATACGGGCTACGGCATCCCCAAAGATCAGCTCGACGTTATTTTCGAACCGTTTGTGCGCATCAAAAACCCGCGCACGGCCCAGGAGCGGGGCACGGGGTTGGGGCTAACCCTCGTGAAATCGTTCGCCGAAACTCATGGCGGTCACGTGACCGTGACGAGCACGTTGGATGAGGGGAGCACGTTCACCCTGTATCTGCCCCTCAAGCCGCGCGAAGTCCAACCAACGAAGCCCAAGCAGGTCATCCGTCTCGACCTGTCATCATATCTTTCCAATCGTTCGCCGCATGCTGGAAGCGACGCCTAGTTCGCTGTTCCCGCAACTAACAACTGGCCCACAGGCACATTCTGCTGCCTTAGCGCTCGACGGCTTTGCTCATCGTGGTCCTGGCGAGCATCGCACAGCCGATCACGACGGCGTGGTCGCCCAAAGCCGCTTCGAGAATCGGCAGGTCTTCGGGTGCGACCGGACGAATCAGGTAGCGGTACGTGGTGGTGCGGATGATCGGCAGGATGAAGTCTCCGCACGCCTCGATCAGCCCGCCGCCATAGACGACGCATTGAGGGTCTAGGGCATTGACCAGCGAAGCGGTGAAGATGCCGAGGTGATGCGCCGCGCGAGTCATCACATCGGTGATCACGTTGTCACCGGCGGCCAGTGCGCGTGCCAGGACGCCGCTGGTGATGTGCTCATGTTCGATGTCGATCAGATCGGTGACGATGCTGGAACGCCCGCCGCGAATCTCGCCTTTGATGTCGCGCTCGATGGCGGTGCGGGCGGCCAGCGCCTCGATGCAGCCGCGTCGCCCGCAGCCGCATAGCGGGCCGTCGATGATCATGACCATGTGACCGATCTCCGCTGCGGCATTGCGCGCGCCCCGCCACAAGGTTCCGTCCAGCACGATTCCCCCGCCGATGCCGGTGCCGGGGAAGATGCCGACCACCGAATCGAAGCCGCGTGCCGCGCCGGTCGCCGCTTCTCCGAACGTCCCGGCGTTGACATCGTTTTCCACCAGCACCGGCACACCGAGCAATTCCTGTAGCCGGGGGCCAAGCGGAATATTGACCCAGTCGGGCAGGTTGGGGGTGAACTCCACGACGCCCGCGTGCGAGTTGGCGACTCCCGGCGCGCCGATGCAGGCGGCTTCGATGGCGGATAGTTCCAGGTGAGCGTTTTCGACCGCTTCGAGGGCTGTCCTGGCGATCCGCTCCATGACGTAATTCGCCCCGCGTTCAGGGTGGGTCTTGCGCTTGGCCATGCCGAGGATGTGGCCCTGCGGGTCGACGACAGCGGCCAGGATTTTGGTCCCGCCGAAGTCGATGCCCAGTGTCATGGGGAGGTGTGGGTGCGGTTGGCGTTTCTTGTTCTGTTTGCTCATGTGCTGTTTCCTTGATGCTGCCACAACAGTGCGGGGGGCGTACGATTGATCATAGTGCAGGTCTTGGGCTTCGTGCAATGCGGGCGCTGCCAGGATTGCGACTCTGCTTCACCTTATTGTAAGCTAACGAAGATCCAACTGCACCGGCCTTATGGCAAGCTCAGGAGCCATGCGAATGGAAGACAACAACGCCGAGCGTGACATGTCGACAGACCGCCACGGCTCTGGCACATACCAGATGTTGTGGGACTGCAAGTTCTGCGACACGCAAAAGTTGCTTGGTGTGACGCACCGTCATTGCCCAAACTGCGGCGCGCCCCAGGACCCGGAATACCGCTACTTCCCCGCCGAAGAAGACATGATCGCGCTGGAGGATCACCGGTATGTTGGCGCGGACAAAGTGTGCCCGGCCTGCCAGGAACCTAACAGCGCAGCCGCCACCTATTGTGTGTCGTGCGGCGCGGACCTGGCAACGGGCCAGGTGGCAGAAACGCAGGGGGTGCGCGATCTGGGGACGGGCCGCGCCGCGAGCGATACCCGCCAGGACGTCGTCAAAGAGAAGTTCGAGGCCGAGCAAGCGCGCATTCGGGCGGACGAAGTGGCGCGGCGAACGTTCCTGGGGCTGCGCAAGCGCCAATGGGTGATTGTGGGGCTGGTGGCGTTGGTTGCGGTTTGTGTGATTGGGGCCGCGCTCCTGATCTTTTATCGCCAGGAAGCTTCCGGAACGGTGACCGGTCTGACGTGGGAGCGGATCATACAGATCGAAGATTTCCAACCACGCGTGGGGGCCGGCTGGGATGAAACTGTGCCCGGCGATGCCTACGGGCGAAGTTGCGAGGAGCGGCAGCGCGGCACGCGCAAGGTCGAGGTCGGATCGCACGAGGAGTGCCGCGACGTTGACCAGGGCGACGGCAGCTTTCGGCGGGAATGTCGCACGGTGAAGGATTATGCGGACGAACCGGTCTATGATTCCTGGTGCATCTATACGGTCGATCGGTGGGACTATGCCCGCGAGGTCACGGCGTCCGGCGAGCGTGATAACCCGGCTCCGCATTGGCCGCAATATACGCTTGCGAGCGGAACGAGGCGCTATGGGCAGGAGCGAGTCGGCAAGAAAATCGAGCGTTACGACATCGTGATCCGTGAAGATGACGGCGACGAGCATACCTGTACGGTGGATGACATTGCCACGTGGAATCAATACCGGGTGGGCATGTCTGTCGCGTTGCAGGTAACCCTTCTTGGCGCGGTCGACTGCGACTCGTTGACCATCGCTGACTGACCCGCGCCACCGGCAACCGTTCATGAAAAATTCGCGAATCTGCGACGGATCGCGCACCCAATCCCATATGAAGCATTGTACAATACGAGCACGCGGATGGGAACAAATCAAGTGAGCGATCCAGCACAATGCACCAGATTTTTGTGAGTTATGCGCGGGACGACGAGGCGTTTGTCACCCGCCTGGTGGACGACCTGACCCGAACCGGCGCGAATATCTGGCTTGACATTCGCAATGCCCGGCCCGGTCGCCACTGGGCACGCAGCATCGAACACGCCCTCAGCGAATCGGCCATGATGATCGTTGTGCTGTCACCGGCGGCGTTACGCGCCCCGCATGTGCCCGCCGGGTGGCATGCCTATCTCGAAGCCTACCGCCCCGTGATCCCGGTTCTGGCCGCTCCCTGCGATCTGCCCGGCCCGCTGCGCACGCGCCGCCCGATCGATTTCACCCGCGAGCAGGCCTACAACCAGGCATTTCAGCACCTGACAGAACGGTTATTGGACTTTGGTGCGCGCGTTCGTCGTAGCAATCCGGTCATCTGGGAGTTGGCCGACGCGCCCATGCCGTGGGACGTCGAGTATACGCCGCCGCCACCCCCCGCGCGCCAACCGCCGGCGCTTGTGCACCCCGAACCGGCCTATGCCGGAACCGGCGTGCGTCAGCGTCACGGAGCGTTGCTCGTTGCGCCGGTGAAGGCGGATTCGGACAACAACATGCAGCGCATCATCCGCAAGTTGCAGGGCTTGCTGCGCCGCAACTGGACATAACCCGAACGGGTTGCCTGTTCGGATGCTCCGCCTTTGTGTCCCCTTCAACCCCCGATAGATAGCCGCCCGCTGCCGCCCCAATGGCTGCACAATCTCGCCCGCGCCGCGTCCGGTTCCCAGACCTCGCGGATCACATTGCCTGTCTGCGCGCACATAGATGGCGCGGTGGTGGCGTAGGGAAATCGCGAGATATAGCCGGTAGGCAGCGGGCTTCTGTGGGGGTATACTGGGCGACTGTGCCGCTAAAAGCACACCATCACACACAACGACAATGAGGAAAACTGCACTATGCGACGTTTCGCATCCGTCATGATCTTCGCTGTGGCCCTGGTTGTGGCGCTGCTGGGCGGGCTGCTCTTTGGTGCGCCACGTCCGGCGGCAGGGCAGGGCGCGCCGACCATTCCCCCGACGAACACGCCACGCCCGACGGCGACGCACACCTCCACTCCCTTGCCGACGAACACGCCGCGCCCGACCTTTACGCCCACATCGACGCCGTCGCCCACGGCGACGTTCACGCCGACGTCTACGCCCACCAACACGCCGTCGCCCACGCCCACGGCGACCGTCGTGGGGCCGAGCGAGTACCCGGACAACTTCAATCCGCTGACCGGGCTGCCCTATCCGAGCGAAGAAGCCCGCAATCGCCGCACGTTGATCGTGAAAGTGTCGAACTTCCCCGAAGTCGTTCGCCCGCAGAGCGGCCTGGACAAGGCCGATATCGTCTTTGAGTACGAAGTCGAAGGGGCGGTGACGCGTTTCGCCGCGATCTATCGCAGCCAGGGAGCCGAGAAGGTCGGCAGCATCCGCAGCGCCCGCCTGCTCGACCTTGAACTGGTGGATATGTTTCAGGCGCTGCTGGCCTATAGCGGAGCCAACGACTGGATCTACCGGTATGTCCTTGACGCGGATTGGAAATGGCGTGCGCTCACCCCGCAGATGGGCGTGAACTGCCCGCCGTTCTGCCGGATACCTGAGGACGGCAAGGCCTTCGAGCACACGCTGTTCGGCGACACCTATGAGATGTGGAAGGTCGCGGAAGAACGGCAGGTGAACCAGGGGATGCTGGTGCGCGGGTTCTCGTTTTCCGATGTGCCGGACCCCGGCGGCAAACCGGCCCAGGACATCTTCATCGACTACTGGAGTCCCCGCCAGGACACGCGCTGGCAATACAATCCCGCCGACGGGCGCTACTACCGTTGGAACACGGGGTTACCTCACGTAGATGCCGTCACCGGCAAGCAGCTTTCGGCGGATAACATCGTGATTCTCGAAGCCGTTCACGTTGACCGGCCCGACATCCTCGATAGCGAGGTCAGCGGTGTGGTGATCGAAACGCAGCTCTGGGGACGCGGCACGGCGTGGCTGTTCCGCGATAGGCTGTGGTATGAGGGAATCTGGGTGCATTCGCGGGGTAAGTCAGGGTTGTGGCTGCTGTTCCCGGACGGCGAGACCCCGATGCACCTCAAGCCGGGGCAAACGTGGTTTAACGTCGTGCGTCCGGTGATGTACGGGGTTGAGATCGGCGAGCGGCCCGTCGATGTGCAGGCCACCGCCCAGGCGATCTACGCGACGCAGACACAGTCGGCGGCGCTGACGGCAACCGCCATCGCGCCGTTCATCACGCCGACGCCGACAGTCGCCACACCCACACCGGAACGCGTGCCGTAGGCCGGGTGATCCAACTCAGGGGGGCACATGGGAGGCACGATTCTCAACGCGATCACGGTGCTGATCGGCAGCACAATTGGACTGCTGGTCGGCAACCGGCTGCCGGAACGGGTTCAGGAATCGGTGGTGACCGGCCTGGGGCTGACGACGCTTTATGTCGGTTTTGCCAATGCCGGTGAAACGGGCAACATCATTCTCCCCCTCTTAAGCCTGGTCATTGGCGCTATACTTGGCGAGTTGCTCCGGCTTGACGTCAAGCTGGAACAGTTCGCTGGGTGGCTGCACTCCCGCGTCCAGGGGCGGGGCGCGGAGGATGTGGACGTTGAGGCGGCGCTTGCCCGCCGCGCCCGCTTCATTGAAGGCTTTGTCACGGCCTCGCTGGTGTTTTGTGTTGGCCCCCTGACATTCGTCGGCGCGATTCAGGATGGCATGGGGCTGGCTAGCGGCTTCGAGCAGCTTGCCATCAAGAGCACGCTCGATGGGTTCGCGTCGATGGCCTTTGCCGCCAGCCTGGGGATTGGCGTGCTGTTCAGCGTGTTCACGGTGCTTGGCGTGCAGGGGGGGCTGGCGTTGCTGGGCAGCCTGGCCGGTGAGTTCATGTCCGACCCGATGGTCAATGAGATGACGGCGGTCGGCGGGTTGATCCTGATCGGGCTGGCGCTGAGTCTGTTGGACATCAAGAAGCCGCGCATGGTGAACTTTCTCCCTGGCCTGCTTGTCGCCCCGGCTTTGGTCGCGCTTGCGACGGCGCTGGGGATCACGATTTACCCGTTGTAACGCCTGCCCGGCGCGGTTTGCACGTCCGAGAACCGCGCTCCCGGCGGCGATCATTTTCTATTGCGCGACACAGGACAAAGCAGTATGATCGACCCTGGTTTGTGCGCCGTTTTTTGAAAAATATAACCGATCCAGAGGGGAGAAAAACAATTATGTCAAAGCGGTTCGGACTTTTGCTGGCGGTATTGGTTGCTGTTTCTCTGCTGCTTGCCGCCTGCGGTTCTGATTCGCAGGATGCAGCCAAGAGCTATATCGAGGCTGTGTTGAAGGGCAATGCTGACGAGGCGCAGAAATTCGCCTGCGAGTCGTACAAGGAAGCGACGGCTGAGCTGGCAGCGTTCAGCGCGGCCCTGGCCGACGAAAACATGGCTATCCGCAACCTGGACTTGAAATATGACCTGGGCAAAGGGAACAATGCCAAAGAAATCATCATCACCGGCTCGTATGAGATCGTGGAGTTGTACGATTCCGGCAAGGTCATTGCCGACTCTGAAAAAGAATACGAGCTGGCGGCAGCGGTGCGCGACAAGTACGACGTGGACGGCGACGGCGATGACATCGACAAGATCAACACCCGTATTGTCCTCGAGATGGAGCAAGATGGTGATGACTGGTGCGTAGCCAGCCTGGAAGGCGGCTATTTCTCGCCCGAATCCGAGTAGGCTCACCTGCGAAAAGACGGGAGCCATCCCGGCTTGTCCCGGATACGATACGCCCGGCCTGCGCGGTCGGGCGTTTGCGTAAGACGAATCCTTAGGGCGAAAGGGTAGCGCCATGCGGAAAGCGTTGGTGATCCTTGTGGCGGGCGGTGCGTTGCTGGCTTCGTGCGGGATCGGCGGCGACCCCGCCAGGCGCGATCCGGCAGACGTGTGCCGCGAGTTCATGATAGCCATCTGGTCTGGGGACACCGACCGCGTCGAGCAACTGTCGTGCCGCGCGACCGAGTGGAACTTTGACGGCGATCCTTCCGTGACCATCGACGCCGATCATCTCACGTTTGAGGTGATCATGGCGACAGACGTGCAGGCCGAGGTCGTGATGTCCGGCGTCGTGACCTTCAAAGCGCCCGACGGGCAGGCCGAAGTCCGCAGTTTTGACGACAGCGGCCCCGTCCACTTTTTCTTGCAGGATCAGGGGGGCTGGAAGGTTTGCGACTTGCGCTGAGACCGGCGCAAGAGAATCAAACAGGGGACGCCGCGTGACGGCATCCCCTGGGATCACGTGTGCCAGAAACCCGCTTATTTGCCTGACCCGAAAATCCCGCGTAGCAGTCGCCCGCCCAGGAACAACGCGCCACCGGCAGCCACTGCGCCAACAGCCGCGAGCTTTTTCACATGCTCCGGATCGACGCCGGGCATGACGACGCCACCGTCGCCGTATTGCGCGAAAAGCTGTCCCCACTTGGTGTTCAGAGCGGCTTCTACGCGTTTGCGCCCGACAAACGGGTACCAGTAGTAATTGTGATAGACGTTGCTGGCCATGTAGCTCCAGGGGACGAGCGGCGTCCGCAACAGCAGCCCCTCGAAGCCCTTGAGCCAGCCATGATAGATGAGCTTTTGCCCCTTGCTGGCGAATGTATCCGTCTGGATGAAGCCGTAGCGCGGCAGGTCTTTCTTATCCAGGCCGATCACCTCAATTTCATCAGGATCGCCAACGCCCAACCCGCGCTCATGGCCGAGCCGGATGAAGTCGAGCGTCATCGGGTCGAAGCCTTGCAGGTAGGCGCTCATGGCGTCGATGGCGACCTGGTCGGCGGAGGCGAGCAGAATGTCCTTTTCGTGCCAGCGCATTGCCCGCGGGCCGGGGCCGTCACCGGCGAACGTGCCGTCCATGACCGCGAAGATGCCGGTGTGGATGTCCTGCTGAATTTGAAGCAGGTCCACGACGGTCTCATGAATGACCGAATGCGTCCAGTGCCGTTTGCGGCCCAGCAATCCGCCGAATGCGTTCTTCATCGCCCCGGTGATCGTCGTGAAGACATGCGTCTTGACGGTGGGCAACTGCACGATATTGCGCCCGTAGAAATCTTTGGGGATGTACACGCCTTCCGGATACACGCGATCGAGAACCAGGAATGGTTCTTTCGGTTCGTAGCGCACCCACTCGAACTGTGGTTCGTAAAGATGCCAGTTGTCCAGCCCGTATTTATCCGTCACGTAACGGTGCTTGTTGTTCACTTCCCCGACACGCGCATCGACGACCACTGTGTCGTTGTGCCCGGCGATCAGGCGCGGGTAACCGGCTTCCTGCAATTCCTGGATCACCCCTTCGATCTGCCAGGGCGTGCTGGAGCAGGCCGGATACCATGTGTCCCATGAGATATTGATTTTCAGGATGGTGTCTTTGTCTTTGGGCAGCGCGTCCTGATACCCCGCCAGGCGCATCACTTCGCGCACGTCGTCCAGTACGCTTTCGGGTGACGTGCGGAGGATGGCCACCTTACCTTTACCGGGAAAATCTACCATGCGTTCCCCGTCTCCTTTTGCTCAATGATGTGCGGGGTGATTGTAGCATAATCGTGGGGCTTTGCCCGCCTGCTTTCGCCCCTGTAACGTGTCTGTATGGCGTGGCTAAAGGTACTGGATCAGCTCGATTGAGTTTCCGTCCGGGTCGCAGATTCCGGCGACGATGGCCTCGTCGGTGGCATGGATGTCACCGAGTTTCTGACCACCAGCGTTCACCGCAACGGCGATGGTTTCTTGAATGTCGTCCACCACCACGCGCAACTGCTGGCGGTTCTTGGTGGCTTCGATCTGGGTCAGGATATTCGGGCAGAGCAGAAGCTGCAATTCGCCCAGTTCGCCCACATGAAACGGAAACTCGCTCGCCGGGTCGACCAGCTCGAGATCGGCATCAAACACGGCGTTGTAAAAGCGTACCATACTGGCCATATCGTTGGCGGCGATGGTGATGCGGTCAATTCGCGGTGTCATAAGCAGTCCTTCATCGACTGGGCCGGTGATTTTCCGGCTCCGGGTGGTGCAGCCGGACAGTATACCGCAAGGGGGTGGTTCGGCTCAATGGTAGATTGCGCACGTTGCGCTCGCGCCAACGGCTGTGCGCTATGGCGGCCCGGCGATGTGCGCTACAATGAAGCGCAGCGCGCGTTGTGGCCCAAGGAGTAAATCGTGACCCAGGATGAGCGCCAGCAGTGGGAATACTGCGAGTTGCGCCAGGAAATCGCCCAGGGGGTGATGCACCGGCAGTATATTCTCTTTTACCGCGTGGGCGAACCGAGCCACAAAGTGACGATCACCAGCCGCGACAGCGCCATTGCGCAACTGGGGATCGAAGGGTGGGAGATGGTGGGGACATCCGGCTCATTTGCGCAGGACAGCAGCGGGTTTCGCATCTTCTTCAAGCGCCCGCTGCGCGACGATGATGGTGAGTGACCGTGTTCGCCAGGAGAAAGAGGGGCGCATGGCCCCTCGCAGCATGCCGGACGTTCCCCGTGTCAACGGCGGCGACCGCGCCGGTTGTCGTTGCGCCTGCGGCGGCGACGACCGAACAGTAGCCTGAAGAAGAAGCCGAGAACGGGCCCCAGTAAAGGCAGTTCGGCGACAAGACCCAACACGGCCAGCGCCGTCCCCGCAATGCTCGCCTGATCGACTGTAATCAGCCCGAAAACATGGTTCACTTCGACTTGAAGCGACTGCCCCCAGATGGCGACATTCGTGGGGCCGGGCGGTTGCCCCGGCTTGGGTTCCCACGTGATCGCCAGCCCCAGCGAAATGATCGACGTCTGGGCGCTGTTTGCGGTGAGCGTCCACCGCCACTCAACGTCGCCGCCGCGCTGGAGCGATTGGGTGGGCGGGTTGACCGTTTCCACGGCGAAGTCGGGCGCGGAGAGCATGGCCGTGACGAAGGCGTTATGCGTGTCGTAGCGGTCGGTGATCAGAATCGGCGTGGCGACCACCTCGTTGTCCGCGATTTCTGCGACCGGCTGGAGCGCCCCGCTTTCCAGCACCTTGAGCTTGATGCGAACGAGACTCGAACGCCCCACCTGGAACTCGGAGGGCCATTCCAGCTCGACCACGCGCTGCTCGTAGCCGAGCGTGGCGGTGGTCATCCCGCCCTGGCCGTCGGGCACGGGCGCGCCTGCAGCTTCGGCCAGCGGGGCGACCGCGACGCCGATCTCCCCGTCCAGCACGAGATCGGTCGTCAGCGGGATGCCGGACGGTGCGGCCCCGATGTCGGCGGTCGTTAGGGGAGCCGCTCCAATCTCCGCCGGCTCCGCTAATGACAGATCGGCGGCAACTTCGCTGTTAAACTGGGGCATGACCGGCACGGCCTGCGCACCGGCGGTGGTGTCGGTGATGGCCCCTAGCTCCGGGCCAGCGCCCGGCGAGGCCTGGCTTTGCAGGGCGATTTCTTGCTGCGTATAGAGCACGCCGCCAGTGGTGCGGGCTTCGGTGGGCTGCGGTCCGAGCGCTATCCATAGCGTGAATGCGCCAGCGGCCAACAGCGGCATTCCGATGATCACAGACAGAAATTTACGCATGACGAGCCTCCTTATGTGTCTCGCGAGGACAGGGGAGATGATGCGGCCAGGGACGGTCAGGTGCGGTTCCCATAGACCCGCCGGATGATAGCGTTCCAGGCCTCGGCATAGAGTTCGCTGTGGCACTGGCCGAGTTCGTCCGGCGGGGTTCCCCCGGCCAGGAGCAGCACATCATTCAGCCAGCGTGTCAGTTCGGCCTC
Source organism: uncultured Anaerolineaceae bacterium (assembly GCA_964611395.1). Taxonomy (GTDB): domain Bacteria; phylum Chloroflexota; class Anaerolineae; order Aggregatilineales; family Aggregatilineaceae; genus CAZSXY01. Next base: position 1,507 of record CAZSXY010000044.1, on the reverse strand, counting down.
CCCCGCCTGTTCCGAGGCATGGCGTATCTCTTGCAATTCGTTAATCACGGCCTCTTTGTAATCGTGGGTCTCGATGAGTACGGTCACGACCGCGTCCGCTATCGACCGGAGCATCTGCTTCAGCGAGAGTTGTTCGAATTCCGGTCTTGCGGCACGCAATCTGCCGGTGCGCAGGCTGGACAGCAGCATCTGCCAGGCATGATCGTAGGCGGTTCCGGTCGGCAGGATGTCATCCGGCGAATGCAGCAGGGCCAGCACCGCCGCCACGAATAACGCTTCTTCGTCCAATTGCGCTTGTTCGGACTGGCCGAGCAGATCCACCAGGGTTTCATGCCATTCGGGAATACGGTCAGGACGCGCCAGCAAGACCAACAGGGTATTGTTAACGACCTGTTCCACCTGTTCTTCTGTCAGCACGTGAGCCATGCATCTGCCCTTGCCTGGTATGAAAGAAGCCTGCCGAATCAATCATACCGCGAGCCGGGCACTTGTGCACGAGCACGCTAATGAGGGAGCAGAGGGATGCCTCAAGAGCGGCTTCCGGTGTAAAGCCCCGCAAGTTAGACCATTCAAAAGTGGAGGAGTCAGGGTTGGTGTGCAGCAGCAAAGGCACTGGGTGAGGTGTGGCAGGGTGGGGCGCGACGGAGTCACAACACAAAGCAGCCCGTAATGGCTAGTTGCGTGTGATTTCCGTCTGCACGGAGGCTCTTTCTGCTTTTCCGGCGAGAGGCGGAGTGAACGTTAGTGTAGTAATGCCCGCCCCAACACGTATCATTGTAGCGGAAGCTCGCTGCCTGCTAAGTGTGTGCGAGTGCGCGAAAATTCCCGGAGCTGGAGCAGCATTGGGTGGGGTGGCGTGGGAGAATGTGGGGCGGAGCGAGTGCCTCGATTAACAAGGGTTTCACCTGCTGGACACTTCTTTGAATTTGAGCTGTATGCTCCCTGGCTAAAACCTAATCAGGTGCGAACAGGGTTACGCAGCATAAGTTTTACCCTATTCTTCATCATGTGCGTCTTCACGAAAAAGTTGGGAAAGTAATTCTGCAAGACGTTCTTCTAACTTTTGTTTATCCGTTCTAATTTCGGCAAGAACTATATTGCCATAAATATGGTTTAAGAGTAATATTGCGTTTAACCAAATAGATAATTTTGGAAAGTGATCAAAGATGTGCACGCTGAAAAGTTGAAACACAGCTTCGATGCTATATAGTCCCTCATCTACTTGAAGCTGTATTTCCTTTCCTTCCTGATGGCCAAGCAGAAAACCCTTCCGATAACCTTTTTGAGTACTTGCCTCAGAGTTGTCTAGGAAACCCTTGATGTCTATGTTGACACGTGTGACGTCATGAACAAATGCGTTGCGAATTTCAGACAACTTTTGAATGTAGCGTTTATAGTCAGTATCAATGATGCCAATAGACTTTGCAAATGCAAGTTTACCAGTGCGAAGATTACTTATGGATAAATCAATTAGAAGACGCCTAATCCAAGCGGCGTAAAAGCGTCC
>CAZSXY010000043.1:23080-27616 GCA_964611395.1 uncultured Anaerolineaceae bacterium | reverse complement strand
CCGAGAGAATGCGCCCTTTGACTTTTCCTTGCCCGTTTCGTACAATCATTGGGTTCAAAAGCGAAGCCATACCGAACGAGGGGATCGTATGGTGGCGCAGGGCGCCCCTGGTTGTTCTCGTTTGAAATGTCACAAACTCATTCTTGGGAGGCTCAATCCGAATGAAGGAATATACCACCGATCTATTGAGGAACGTTGCCCTGATTGGCCACCAGGGCGCTGGTAAGACCAGCCTGGCGGAAAGCCTGCTGTTCAATACCGGCGCCATCACTCGCCTGGGGAAAATCGAAGAGAGAAATACGGTCGCCGACTTCGACGAAGACGAACAGGATCGCGGGTTGTCGATCTACACCGCGTTGCTGGCCGTTGAACACGCAGGATACAAGATCAATATATTGGACGCGCCCGGCTTTATTGATTTTCAGGGTGAGGCGAAGAACGCTGTGCGCGTGGCTGATGCGGCTGTGGTGCTCATTGATGCGGTGTCCGGCCCCGAAGTTGGCACCGAACTGGCCTTTGATTACGCTAAAGAATTCGAACTGCCCATTCTAGTCGTGATCAACAAGATGGATCGCGACAACGCCAATTTCCAGAACGCGTTGAACGCCATGAGCCAGCGTTTCCCCCATCACCGCCTTGTGCCGGTGATGTTGCCCATTGGCTCGCAGGCCGACTTTAAGGGTGTCGTCGATCTGCTGGCGCAGAAGGCGTTCATGGGCGCGGGGAAAGAGCAGGCAGATGTGCCCGGCGATATGGCCGATGCGGTGGAGGCGGCCCGTTTTGATCTGATCGAGGCCGCAGCCGAAGCGGATGATGCCTTGATGGAGAAATACTTTGAGACCGAAACCCTGACCGATGACGAAATCAAACAGGGTTTGCGTGCGGCGCTGAGCGGTGATGGTCATTCGCTCGTTCCTGTCTTCGTGACCAGCGCCACCCACAACATCGGGGTGCTGCCGTTTTTGGACGCGCTGATCGCCTACGTGAATCCGCCAAGCGAGCGTCACGTAGCGGTAGAGGCCGACGGCAACGAGGAGACCCTGGAGCCGCCTTTGACCGACGATGGCCCGGTGGTAGCGTATGTGTTCCACAGCCACACCGACAAGTACGGGACGCTCTCGTACTTCCGCCTGTTCAGCGGCGTGATCAAGAGCAACGACGCGCTTCAGAATGTCGGGCGCGGGCACGAGGAACGCATGGGTAGCCTGATGACGATGCATGGCTCAAACCAGTTTGCGCTTGATGTGATACACGCGGGTGATATTGGCGTTGTGGCCAAGCTGCGTGAAACCAGCACCGGCGATACGCTGGCGAGCAAAGGATTTGATAAGACCGTCGTGCGTCCCAAGTTCTCCATGCCGCTCTATGCGGTGGCGCTCCACCCGCGCACCCAGAGCGATAGCGCCAAGATGAACGAAGTCTTGAGCGGCCTGACGAACGCCGACCCGACGTTGCAATGGCGTTTTGACTCCGCCATCAAGCAGACGGTGCTTGAAGGCATGGGCGGCACGCACATCGACGTGGCGATCAAGCGGGCGGGGCGGATGGGCGTCGCCCTGGACACCAGCGTTCCGAAGGTTCCGTACCAGGAAACTGTGACCAAAAGCGCGACATCTGTCTATCGCCACAAGAAGCAGACCGGTGGTGCCGGTCAGTTCGCCGAAGTGCACCTGCGCGTCGAGCCGTTGCCGACCCCCACCGGCGCAGAGGAAGACGTGCCGGAATTCGAATTTGGCAACGAGGTTTTTGGCGGGGCGATCAGCGCGGCGTTTGTCGGCTCGACGGAAAAGGGTGTTCGCCAGGTGCTCGACGAAGGCGTGATCGCGGGTTACCCGGTCAAGTACGTCAAGGCCGTTGTGTACGATGGCAAGATGCACCCTGTTGACTCGAAGGACATCGCCTTCCAGATCGCCGGTCGTGGTGCGTTCCGCGAGGCGTTCCAGCAAGCGGGGCCCGTGTTGCTGGAGCCGATCATGCTGGTGAGGGTGACAGTTCCGGAAGAGAACATGGGTGATGTGATGGGCGACATGAATACCCGTCGGGGGCGCGTCCTCGGTATGGAAACCGAGGTTGGGCGCAGCGTCGTCACTGCCGAAGTTCCGCTGGCCGAGATTCAGCGCTACAGCAACGATTTGCGCTCGATGACCGCCGGTCGCGGCGTGTACACGATGGAGTTCCTGCGTTATGAGCGCGTGCCGTCGCACTTGCAGGCGGAGATCATCGCCCAGACGCAGAAGGAAAAAGAAGAGGCATAACCAGCACGGCCAACGTGAGCGTATTGACAGGGGCGACAGCTATGCCGCCCCTGTTTCAATTACGTTTCTTGTTCGGGCCGGGTAGGGGCGGCACGCCTAGCCACCTTCGGGGCGCGATGCCCAACGCGCGGCCCCAGTCATCACCCCTTGCGTCAACGCGATTGCGGCCAGCATCACGCCCAGCCATACCACACTCAGCCACACGCCGTAGCGTACATCGACCCATGCCTGGAGCAGCGTTTCCAGGTCCATGAACCGCAATCCCTGATCGCCCAGCGTGCCCAAAGCCAGCAGGCGAATCCAGCGGCTTGTGTTGTCCAGCGTGTCGAGGGCTGGCGATCCTGGCGCATGGTTCACCACACGCCCGCCGCCGGACATCGCCAGCATGAACATGGTCATCTCGCCCGCCAGCGCCGCAAAGCGGGCCAGAAGCGCCGCCGTCCTTCCCCTGACCAACGCCGCGATCAACAGGCCAAACGCCGCGTTTAGCCCCACCATCACCAACAACCAGAGCAGGGCAAACGTCATGAACGCCGCCAGCGAGAAAATGGCCGCTTCCGGCGACACCTGCGGCACGGCCCCTGCCAGGTACAGGTCGAGTTGGTACCCCTGGTGGGCGGTCAGGTCTGCGAGCATATGCGCAGCCAAGACGACGCGCAGGATCACAAGCAACAGCAGCGGTCCGCGCAACTCGTAGAACACGGCGGCCCAGCGTGCCCGCAGCACCAGCGCCCCGCCAAAGGGCGTGACCTTGAGCGCATCCCACCGGCTGCGCTGGCGTTCCCCCAGAATCAGCGCCGACGGAAGGATCAGCGCCAGCAGTATGCTCACCAGTTGCAGGATCACTGTGGCGATGTATAGCGGGGCGAACCACGTCGAGGCCGCCGGATGTTGTAGCCCCAATGGCGCACCCCGATTGGCGATCACTTCGCTCACTGCCGCCAGCCCCAGCGTGATGATCACCATACACGGCCAGAGTAGCCAGCGCCGTGCCCACACACGGTGACGCGGGCCGTGTTGCAACACGTAGCGCAGAGCCGGGTGGTCACGACGCGCCCAATCGGGCAACCGGGCAGCAATGGCTCGCTCTAAATTCATACGCCGTCCGGTTGTAATGCGTGCCGGACATCATCATCGAGGCGCCGGTAAACAGGTTCCCAGTCGTCGGGATGCACTTCGAACAATCGCGCCGGGTGAATGTAATAGAGCCAGACGCGGGGCTGCTCGCCGGTGCGCGCCCGGACGGCCCGCGCATATGCTCCCACCTGGTAGTAGTACCGCCGCGCATGGTCGGGTACATCGTCCCACGTAACCGGCGGGGTCTTATAGTCCAGCACGTGCCATCCCCCCTCATCGCGAAAGAGCACATCGATCACCCCGTGCACGGTGCGCCCCCTCTCGCGGTGAATGAAGGGGATTTCATAATATATCTCCCCGGCGCGATCCAGCCATTGGCGCATATCACTGGCCGCGAACCGCTCAAGCAGCGCCAACGCCTGTTTCAGTGCCTGATCGACCTGCTGCTCGGCGGTCAATTGCGTTTCCCAGGCATAGACGCGCAACCGGGCGCGTAGGTCGGCTGCGGGCACGCGATCCGGCAAAGCCCACGCCCGCAACGCCCGGTGCACGATCTCACCAACGGCGCGGCGCAGCCGCCACCGCTCCAGTTGGCGGGGTGGGAGCGGGCGAACCGGTTGCGGCGCGTCGTACAACACGGCGTGGCGGAATGCGGCGCGGCCCAGGGCGGTGGGGTCGTAATACGGCACGTGCCCCAGCTTGATCAGGCTCGACGCCGACAATTCCGTCGATGGCACGACCGGATCGAACGGCACGTCCTGGGTCAGTGGCGGCAGCGCGGCTTCAACGCCGGGAACCGGAACGCGGGCCAGCACTTCGGGCAACTGCCAGCCAGCGCCCGCGCCGCCATCTGGCATCCGCTCTGGCAGGAACACGTCCTGCGGCACAAATAATTCGCACGCGCCCCACGCATAGGAAAGCATGCGTGGTGCGGGGGCCGGTTCCAGCGCGTCTTCTTCGACGTCCAGGGCGTCCAACCATTGGCGCAACCAGGCGCGTTCGTGGCATCGATACAGTTGCCCGCTCACAATCAGGTAATCGGCAGCCCGCGTCGCCCCAACGTACAGAAGCCGCCGCCGTTCGGCATGGTCGCGCTGCGCGTCGAGCATCTGCATGTATGTCCAGGCGAAGGGATCATCCGGCTTGTTATCGGGATCAGGCGACGGAAGCCGTCCCACCGGCCCGATGTCGCGGTCAAGCGCGA
>CAZSXY010000043.1:5351-22980 GCA_964611395.1 uncultured Anaerolineaceae bacterium | reverse complement strand
CCGCCCACAACGGCAGGGGCACGCCCGCCTCATCCTCGACCAACCGGCAGGCGAACAATGCCTCATCGCTGATCCCAAACAACGGCGAGCGCAGCGCCGTCGCCAGCGACAGGTCATCAGCCGGGCTGTGCAAGGCTCGCAATAACGCGATCAAGTCCCATACTTCCTGCCGGTCGAAGTACCCGCGCCCGGCGATGGTGACGTATGGCAATTCCAGCATCTTGAACACGGCCTCGTATGCCACGACCTCCGTCATGGATTGAAACAGCACGGCCACGTCGCCATAATCCATGGGCCGGTACGCTTCCTGCTCCCTGTCATAGATCGGCGTTTCGTTGTCCACCATGTGATGAAGCTTGCGTGCGATTTCTGCCGCTTCCCACTGCCGGAACTCCGTTGCGCCGAACTTCGGAAACGCGTCCTTATCCGGGCGTTGCAGGGCGATCACCGTCAGCGGGGCCATATGCCACTGCTCAGATGGGCGGTGCGCTTCGAGCGGGTGATCGAGCGGCGTTTCGTACCGCGCCGCCGGTCCCGTCCCCCGCTGGAGAATGCGCGCAAACAGCGCGTTGAAGGCCCGCACCAGCCGGTCGTGCGAGCGGAACGAGCACGTCAACCGAAGTTCCCGGCCGTCCTGTGCCGTGAAATCGTCGCGCACGCGGTCGAACACGGTCACGTCTGCTCCCCGGAACCCATAGATGCTCTGTTTGGGATCGCCGACCACAAACAACCGGCCCGCCGCGCCCTCGCGTTCCAGGCCGCTCAGCGCATAGATGATCGCGCGTTGGGCCTCATTGGTATCCTGAAATTCATCGACGAGGATGTGCCGAAACTCTCCGTGAACCGGATCGGCGTAGCGTGCCACCACGTCGGGGTGATGGCGCAACAGCGCCAGCGCCCGCGTTTCCAGGTCGTCAAAATCGAGCGCCCCGCGTGCCTCCTTGAGCCGTTCGTAGGCGTCCGCCGCACACCGGATCGCATCGCCCCAGGCGAACAGGAGCCGGGCAATCTGCGCGTCGGCGTCGCCGGGAACGGGCAACAGGCGTTTCTGGCAGTCTCTCGCCCACTCCCGTATCCCCTTCAGGATTGCGCCGCATTGTTTTTTGCCCTCTTTGCCGCCCCAGTTTGCGTCCCTCCCACCCCTCAGATCGATTTCGCCTGCCAGTGCATTGATCGCGCGGGAAAATGCTTCCGGGTCATCACCAAACAGGGCATCTGCGTGCGCATGGATCACGTGCCAGTTCGCCATCAAACGGTCGTCAACCGGCCAGCCCGTTGCGGGAACCCACGCCACCGCTTCGCGTATGCCTGCATTATGTTGCGCCTCGGTCATGAGCTGGCGCGTTGCATCTTTCCACATCGCCCGCCACCGGGCCAGCAACATTTCCTCGTCACCGTCCAGATGAGACGCGAGCCATGCGCTCGCGCTGGCCGTGAGGGCACTTCGCAGGACGTTCCGGACATCATTGACTTCGAACGTAGCGAGCACTTCCACACCGGGCCGGTCGTCGGTCGCCAGTTGCGCCAGGGCCAGCTCCACCGCGTCCTCGCGCACAATCGCGGCTTCGGTTTCATCGAGCACATCAAAATCAGGGTCGAGCGCGGCCTCGGCGGGGTTATTGCGCAGCAGCGAGGCGCACAACGCGTGAATCGTCCCAATGCGGGCGCGGCTCAACGCCGCCTGGTGGGCCAGCCACCGGTCAAGCTGCACATCATCGCGGCTTTCGAGCGCAGCCAGGACGCGGGCTTCAATCGCCTGCCGCACGCGATCCAGCATTTCGGTGGCCGCTTTTTCCGTGAAGGTGATCGCTACCACCGACGGCAAAGACCAGTCAGCGTGCCTGTCCAGCAGGGCGATAAATCGCTCGACCAGGACGCGCGTCTTGCCGCTGCCAGCCCCCGCCGTGACGATCACGTTGCGTTCGTGCAGGTCGATGGCTTCGCGCTGCTCATCCGTGAAGTTCATAGCACCTCGTGCCTTCGCCATATCCGGTTGGTTCTAGCGCCCCCCGGCGCGCGCCGTGAGGTAACGCTCGACTCGTTCCAGCAACGCCTTGACATACGCCGTCAGCACGGGTATCGACTCGGCGGCTTCAAGAGAGATCGCCTCCAGGTGCTGGTCGTGGGCGATGATTTGCGCCCATCCTTCGATGGAATCGAGGGGGTTCTTCAACTCGCCCACCACGATCTCAAGCAGTTCGTGCGGCTCCAGCGACGCCGGAAAGTCCGGAACGGTTGGGACGTCGCTTTCGCTGCTGGCGCGGTCAGATAGTTCCATTACAAGCCCCCTATTCGTCGAATACGTCATCACAATCCGGCGGCGTTTTGCGGAACACCGCAGGCGACACCCGGCACAGGCGGCGAAACTCGCAGAACCGCTTACACATCGGCCCGTACGGCACGGAAGGAATCACCGGGAAGCACCCTTCCCGCGCCCGCAGGACATGGTGGTGCATGTGTTGTACAGCGTACTCGATCACCTCGTCCCCGGCCAGCACTTCCCCGCTGGTTTGGCCGCTGCGGATGTGCCAGTACGCCCCGCCGAAAACCGTCAAATCGGCATCGGACAGCAGTTGTTCCGCTGCCAGTAAATAGATCGCCATCTGGAATTCGCGCCCGGCTGCTATATCATCTATCTTGCGCTTTGTGCTGCCGGTCTTGTAATCGATCACGATGATCTGGTCGCCCACCCGGTCGATCCGGTCGATGACACCGCGCACCCGCAGCGGCCCCGCCGGCCCGTCAACGATCAATGCTGCCTGCGTGCCAAAACCAAACCGCTTTTCAACCGCCAGCGTGACGCGCTCCTCACCCGCGACCTGGTCCGCGAAGGGACCGCCGCCCTCGAAATCTTTTGCGACGAGGGATGCCAGCCGTCGCAACATGCCCTCCTGCTCGTACTCCCACACCTGCGACGCCCGAAAGCCATAGGCCTGGGGCGCACCGGCAAACACGTCCTCCGCAGCAGTATAGAGAATGTCCAGCGCGTGTTCCCTGTTGTCCGGGTGGATAACCAGATGCCTGGCGCTGATGGCGTGGTATGTCTCTTCCAGGATGGCATGGACAACCGACCCAAGTTGCAGGCGATCCAGGCCCTCCTCCGGCTCGGCCACCTCCTTGAGGTGCAGCATGCGCCGGGCGAAGAAACGGAACGGGCACGCGCCGAACTCGTCAAGCTGGCTGGTGCTCCACACGCGCCCCGGCCCGCAGCGCCGCGCCACCTCGGCCACCAGGCTCGGATCAGCAAGCACCCCCATGAAGCTATCAAAGGGACTGGCCGGGTCTTCGCGGCGGGCTTCGAGGGCGCGGTTGTGCAGCACCGACCGCCACCGCCCCGACCACGACGGCGCTGCGAGCAACGCGTTGTAGGCCCCCAGCGCTGTAATAGCCTCGTCACTAGCGTGCTCCCCGCTAAATTGCGCGGCAACCGCGTTCGCCACCTCGCTGAGCGTGGCTGCTTCGTCCAGCCGGGGCACGGCACCCACGGGCATGCGCTCGATGCTCGCCTCCGGCACTTCTATAACGGCACGCACTGCCCGCCAAAACGGGGACGGCGGGCACGGTGTCCCCTTGTCGGTCACCGAAAAGCGGCTGAGCGTCAGCGTCCGGCGTGCCAGGCCGGTGACCTGGTAGAACAGGCTGAGATCATCGGCACGCTCCGCCGCCGTCAGCATGGGGATTCCGGCGGCTTCGAGCGACCGGCGCTCGCCGTCCTGATACAGCCCGCGATCCGGCTGTTGGGCCGGGAAAACCCCTTCCGAAAGGCCCATGACAAACACATGGTCGTGCGGCAGGCCGCGAGCCTCTGCAGCATCAGTCGCCAGCACGCGCCCGATCCGGTTCAATCCGCCGGGCGGAACCAGTCGTTCGCGATCAACGGCAAGCCGCAACTCGGCGCGAAACTGCTCCCAACTCAGCACCGGCAGAGGCCCGCGCCCCGCCAGCAAATCATATGCCGCGCGAATGCCGCTCAGCAGCCGCTTAAACGCCTGCAACGCCAGAATGTCGCGTGACACGCGCCCGGCATCGGTGGTCGCGCGGACGCTACCGATAACGTCCAGGTCATGGCGATCCGGCTCAGCCGGTGGGGTGGGGGCCTCGCCGTCGCCGGTTTCTGTAGCCTGTTCGGCCCGGTCGAGGACATCGGAAGCGGGATCAGTCCCGATCCATTGCTCGATCCAGGCTACGAACTCATATGCTGTCCCCCCGTCCGGCGGCGTCACGCGCTCGAAGAAGGCTTCCAGCGCCGCCGCGATCCGGCTTGCATCGCTCGCAAGTGCATCATCCACTGGTTCGCCGTCTTCATCCACGCGCACCCGGTCGGCGGCGCGTAATTCTTCCAGCCAGACATCGCGCCCGCGCACGATCTGGCGCTCCTGGCTGAACCGTTCCAGCCACGCGCAATCGGCGGCGTCCAGACCATGCGGCTTGAGATACGGGCTGCGCAGCACGTCGAGCAATTCCCGGCGCGGAAAATCATGCTCCGCCAGGTCGAGGACGCCCAGCAGCAGGGCTACCACCGGATTTTCGCGCAAGGGGATCCCCTCGCGGACAACAAGCGGCAACCCGTACACGCTCGCCGCCTCGCGCAGCGCGGCGCTGTAGCGTCCCATGTCGCGCACCACGACCAGGATCGATTCCGCTGACACGCCCGCCAGCAGCAACCGCTTGATCCGGCGCAACACAGCGCCGACTTCACGCCCGGCGTCCGGCGCTTCGATCAGCGCCAACGCATCCCCTGCCGGAACCGCTTCCGCTCGCCCCTGGAATAGCGCGCTGGCAAGGTGTTCGAGCACCGGATGTCGTGTCGCCCCTTCCGGAACGTCCGCCGGATTCAGCGCCCGGACTTCCCACAGGCGGCGATTGCTGGCGGCACGCCCGGCCTCCACGATTCGCGCCAGAGTCTGTTCAAAACGCTGAAAACGCCGGCCGGCTCTACCCGGCACTGCGGTGAGGGTCAGCAGTGACGATTTGACCTTCCGGGCCAGCGACGCCAGCACGTGCGCGTGGACATCGTGGAACTGGTCGAATCCATCGACGACGAGCAATTTCACGGTTGCGGGGAGCGGTGCGTGCCCCAGGTGTTCGATCGCCAACCAGCCCGCGCCGTGACGATCGACCAACCGGCGCTGTTGCAGGAACGCCTGGTAAGCGGCGTAGATGCGCGCCACCTCGCGGTCTTTTTCTCCGCGGTCTTGCGCTACCGCCAGGAAGTGATCCGGCGAAACCAACCCCTGCTTCAACTCGTAGATCAGTCCGGCGACCAGGCCCACGAACCCCGCCCGTTCGGCCACCGGCGCAAAGAGTGGTAGCGCCTCCTGCGCCAACAAGTCCCCAATGACCTGGCGCACGACCTGGTAGCGCGTCGTCTCGTCAATCATCCGTTGGGACTCGCCGTACAAGTCCAGAATGCGCCGGTAGAGACTGGCAAAATCGAAGAACTCAACGCCAAACTGAACGGAGTTCGTGCTGCGCGTCACCAGGCGGCGGCGGAAGGCGTGAATCTGCTGGCCCGAAGCAAGCAAAACCCAGATCGCCCCAAACGGGGACAGCAACCGCGCATCCAGGATCGCATCGATGGCAAGCTCGGTCTTGCCGCTGCCCACCGGCCCGGTGATGACCATCGCGTTTGGGGGGAACTCCGGGGCTGGATCGTTTCCGGCCCGGTTGATTTCATGGTTCATGAACGGCGCGCCTCCTGCGTGGAGTGTAATTCGAGCGCGGGTAATGAGCAAGCATGTGCCCCGGCGCGAGTAGACTGCCCCACACGATGCGCTGATTTGTTGTGCAGTAGCACTAATAACTAGCCCTGGTGTTGCCACCGTCGTATGGTAGAATCGAAAAGTAGCAAGTCTGCTTGCACAAGGAGGTGCACTATGTTCAAAAAGCGCTTCTTGAAGAGTGGCAAGGTGAAAGTAGAATTCATCCTGCCCGAGGCCATCGCCGCTGAGGCCGAAACGGCGTTCGTGGTCGGCGACTTCAATAACTGGGACGAGACGGCAACGCCCATGACGCGGTACAAGAATGGCAAATTCAAGGTCACGGTCGATCTTGAGCCAGACCGCGAATACCGGTTCCGTTACCTGGTGAACGGAACCCAGTGGCATAACGACTGGGATGCCGACCGTTATGTTGCCAACCCCTTCAGTGGGGACGATTCGGTCATCAGCACTATCGCCAGTTAACAGGATCACCGGCAATGTCGCACACGGATGGGGGCGTTCTACGTCGACTAAGCGCCGCACAGCGCCCTTGCAGTGGACATGTGTCAAGCCCGTACTCCTCGCCGGTTGTACGGGCGATTTTTCGGAAGTCACTCCACACGCACGGAGAGAAGAATGATCCAATTTGGTCGTGAAATTACGGGCAACCTGAACGACGTGTTGCGCCGCGAATGGCTCGTGACGAACGGCATCGGCGGGTACGCCATGGGCACGCTCGCCGGTGCGCGCACACGCCGCTACCACAGCCTGCTCACAGCATCGCTGCAGCCCCCGACCATGCGCACGGTCATCGTCGCCAGCCTGGATGCCTGGGTCGACATCGATGGGCGGCGCTCCCCCCTGGTCACACACGAGTGGGCAGCCGGCGTCGTGTTGCCCGATGGCTACCGGCACCTGGAAAGCTTCCGGCTCGATGGTTCGATCCCCACGTTTACGTGGGGTTTTGGCGATGTGCGCATCGTGCAGCGAATCTGGATGGCGCACGGGCAGAACACGACCTACGTGACCTACTCGTATGTGCGCGGGTCGTCGCACGTCCGCCTGGCCGTGAAGCCGCTGTGCACCTATCGCGATCACCATGCGATCACCCAGGGCGGCTATCATGTAGACGTTGCCCCGACGCCCGCGCCCTGGTCTGGCGGCGCAGGCGTCACCGTCCAGATGCACCCCAATCGCCAAAGCACCAACACCCAACCGTTCCGCATCTTCACCAGCGAGGGATCGATTGCGCCCGACACCGAATGGTGGTGGTCGTTCCACCTTGCACAAGAGAAAAAGCGCGGGCTGGATAACCAGGAAGACCTGGTGGCGGCGGCTGTCATCGAGACCGAACTCGACCGGGGGAGCACGGTGGCGCTCGTCTTCACGACGGAAGCGGACGATCCGGCCCCCTGGCATGATGCTCTGCTGGCCGAGCAGAACCGCCAGGCGCAGTTGCTCGCGCAGGCGCAACTGGATCATGCGCCGCCCTGGATTCGGCAATTGGCCCTGGCCGCTGACCAGTTCATCGTGACCCGTGACATCAACGGCGAACCGGGGCAAAGCGTCGTGGCCGGGTTCCCCTGGTTCAGCGATTGGGGGCGTGACACCATGATCGCGCTGCCGGGATTGACGCTGGCTACCGGTCGTGCCGAAGATGCCGCCCGCATTCTGCGCACCTATGCCCGCTATATCGACCAGGGAATGCTCCCCAACCGCTTCCCGGATGCCAGCAACGAGCCTGAATACAATACGGTTGACGCGACATTATGGTATTTTCAGGCCATCTACGCCTGCATCAAAACGCTGGAAGTCGATCACCCGACCATTGCCGCGCTGTATCCGGTGATGACCGGCATTGTGCAGTCGCACCGTGAGGGGACGCGCTTCAACATCCGGATGGACCCGGAGGATGGGTTGCTATTCGCCGGGGAAGCCGGACTGCAACTCACGTGGATGGATGTCAAGATCGACGATTGGGTCGTGACCCCCCGCGTGGGCAAACCAGTTGAGATCAACGCGCTATGGTACAATGCGCTGTGCATCACCGCTGAACTGGCCGAGGCGCTCGGCCACGAGGAAGATGCCCGCCGGTTCAGGGCCATGGCCGAGCGAGCCTATGCCAGCTTCAACGCGCGGTTCTGGTATGCGGGCGGTTACCTGTACGACGTGATTGATAGCCCGGAGGGGGACGATCCAACTCTGCGCCCCAACCAACTTCTGGCGATTTCGCTCCCCTTCCCGCTGCTTGAGGGCGACAAAGCACAGGCGGTCGTCGATAGCTGCGCACGGGAGTTATTGACATCCTACGGGCTGCGCAGCCTGGCCCCGGACGAAACGGACTACGCCGGACACTATGGGGGTGATCCCACGCAGCGCGACAGCGCCTACCACCAGGGCACTGTCTGGGCGTGGCTGATAGGGCCGTTTGTCTCAGCGCACTATCGTGTCTATGGGAACGCGCGAACCGCGTTCAGCTTCATCGAACCGTTCGCCGACCACCTGCGCGATCACGGGCTGGGGACAATCAGCGAGATTTTCGACGGCGATCCCCCCCACAGCCCGCGCGGTGCCATTGCACAGGCATGGAGCGTGGCCGAAGTGCTGCGCGTCTATCGCGAACTGGAACCGGACCTGACTTCAAAACATTCATAGGGCATCCTGTGCGAACATCTTGAGGAACAGGCCTACCATGGGACAGCCGGAAACTCGTCAAACACCCAGCCAGATGTACAGGCTTCTGCTAACCGGCTCGATCTTGCTCTTTCTGGCGACATTAACCGGTGTTATTCTGGTGATCATCCTGGCGAATGCCCAAGAGCGCGACCAGCAGCGAGCGTTTGAGGTCACATTGACCGCCATCGCGAAGAATTCCTTCCGGGGACAGGTGGAATTCACCACAACACCCCAACGTGTGCTCCCCATTACGCCGGGAGAGTTCCCGTTCGCGTTGCGCGAAGGGTCACTCGTCTTCTCCGGCGATGCTAGCTGCGACGAGCAAACCCTTGTCGGGCAGCTTGTCAATGACACCGGCGCACCTGTAGACGGTTTCGCCGTGCTGGTCTGGGGGGATTACGTCGCTCCGAGCATCCGGCACACCGGCGAGATCGCGGGGCAGGCCACCGGCGCATGGGCGCTCACCGTTGCGGGAGACATCAACCGCCGGATGTGGGTTCAAGTTGTGGCAGAGGGACGGTATCTTTCCGAACCGGTCGAAATCCTGTTTGATGGTGACGACTGCACGCGCAACCGGGCAAACCTTGTGCTGGCACAGACGGCCCCGTTGCCATAACCAAACAGGGGAGCTAACGCCCCCCGTTGCCCGTCAAAACGCATATGCCGGAACCGGCATCCCGCTAACGAAGCCGCTGAAAACCTACGTACGCTCCGGCGGGCACAACGCCATCGGGATGCTGCTTGATCAATTCGCCGTCTTCCAGGTCTACGCCTATGACGGCATCACGCCGCACCACGAAACGCGGTGGCACAGTCGAGTTCTTGCCGACGCAGACGATGCCGAGGTCATCCCCCTCAATGCATTCGCCCACGCGCGCGCCCTGCCCGATCACCACGCCTTTGTCAATCACCGCACGCTCGATGACGGCGTCGCGCTCGATGTAGCTATCGGTCAAGATCACGCTCTCGCGCACGACGGCCCCCGGCCCTACAAACACCCCCGGTGACAGGATGCTGCGAATAATCCGCGCCCCCTCGCTGATGATCGATCCATCGGTGATCATGCTGTCTTCGATCACGGCTGTCTTGTCGATGCGCACGGGCGGGCGCTCTTCGCTCCGCGTGTGAATCACCCACGAACGATCATTCAGGTCAAGCGACGGGGGCGAACTGAGCAAGTCCATGTGCGCTTCCCAGTACGCGTCAATCGTGCCCACGTCGATCCAGTAGCCGCCGAAGGGGTACGCCATGACCTTCATGCCCAGTTCGATCATGCGCGGGATGATGTTATAGCCGAAATCATGCCGGGAATCAGGTCGGGCTGCGTCTTCTGCCAGCAGTTGCTCCAGCACGCCCAGCTTGAAGACGTACACCCCCATGTTTGCCAGGTCGCCCGGCGGGTCTGCCGGTTTCTCGACGAAGTCGATGATGCGAAACTGGTCATCCACCGCCATGATTCCGTACCGCGAAGCCTCGTCCATCGGCACACGGATCACGCACACCGTTGCGTCGGCATCGTGCCGTTCGTGATACGCAACCAGCATGTCATATTCCATCTCGTAGATGTGGTCGCCGGACAGAATGAGCACATTGCGCGGCTCGCCGCGCCGGATGAAATTAACATTTTGCGTCACCGCGTCAGCCGTGCCAGCGTACCAGTCCGTGTCCTGGCGGCCTTGAAAGGGCTGCAACAGGCGCACCCCGCCGGTAAACGTGCGATCCAGGTCCCAGGGACGCCCCAGGCCAATGTGCTCGTTGAGGCTGTGCGGGCGGTATTGCGTCAGGACAAGCACATCCACAATGCCTGAATTGACACAATTGCTCAGGGCAAAGTCGATGATGCGGTACTTGCCGGCAAACGGTACGGCAGGCTTGGCACGCTTTGCGGTCAGCACCCCTAACCGGCTTCCTTCACCACCGGCCAAAATCACGGCTCTTGTACGCATACCCATTCGCTCCTCGTCGTGTGGAATGTGTCAGCAGGTAGCCCTGCATCATGGCTATCTCGCGTAGTGACGAGCAAACTCTCACCCCAGTATACACGGGCGCAGGTGATCGTGCCGCTACATCTCGCCCTCCGGCTCAGGCGAGGAAGCCGGGCGTTCCGGCGGGACATAGAGCACCTCGTACACCCAGTTGACCACCCGCATCGCGTGGCGATGCCGCCGCCACCACAACCCCGTCGCCACCAGCCCCACACCGGCAGCCCCCAACAACCCCAGGAACAGGCTGCCCCATCCCCCGCGCAGCAATGCCTGTAACGCCACCACCAGACACGCAATCGCGGGGAACCATAACACGTAAGCCAGTTTCCCGGCCCGGCGCGCGCCCGTCTCGATGACCGTGCCCCAAACCCACGTCCCGCGCCGCACGGGTTCAAGCGTTCCCCAGAACTTGATCGCGACCGGGTTCGCCTCACTCACCGCCGATTGAAGGGAAAAGCTGTTATCGGCCAGCAACCGGATCTGCTGCCCGGTCTCCGCCGCACAGCGTGTCAAGCACGCGTGACAGTCATCGATTGTGCGTGCCGTGACAAAATCGACGCTCAGAAATTTCAATCGTGAACCTGGGACCATCGGGCACTCATCTTCCGCCTACCACCAACCTGAACCGCCAAACTGCCTCACGACAGCGACCCGCTTGCTCGCCCTTCGGGAACGGTCAGGCTGGCAAACACCCATTGAGACAATTCACGCGCCTGGCGACCGAGCAGTTTCTGGAAATAGACATAATAGGCCATAAACAACGCCAGCATCATCGCCGACAACGCCGCCACAAAGAGCACGTTCAGCGCGATTCCCAGTACGGCGAACACCGAGGTGATCAGTCCCGGCAGTGTCAGCAGCAGTTCAAGCCGCCCGTTGCGCACCACCCGGCCATGCACTCGCGTGCCGACACTTACCGGCGTCAACTCCCCTTCAAACCGGCACAGCCACAGGCCCGGCGGCTCGTTGGCGTTCCCCGCATGCCAGCCCGACTCGATCAACAGCCGCTTATCCTCTTGCCGCACAAAAATGCGCTGTCCCTTCAGGCGACGAATGTTGCGCTTCAAGCAGCGTATAGACTCGTCGACCGGCAGCGCCGTGACAAAATCCAGCGCGATCTCATCACCCAGATGCCGCAGAGCCACGTCGATCACCGTGTCGTTCCCCTCATGGTAAACCCTGTTCCACCGGCGGAGCGCACCCTCACTTCCGCCTGGCCTGTTCCTCAGTCACATACAATCGCTGGCGCAACCACCGCGTGATATCCCCGGTTGCATGGCGCAACACCCGCCACCGGACCGCAAACATCACAAGCAACGCCGTCAGCACGGGTAGCGAGAACGCAAAGGCCCGCGTTCCCAGGCGCACGTAGAACATCGCCGTCAGTAAGAAAAACAGCACGAACACCGCCAGCCCTTCAAGCATCACCTGGTTGTCCACGTCATGCGTGATCGCGCCATGGACCCATGTCCCGCCGCTTTCGTCGGGGTCCAGATGCCCCACAAACCGGATCGGGAACAGCGCGCCGGGATACGTCCGCTCGATGGTGAACATGCCCCCGCGAGTGAGTAAAACGCGCTGTGTAATCGGCGTGAATCCCGAATCCAGATCGCGCAAGGTCACGCCATCACTGCGTGCCAACCGCTCGCGGCACTCGTCCGGTGACAAGGCCGTCACAAAATCGGCGATGGTGCGCACTGGTTTTTGTTTGATCGCGTGTTGTCCGGTCATGTCAGACACTCCTCCAACCCTCCCAACGGCGCGGCTAACGCGGGCGGCTCCGCCCCGTAGCGGCTAACCCGACAGAATCGCGTTGGGCCGCATCAATCGCCCGCTCGTACAGGGCTACATACTGCTGCACCGGGCGATCCCAGCTAAAATCCTGGCGCATGGCACGCTCCTGCATTCGCTGGAAGGCATCGGGGCGGTTGCGGTATGTGTCGATGGCCCAATGCAGCGTATGCCGCACGGCGTCCGGCTCCTCGAATAGAAACATGAACCCCGTCCCACGCTCCGCCGGGCCGCTATCGTAGTTCTGGACGGTGTCGGCCAGCCCGCCCGTTTCTCGCACAACCGGCAACGCCCCATAGCGCATCGCCTGCATTTGCGTCAACCCGCACGGTTCGTAGCGGCTCGGAACCAGCAACAAATCAGCACCGGCATAGATACGCTGGGCGAGATCGGGCCGGTACGCGATGATCACCTTCGCCTTCCAGCCGAAGTCCCATTCCAGCCGGCGCATTTCCATCTCGATCGCCGGTTTGCCCGCGCCGACCACGACCAGTTGGGCATCGGTTTCGGCCAGCAAACGTCGCAGTCCCGGCACGGCGAAGTCCATCCCTTTCTGCTCCACCAGGCGACTGACGATGCCGATCAGCGGGATATCCGGCTGTTGGGCAAGGCCGAGTTCCGCTTGAAGCGCCGCCTTGTTCTTGGGGCGCTCGGTGCGGAAGTTTGTCACGTCGAACGGGTATGGCAGGTGCGGATCGGTAGCCGGATTTGCCTGTTCCACATCCAGGCCGTTTAGAATGCCGGTGAAGTCGCGGTCACGCGCCCAGATCAGCCCTTCCAGCCCTTCGCCAAAGCGCGGGTAGTGCAATTCAACCGCGTGGCGCGGGCTGACCGTGTTGAGTTGGTGAGCATACGCGATGCCGATGCCGAGGAGGTTATCCGCCTGGCGCTGGTAGACCAGGTCGGGGTGCTGGCGGGCCGGTACACCGGCATCCCACAGCACTCCGCCCGCGTCCCACCCCTGGTATCCCATGTTGTGAATCGTCAGCACGCTCGCAACCTGCCCCCAGCCGGGCGACAGCCGCGATTCGTGAAGCAGAAAAGGAACCAGCCCGGTATGCCAGTCATGCACGTGGAGCACATCGGGAAACCACGGCTCGCCGTTGCGCCGCCCCTGACCCAGCTCCCAGGCCGCGCCCATCGCCGCCTGGCTGAAGAAGACGAAGCGCTGCCGGTCCCAGTTCAAATCCGTGTAGATGTAGTCGCCGCCGCTGAAAAACGGCCAGCTTTCGAGGAAGTAGACGGGAACGCCGTCCTGTTCGGTGCCATGAATATACACCTCGGCGGTGCCGTTGCGCCGGTGAAACGGAAAATGGAAAAGGTACGTCAGGCAGTCATGAAACCGGCCTTTGATCGGCCCGTACAGGGGCATCAGCACCCGCGCATCGACGCCCTGTTTACGTAGCGCTCGCGGGAGGCCACTCACCACATCGCCCAAACCACCGGTCTTGGCAAACGGCTTCATTTCAGCCGCAATGAACAGCACACGCCTCACCATGATCTCCTCATCATTGCCGCCGCATTGCTCCCCGGTGATTCCTGACACATTCCCCCAAACGCGGCGCTGGCCTGCTACCCGGCCCCACACCCGCATTATAGCCTCATTTGCCCCTCACAGAAACACGCGAGCACCGTTGCCCGCATCCCCGCCAATTGGCCAGACACCTGCCACTGGTCAATAATAACACTGGGCCGGTGGCCATTTCGGAACAGGACACGCTATAACCGTTGCAAAATCCGCCGGAAACATCGGCACAGACACCCAACGGTATCGCCGCTTGAGAGGAAGCCGCACCGTGAGCACCATCGCCGCGCAGAAGACCGGTCTAGGCAGCTACGCCGAGCTGGTGAAGCGTAACCCCAACCTGCGCCAGTTGTGGTTCGGGCAGATCGTGAGCCTGCTGGGTGACTGGTTCAACCTGATCGCGTCGGCGGCCCTGGTGACATCGCTCACCGAATCCGGGCTGGCCGTCGGCGGCTTGTTCGTGGTGCGGATGCTGTCGCCATTTCTGATCAGTCCCCTTGCGGGCATTGCCGCCGACCGCTACAACCGCAAACACCTGCTGATCGCGGCGGACATCGGGCGCGGAATCGTCGTCTTGGGCTTCCTGTTCGTGCGCGAGCCACAGCATATCCCGCTGCTATATGGGCTGACGGCGGTGCAACTGGGGCTGAGCGGCTTTTTCTTCCCTGCCCGCAACGCGATCCTGCCGGACCTTGTCGAGCGCGAAGACCTCGGCACGGCCAATGCGCTCACCGCAGTCACGTGGTCGGTGATGCTGGCATTCGGCGCGGCATTGGGCGGCATCGTCGCCGGTCTGTGGGGCGTGTATCTATCATTCCTGATCGACGCCGCGACGTTCATCGTCTCCGCCTACCTGGTCGGCCAGATCGTCTACACGCGCCCACCGTCGCAAACAGGCGCTGGAGTGCGTGACGCGCTCACCGCCTACGCCGACGGCATGCGCTACCTGCGCCGCACCCGCGATGTGCTGATGACCGTTTTGCTGAAAGCTGCGCTCGCCTTCTGCATGGCCGCGCCGTTCGACGTGCTGCAGGTGCGCATCACGGAAGACGTGTTCGTAATCGGCAAGGGTGGCGGGGCTGGGCTGGGCTTGATGTTCGCCACCATCGGGGTGGGAACGGGCGTGGGGCCGCTTGTGGCCCGCCGGTTTTCCGGCGATGCCGAGCGCGCCCAGCGCCTCGTGATCACGCTGGCATTCCTGACCATTGCGGGGGGACTGGTGATCATCGCGCCGCTGGCGAGTTTTGAGGTAGTGCTGCTAGGCACGCTCGTGCGGGGGTTCGGCGGCGGGACGGTGTGGGTCTTCTCGACCCAACTGCTGCTGCAAAATGTGCCGGATCACGTGCGCGGGCGCGTGTTTGCCACGGAATTCATGCTGTTCACGCTGTTCTATGCGATCAGCGCGTCGTTGAGCGGCTGGCTGTTGGAAACAACTCTACTCTCTTATTCCGGCATGTTGTGGCTCCTGGTGATCGCCAACCTCGTGCCTGCCGCGCTATGGACATGGTGGAACACGCGCCGCGCGCGCCCCGCCCATCACCCGGTGTCGTGAACGGGCCGCTCACGCTTGAGCTACGGGCGGAATAATGAGCCGGTAAGTGAATGGCGAGAGCACGCCGTCGCGAAGCGAGTTATTCTTCGCCACACCACCAGCGATAGTCAATCTCCGGAAACACCCGGTCTTTCTCCCAGAGCTGCGCGGCCAGGTCGCCATCAGGCGCACCGCGCTCAACGCTGCCCGCCAGCGCCAGGAAGCGCTCCAGGTGCTGGCTAAAGCGCTGCACCGCGTATTGCCGCGCCTGCCCTGTCGTGACCAGGAACGGCCAGTCGGAGCTTTCCAGCAACAGCAGTTCGCGTGCCGCCTGGTTGAGCACTCCCCGGATCAAGTCGTCTTCATACCGGTCGCGGTAACGGTTGGCCAGGCGTTGCATCTGCCGTTCCGCGTCATGGATCGGCTCCCACATCCAGCGCGTTTCGTTGTTGTTCCACGTAAAATGTGTGCCGCCTGCCCCCCAGCTTCCTTCCGGCAAATGGATCACCTGTTCCGGCGGGTGCTTTTCGACATATTCCGATGCCGTGACCAATTCGACCCTGGGATTTTCCGCCAGCAATCGCAGCACCTGTTTCAGCCAGTCAACGCCTTCAAACCACCAGTGCCCGAATAGCTCGGTGTCGTAATTCGAGGCGATGATGCCGTACCCCTGCCCGTGATCCCATTGCGCCTGCAAGATGCGCTCGACCAGGGCCGCGAAGTCCTGCGCGTGCATGCGCACCTTGTGCTCCGCCCAGTCCGGATGGTAGAAATCCTTGTCGCCCAAATCGACCTTTTCGCCCGTCACCCGCCAGTATTGCAACCCGCTTATGCCATCCTTGCGGTGAAATTCGCGGTAATCAAAGTCGCCGGGATAGCCCCATGCCGCCGACCACACGCGCTGGCCTGTCTCGTTGTTGCGCCCGATCACGGCCACCCCGCTATGCTCGTCGGCATCCGGCCCGGCGGTTGTGTCGCTGACATAATAGGCGCGAAATGTCGTCAGCGGCTTGCCGGGAACCGGCGCAGCAGTCATCGGGATCAGGTAACGACGCTTGATTTCGCCATACGGGCCAATCGCTTCGCCCGCCGCCACGCCAACCGGCGCTCCGCCGGTGATCAGGTGCGTCTCGGTGAAGAAGACCTTCACCCCCTCCTCGGCAACAAAGCGCTCGATGCCGGGCCGGATCGTCCCATCCTCCTCGTAGTAGGCGGGCCGGTACGCGCACTCCGGCAACCAGATGCCACGCGGGGCGCGGTTGAAGAAGCGCCGGTAACTCTGCACGCCGGTCCGAATCTGGCCGCGGATGGCGGTATCTGTCCCCAACAATGGCAGGTAGCCATGTGTCGCGGCGCTGGTCGTGATCTCGATATAGCCCTCGTCTTGGAGGCGCTTGAACGCGCCGATCAGGTCGCGGTGGTAGCGCCCGCGAAATGCATCTCTGATCGTTTCGTAGTAGTTCTGGTAAAAGCGCGCGAGGGTTTCCAGGTGTTTGTGCCCAACCCACCAGGGCCTTTCCCGCGCCGAATCGGTCACTTCGAGCGCAGCCGCCACTGCCCCCCGATCCACCGGTGGCAGATCGCTTTCCTCAGCTTCTTCACGCGGCACGCCAACCGGTGCGTCCTCGCCGCGAAAACGCAGCACATCCTGCCGGGCGCGGGCGATTTTGTCGTCCAGGTATTCATCGAGATGGGCGAGCACATCGGCATCGGCAAGCTGCTCGGCCAACACCGGCGTAAGGCCAATCGTGATCTTATACCTCACCCCTTCATCGCGCAGATCGTAAAGCGCATTCAGCAGCGGGATATACGTTTCGCTCGCCGCTTCGTGAATCCATTCTTCACCGTGCGGCCAGCGCCCCGCCAGCCGCGCATAGGGTAGATGGCTGTGCAATACGAATGTAAATGCACCGATGGCACTCATCGTTTGTCCTCTCTTGATTGATATCCCCATCAGGCTTTACGAGCTGACGGACAGCCCGCCGCCCGTTTCATTGTAGCGATAAGCGCCACTAACCCACAAGCCGCGACCGGTCTTGCGGCCACTTCTGAAAAATCCGTGAGTTTGCCACACGCCACCGCCAGATTCGACCGGTTTGATGCTATACTGAAACCGGCACGGGAGGATACAATAAGGGCCATGACACCAGGCGGATACTGCCTCCAACCACATGCGCCGTATCAGGGACTAACAGGGCGGCCCAGCGGTACACTTGCGTTGTCACACGAGACTCACACCGACACCCCCCATGAGCCACGTTCGCCGTATGTTTGAGACGACACCGCGCTACGCCTGGCTGTGGAAAGGTTCGTGCCATGAAGCCGCGCTCGCGACACCTATCTCCAACATACTACCCGTTGCTCGCCGCCTTGATCCTGCTGGCCGGTTTTGCGCTGCGTGTGCTTGACCTGGGCGATG
>CAZSXY010000043.1:0-5251 GCA_964611395.1 uncultured Anaerolineaceae bacterium | reverse complement strand
GCCGCCTTGATCCTGCTGGCCGGTTTTGCGCTGCGTGTGCTTGACCTGGGCGATGACAGCCTGTGGTCTGACGAAGCATTTACTGTATTTTTCGCCAGCGCCCCTGCCGGAGAATTTGTCGAATTGCTGCTAGCAGATGGGGTGCATCTCCCTCTGTATTTCGCGTTGATGCGCGCGCTGCCGCTCCATAACGATTTCTTGCTGCGGATGCCATCGGTGCTTGTAGGGGTAGGGGGGATTGCGGCTCTGATGTGGGTAACGCGCCGCCTGTACCGCGATCCTCGCCTGGCGTTATGGGCAGGGGTGTTACTCGCGTTCAACCCGTTCCATGTCTGGTTTTCGCGCATGGCGCGCCCTTATGCTCTCTTCTTCATGCTCGCTCTACTGGTGTCGGGTTATTTTGTGCTGCTGCTGCGTGGTGAGCGATCATCCGTCAATTGGCTCGTATTCAGTGCGCTAACAACTGCCGCCTATATGACACACTTCTTCGCTGTGGCGCTGCCGCTGGCCCAATACGCCGTGTTCGCTTTCGTGCTGCGTGGAAATCAGAAGATGCTGCGGCGCTGGCTGCTGGTACAGGTAATAGCATTTTTGCCGCTGGCGTGGTGGATTTACCGGCTTGGCACACAAGACGTAGTCTCGTTTGGCATTGCCTGGATTCCTGAACCCCGTGCCATCGATCCCTTGATCACGCTGGCAAACCTGGGCATGGGTTTTGATGGCACGCTGCACTGGTACTTGGTTCCAGCGCTAGTCGCCTTTGTCGTAGGGTTGGCACTGGGCCTGCAGCGCGCATGGACTCAGAGACGTAGCACCCGTGCCGACCTTTATTGGCTGTGGTTAATCCTGGCTGCCGTACCACCGGTTTATCTGCTCTCTCTCGTCCGACCGATCTATGCTGACCGCTATTTTATCGGCTGTCTCCCCGCAGTTCAGCTTCTCACATTGCGTGGCTGGAAACAACTGGCTAACAGATGGAAATTCTTACCAGCCTTTCTTTTAAGCGCGGTGCTGTTGACGAACTTTGCTCAAATTACCCTGGCACTACACCATGACGCTAACGAGCGCCAGGCGTGGGACGCCGCCGCCGCTTACATTGATGCGGAGTGGCAAGACGGCGATGCATTCGTGATGCAGAGTGTGCTCTCACTGCTGCCACTAGAACGATATTGGGGTGATGACGAGCGACTTGCCCGGCGAATCGAGCCGGAAAACGCCCTCGACAACAATCTTGCCATCCGGGCTGTGCGTCTGTGGACAGTGTATCCCAACCCAGAAGTCAACGTGCACAAGCAGAATGCAGACCCGGACTTTGACCCATTCATCGCTGCACCGGATTCGCCTATGGGACGCTGGTTAGCCTCACAGCGAGACCATGTAATCACCCAGCGTATGTTCAATGGCATTGCCATCCTGTTACTCTCCAATCCGCGATTCTGACGCCAGCCTGAAGTCTGGCTGACAAACCCCTGTCAGCCACCGTTTGGCCCTATCGTGCTCAGTTTCCCTGCGTATAATGTTATGGTGATTACTCCGGCGACAGAATTCTCTAGCGCCGGTCACAGTGAGTAAGGAGTGGCTCCCATGAATGCCTCTTCACCCGACACCGCGCTTGCCGTCCACGCGGTGACCAAACGATACGGCGACTTCACCGCCGTTAGCGGCCTGACATTTGATGTCAAACGGGGCGAGATTTTCGCTATGCTCGGCCCGAACGGCGCGGGCAAAACGACCACGCTCCGTATGATTCTGGACATCCTCAAACCCGACGAAGGCCGCATTGAGGTGCTGGGAGGCCCCATCACCGACCAGACCAAAGAGCGCATCGGCTACCTGCCGGAAGAACGCGGCCTGTACCGCAACGTGCCGGTGCTGGACGTGCTGGTTTATCTGGGCCAGCTCAAAGGGATGTCGCGTGGCGACGCCCGTCGCCGTGCGCTGGAGATGCTGGAACAGGTTGACCTGGGCGACTACGCCCGCAGCAAGGTCAATGAGTTGAGCAAGGGCATGCAGCAGAAAGTCCAGATCATCGCGACCATCCTGCACCGCCCCGAACTGGTCATCATCGACGAGCCGTTTGCCGGGCTGGACCCGGTGAACACGCAATTGATCAAAGACATGCTCTACGAGATGAACCGTGACGGCGTGACTATCGTCATGTCCACGCACCAGATGCACCAGATCGAAGCGATGGCCGACCGCCTGCTGATGATCAGCCGGGGCAAGCGCGTGTTGTATGGTGATGTGCATGAAGTCCGCCAGCGGTTCGCCAAGAACGCCGTGATCGTCGAGGGCGAAGGCGATTGGGCTGCGCTCGACGGCGTGGAATCGGTGGAAACTATCCACAACGGGCGTGAAGTCGCCCTGTATTTGCGCCAGGACGTGACGCCGGATGATGTGATGCAGGCCATGGCCGTCAGCCCGCATTATCACGTGCGACGCTTTGAACTGGCCGTTCCCAGCCTCAACGAGATTTTCATTGCTGTGGCGGATGCGGAGCGCTCCAACGGGCGCAATGGAGGCATAACCCATGACTCCACATAAGATATGGCTGGTTCTGCGGCGCGAATACCTGTACAACTTCCGGCGGCCCAGCTTCCTGTTCACGGCATTTGGCGTGCCTCTGCTGTCGCTTGTCGCCATGTTCGTGCTTTTCCAGTTCACGGTCAAGCGCGAAAGCAACCTGGATGACTTCCAGCGCGTGGCATACATCGACCGCGCTATGATCCTCGACCCAGCAGGCCCTAACCCCGCCGGATACCAGCGGGTGGTGCATCCTGACGTCGAGATGCCGGTTGAAACCAGCCGGGGCCAGACGATTGGCGAATATTTCAACACGCTGGAGCAGTACGCCAGCGACCAACTGGTAGCCGGCGAACTCGATGCCTACTTCGTGATCCCCCAGAATTATACCATTTCCGGGCGCGTGGACCTGTACTCTCGCAAAAACGTGCCACAAGCCTTGATCGACGACATCGAAGGCTTCATGCGCAGCCAGGTTGCCGCCAAAGCCCCGCCGGGCTTGCCTGTGCCGGTGGCGCGCTTGCAAGACCAGTCGTACACCCTGCGCGACATGGATACCGGTGAGGAACTCAGCGATGCCGCCCTGGCGGGGCGTATGTTCCTGCCATTCATCTTCGTCATGATCTACTTCATGGCCACCAACACCACCGCACAGTTCTTGATGAGCGGCGTCGTTGAGGAAAAGGAAAACCGCCTGATGGAAATCCTCGCCACCAGCCTGCGACCGGCGGAACTGTTGTGGGGCAAGTTGCTCGGCCTGGGCGCATTGTCGCTGACGCAGATTATGCTGTGGGCCGGAGCCGGGCTGGTCATCAGTCGCTTGAACAGCGGCGCACAGACGTTCCTGTCCGGAGCCAAGTTTCAGGCGGGCGACATCGCCCTGATCATCGTCCTGTTCCTGGTCAACTTCCTGCTGTTTTCGGCAACGATGCTGGGGATCGGCGCAGCGGTTACCGCCGAAGCCGAAAGCCGCCAGATTGCCGGATTCTTCACGTTCCTCAACGTGCTGCCGATCATGTTTCTGGCCGCATTCATCAGCAATCCCAACGGTCCGCTTCCGGTCGTGCTCTCATTCTTTCCCCTGACCGCCGCCGTCAGCCTGACCCTGCGGTTGGGCCTGACCAGCTTGCCCATGTGGCAGATTGCATTGAGCGTCGTCGTGCAGTTTGCGTCGGCGCTGGCCGTCATGTGGCTGGCGGGCAAAGTTTTCCGCCTGGGGATGCTCATGTACGGCAAACGCCTGACCCCGCGTACGGTCTGGGCAGCACTGCGCGAGGGGCGTCAGATCCTCACCGCCGCGCCGTCTGAAGTGCGCACTTCCCCACCTGCGTCACGCAAAAGAAAGGGGTTGTTCCGGCGATGACTCACTGGTTTGATGTATTCCGCTACGAACTGCGGCAGCAGTTCCGCCGCAAAGCGTACCTGTTCATTACCTTTGGTGTGCCGGTTCTGGCGCTGGTCGTGTTCTTCGGCTACCAGGCGATCAAGAACATGGGGGACGAAGACGACACGCCCCCGACTCCGGTCACCGAAGTCAACGAGGGCGGACGCGCGATCGGGTACGTGGACATGACGCCGGAGCAACTTTTCCCCGCGCCGGAAAGTTATCCCAACGTGTCTTGCGCCCCTTCCGCCACCGAATTGGAGGTGCTGGGCTTCAATTCCGCGCTCAACCACACGCGCCGCGCCGTGATCAAACGCATCAGTTCCCCCTACTGCCTGCACGGGTTAGTCACGCGCTACGACACCCGCTCCGCCGGAGAGGCCGCCGTGACTGAGGGGAAAATCACCGCGCTATATGTCATCGAACCCGACTACGTTGAAACGGGCAGCGTCTCGATTTACATCAAGGGGCTTGATCTCCAGATCGCGGAAACCAGAACCCTGATGCAGGACTTTCTGCTGCGCAGCGTGTTGTTTGATGTCGCCCCAGACGCTTATGAAACCCTGTACCTGCGGCTGCGCGATCCGGCCTTTGTGATCGAGCATCGCCTTCTGGCCAGCGGCGCAACCGAGCAAAGCCACGAAGGTCAAAACTTTGTGCTCGTCTACGGGTTCGGGTTGATGTTGATGATCAGCATCTTCTGGGGTGGTGGCTATCTCATGCAAAGCGTGGTTCAGGAAAAGGAAACGCGCGTCATTGAGATCGTACTATCTTCCGTCCGCCCGCTGGCCCTGCTACTCGGCAAAGTGCTGGCGATGGGGCTGCTCTCGTTGCTTCAGATCAGCATGATCGCTGGGGCATTCATCGTGATCGCCAGCCAGGCGGGGAACGTCTTCGAAGCGCTGGGTGATATCGACGTGAGTCCTGCCATGCTCGTCGTGCTCGCCCTGTATTTCGTGTTAGGGTTCCTGTTCTTCGGCAGCCTGATGGCGGCCATCGGCGCGATGACAACGTCCGTGCGGGAAAGTCAGAACTTCGTTACGTTCATCACCCTACCGGCGATGGTGCCGTTCTTTTTCCTGAGCATCTTTGCCGAGGAACCCAACAGCACACTGGCCGTTGTCCTGTCGCTAATCCCGATGACCGCGCCCCTGTCGATGGTCATGCGGGTGGCGATCACTGATGTGCCCATCGTTCAACTTGCGCTGGGCATCACGCTCCAGGTGGTTTCCATCGCGGCTGCGATCTGGCTGGCCGGGCGGTTGTTCCGCGTCAATACGCTGTTGATGGGCAACACGCCGAAACTGAAGGACATCCCTAAACTCATTCGCGGGTAGCCGGGCT
>CAZSXY010000042.1:4959-27627 GCA_964611395.1 uncultured Anaerolineaceae bacterium | reverse complement strand
CCCGCCACGACCGCCAGGATCAAGCCCACGTTGTACGGCAGGTCGTGCGCGGCCAACGCCACCACGCCCGCGCTGAGCGCCGCCACCACCGCCGGCCAGTCCTTGAGCACCGGCACCAGCAGCGCGATGAACGTCAAGGCCAGCGTGAAGTCGAGCGCCCACCGTTCGGGCACTTGCGCCCCCAGGAAAATGCCCACCGCCGTGCTGGCCTGCCACGAGACCCACAACGTGATTCCGGCCCCAAACGTGTACCAGTGCCGGGCTGTTCCCCGGGCCGGTGTGCCCGCGTGGGCCTCGTAGCGAGTAATCGCGACGGCATAGGCTTCGTCGGTCAACAAGAAAGCCAGCAGGTATTTCCACGCGCGATTGAGATGGCGCACGTAAGGGGCAAGCGACGCGCTATATAGCATGTGGCGCAGATTGACCACAAATGTCGTCAGCACGATCACCACGCCGGGCGTCCCCGTGGCGAACAACTGCGCGGCGATGAATTGTGATGATCCGGCAAACACGATCATCGACATGCCGAGCGCCACCTCGACCGGCAGCCCCGCATCCATCGCCAGGATGCCATAGATCATGCCGAACGGTGACGTGCCAAGCAGGATCGGCAATTGGGCACGCACGCCACTCCAGAACTCAGCGCGGCGGGTTGGCATAGGCTCTCCTCACGGTGTCACGACCGGCCAGGGAACCAGTGTATCGCACGTCTTAAACGACTCCTTCGTGCGCTTTGTATAAACGATGCGTCCGGCGCTCAATCGGCCAGCGTCAGGATCACCGGGCAGTGATCGGAACCCACTACATCGGCGTGGATGTCTGCGGCGACGACGCGATCGGCCAGGTCTGGCGTGATGAAGAAATAGTCGATGCGCCAGCCCACGTTGCGGGCGCGTGCGTTCCCCCAATAGGGCCACCACGAATAGGCATCGGTCGCGTCAGGGTGCAGCCAGCGAAAGGTGTCAATATAGCCCCGCGCCACCACCGCATCGATCCAGGCGCGTTCTTCCGGCAGAAAGCCCGTGGTGTTCTGGTTGCGTTCGGGCCGCGCCAGGTCGATGCGCCGGTGGGCCGTATTCACGTCACCGCAGAAGATCACCGCCCGGCCTTCGGCCCGCAATTGCTCGGTGAACGCCAGGAACGCCGCTTTGTAGGCCATCTTGAACGGCACGCGGCTGTGATCGCGGCTGCCGTTGGGGAAGTACGCGCCGATCAACACGAAGTCGCCATAGTCGGCCACTATGGTGCGCCCTTCCCGGTCGTACTCCTCGATCCCCAGCCCGATCTGGACATGCTGCGGCTCGATCCGGCTGTAGAGCGCCACGCCGCTATAGCCCTTTTTGACCGACGACCACGCCCAGTAAGTATGGTAGCCGTCCGGATTGCGCAGGTTCTCGTCGATCTGGTCGGGGTGGGCCTTCGTTTCTTGCAGGCACAAGATATCCGGCTGCGTGGTTTGTATCCAATCGAGCAGGCCCTTCTTTTGCGCGGCGCGAATGCCGTTGACGTTCCACGAGTAGAGTCTGACCATCGTTTGCTCCCAGGTGCATGACAGGTGACGGTACGATTGTAACCGAATGCCCGGCGCTGGCGCACCTGCCGTCTGCGCGCGCACTCTATTCAGGTTGCGTAACATACCACCGCAAACTACAATTCCGAATTATGACACACAATTCGCGCACCAAAACGCTGCCTGAATTCACACCGGCGCTAGTGGGCTTCCGCGCGGAAGAATTCCTGGCGCTGACCGAAACGCTGCTGGCGATCCCGCTGGAGCAGGATCAGGCCCAGATGGACGCGGCTCCCTTCCGGCTGGACAAGCCAGAGCCGCGCCCGGAGCCACCGCTCCCGCCACTCCCGCCGCGCTGGTATCCGCGCCCCTCTCCGGCGGTCATCGAGGCGGCGCAGGCCTGGTTGCGCCCGCCGTCGCGCCCGCTGGCGTTCGAGGGCCGCACCAACGAAATCGCCCGCGTGCTGCGCCCGCTGCTTTCGGGGCATCCGGTGCGCGTGCTTGGCGAGGCTGGGGCTGGTAAGACCGCGCTGCTGGCTACAATTGCCGTTCACGAGCGGACGCGCCAGCGATTTCGCCGCATCTGGTGGTTCGACGAGCCGGGGCGCATCGACCAGACGCTGGCGCTCGCCCTGAACCTGCCCCACGTGCTGGCCGAACCCGATCCGCACCGGCGGCGCGAGTGGCTGGCCGAGCAACTCGACGACCACACGTTGCTCATTGTGGATAACCTCGACGAGGGGGACCTGCTGCTTGACGAACTACTGGGCATGACCGACCACCTGCTGGTCGCCATCGAGACCGTCCCCGAAATGTCCGACCCCGACGCGCTGCCGGAAGAACCGCCGGAAGACCCGGAAGGCGTCGTCACCCTACGCTCGCTGGATGATTCCACCGCCATAGACGCGCTGGCCCGCCATGCCGGAATCAGCGACACGCGGCGGATACGCGGGCAACTGCTGCGCATCGCCACCGCGCTGGGGCACCACCCCTACGCGCTGATGCTGGCCGGGGCATTGGTCCGGCGGGACGGGCTGAGCCTGGACGAGCTGGAACGGATGCTTTCGGTGTATGGCGATGACCTGCTTGGCAGCGAACCCGACGACGATCTCGACCGCGACGACGCCGGGGATGCCGCCGGTGACGAGAGCGCCACAGGCACCGCCGCCCCACTGCCCTCCTCCGGCGAAGCAGAAAGCGACGAAAACCAGGATGCCAGCCTCAACCGCGCGCTGGATGTATCGCTGGCCGCGTTGCCGCGTGATTACCGGCGCTTGTTCGATGCGTTTGGCGCATTTCCGCCCTACGGCGCGCCGTTCGACGGCCTGCGCGCGGTGGCCGGGATCAAAAATCCACTGACGGCGCGACGCGGGTTGCTCATGCTGGCGGAATACGGCTTTGTGCACCGCGATCACCGCGACCCGGACGTGTACATCATGCACCCCGTCGCCTATGCCCGCGCCGTTGCCGCCGATGACGCACACCCCGCCCAGAGCAAGCTCGCCAAGAAAATGCGCGCCTGGGCGCTGCGCTACGTGCGCGACCACGCGGACGATTCGCTGGCGCTCTACCGCGCCCAGGCGGGGTTGCTGCACGCCTACGATACCGCGATGGCGCACGGGCCGGTGCACATCAGCGAGCCATTATCCGACGCGTTGCAGCCGTACCTGCGCGAATACGTCCCCGGCCTGATCGCCGCCGGTGACGAACCGCCAGAACTCACCGGGCCGCGCGCCGAAGCAGCCAGCCTCACGCAGTACGGCATTGAACTGACGGATGGAGCCGCCTATCTTGCCGCCGAAGAAGCGCTTGACCGGGCGCTGGCGCTGCGCGAGGAACACGACAACCCCCACGCCATCGCGGAGACGCTGGTCGCGCTGGCCCGGCTCTACGACATGACCGACCGCCCCCAGGAAGCCGCCGAACACCTGCTCAGGGCGGCAGAGCTGGCCTACAACCTCGGCGCGGAACCCTCGCTAAACGTCATCCGGCTGGGGCTGGCGCATGTCTATCGCCACCTGGGGCGGCTGAACGACGCGCTCGACGTGTTGGACGATTCGCCAGAAGCGCACTTCGAACGGGCCGCGATCTTGCGGGCGCAGGGTGAGTACGCCGCCGCCGTTGCCGAGATCGCCCAGGCAGCCAACAGCGCCCCCTATGACCGCGCCGAAATCTACCTGCTGGCGGGGCAGTTCGACGAGGCGATGGCGGCCATCGAGGGCGAAACCGACCACGAATCGGCTCACTTGCGGGCGCAGATTCACCACCTGCGCGGGGACGTGGCCGCAGCCATCGAGGGCTACCGCGCCGCGCTCGACCTGATCGCCGGCAATGAGGATGACGAACCGCTCGCGCCACGCGTCCGCGCCAAGACGCTGCGCGGGTTGGGGGCCGCGCTCGCCAGTGACGGCCAGCATGATGCGGCACTTGAAGCGTTCAACGAGGCGCTGGCGATCTACCAGGGCGAGCAAACACCAGACGCACGCCAACTCGGACGGACGCTGCGCTTCATCGCGGCGGTGCATCTGGCAGCCGGTGATCGCCAGGCCGCGATCGTGGCGGCCCGCGAGGCGCTGGCACATCTCAACACAATCGACGCGCCGGAGGATGCCGCCGACGCCTGCCGGACGCTGGGCCGGGCGTTGTGGCAGGAGGGGGATGCCAGGGGCGCTCTCGAAGCATTTCAGGGTGAGGTCGAACAGGCGCAGAGCGCCCAAGACCGCGACGAGGCACGCATTGGGCGGGCGTTGCATCGCCTGGCAGACGCATACCATGCCACCGGCCAGATCGACCGCGCCATCGCCAATTACCGGCTTGCCCTGTCACACAAGCATCCATCCACCGACCCCACCGGTTACCTGATCACCCAACTGGCGCTCCACCGCGCATTGACCGCAGTGGGCCGCGGGCCGGCGGCGCTTGACGTGTCGCAGGAGATGCTCGACCACCTGACGCGCCAGCCGCTCCCGGACCTGGGCCAGTTAGGTTATGTGCAGGCCATCCGCGCCCGCACCCAACAGGCCGTGGAACGCCCCATCCGCGCCCGCCAGACGCTCGGCGAGTGGACGCGGGCGCTCACCACGCGCGTCGAAGACGCCCTCACCGACCCGCGCCCGGCGATACGCGCCCTCATCCTGGGGCTGGCCGTACGTTCCCTGCTGGCCGAAGGTCGCCCGGCGCTTGCGCTCGAAGTGGCCGAACAGGCCCACGCCGACATCACCGCAACCCTGCCGGGTACGCCCGCAGCCTGGGCCGCGATCCGCGATCTCGGCGAGTGCTACCTGGCGCTGGAGCGCCCTGAGGAAGCGATCTTCACGCTGGAGCCGCTGTTGGGCGACGAGGTGCGCGACGCGCCCGGCCAAAGCGCCAACTATGCGACTGCGCACGCGCTCACCGGGCAGGCGTACCAGCAGATCGACGAGCCAGACAGTGCGCTAAACCATCTGCGTGTCGCGTTGGAGCACGAGCCGGTCGAGCACAACAAGGCGCTCTTGTGGGAAACCATCGCCAGCGTCCAACTTGACACCGGGCGCTCAGCCGACGCCGTGGATAGCCTGCGCGAGGCGATCCCCCTGCTCGACCGGGACGATCACCCCGCCGACGCAGCCCGCGTGCTGACCGCGCTGGCGCACACGCTCGGTGGCCTGAACCGGTATGCCGAGGCGATCACCGTCTATGAAGATGCGCTGAACACCCTGCGCGATGTGCCGGACGCCAGCCCGACGCATACTGCCGAGGTGTTACGGGCGCTCGGCCAGACGCACGAGGCTCAGGGCCAACTGCAACGGGCGGCGCAGGCCTACCGCCGCGCGCTCAACGTGCTGGAACGGGCCGACGCGCCACGCCAATCGCGCGATATCCTGCACCTGCTGGCCCGCGTTTCGGCGGCGATGGGCGATCAAAATGCCATCCAACTCTACGAACAGGTGCGCGAGGCCACGCAGGAATGGGGTTCCGGGCAGGAACTGGGACAGGTGTTGTGCGAACTGGCCGGTGTGCACCGCGACGCGCGGCGTCACTCACTGGCGATCCAGTACTACCAGGCAGCGCTCGCCCAGCAACCCGCGCCACCCTTTGCCCACGACCGGATCAACACGCTGCGCAACCTGGGCCGCGCCTATGCCCTCATGCAACGCTATGCCGAAGCCCGCGAAGCCTGGACGGAGGCGCTGGAGTTGATCGAAGACTTGCCGGATCGCTCACCGTTGGAGATGGCGCTGACTCACCACGCCATCGCCGAAGCGCACCGCAGCCAGGGGCACTATACCCAGGCGGAAGAAGCCTACCACGAGGCGCTACGCCACCACCCGCCGGACACCATCCACGCGGCGGCTACCCTGCGCGCGCTGGGACAGACGTTGATCGCCGCCGGACGCTTCGACGACGCCCTGGAACCCTTGCAGCAGGCGCTCGATGTGGAAAAAATGCAGCCACAGCAAGCCAATGCCCGCATCATCCTGACGCTGCAACGGCTCGCTGAGGCCCACGAGAACGCGGGCGATCTCGAAGCCGCCATCGCGCGTTATCATGAAGCGCTGGTCTACATGGATCGCACCGTGCAACCGGTGGCCTACGCCGACGCGCTGCGCATTCTGGGGGCACTATACAACGAAGCCGAAGATTACCCCCAGGCGCTCAAAGCGCTCCAGGAGGCGCTGGAAATCGAAGGCGACCATGTGCCGCGCAGCGACGAGCGCATCAGCGCCACCCTGCAGGCCATCGCCGAGACTTATCGCGCATCGGGCGACCTGGAAAAAGCAGCCGAGTACTACCAGAAAGTCACCGTCTATGCGAACCTGGCACGCCGCGCTTCCGACGACCTGCGCGAGACGCTCGACGAGTTGGAGCGACGGCGCGGCACGCTTCAGGCGGCGCAACAGTCACTGGCGCTGCTAAACCGCCACGAGAACCCCACGCTCAAAGACCTGGCGTTCATCCAGGCGCTGATTGCCCATTCCTACGCGCAGCTCAACCAGCCGCAAGAGAGCGCCGCGACCATTGGCGCATTGCTTGACGCGCTCATCGAACGACAAGACGAGCTGGACGCCGACAACGACGACGCAGACCTCCGCGCATTGGCCTGGCTGGCCGCCGCCGAGCGCGCCCAACGCGCGGGTGATAGCGCCACCGCGCAATTTAGCTGTGGGGCGGCGCTCGAAACGGTGCGCAACCGGAATGTGCGCTGGGTCATCGAGCAATACGCGCACGCGCTTGACGACGCGCCAGAGGAGAAGCCAGAGGACTGATGGGGCCTGCAGACAGACCTGGCACAAGCGGCATGGGCACTGAGTAGCGAGTCATGAGGCATGGGTTATAGTTCCAGACTCAGCACGCCAAGCTCACCACTCAAAACTTCCAGTTCATGCAAGGCCGAAATGTGTCTCTCACAAGCCGGTTGAATCTGGTATCATGAAGGGCAATCCCGTTTACAATAGAGAAAACGTCATGTTAACCCAATCTCAAGTCAGCGATATTTTCAAAGCGCTCTCCGATCCAAACCGCTTGCAGGTCTACAAACTCCTGCTCACAAGCGACCGCACGAACTCGGAATTGATGGAGGCAACCGGCCTGCGCCAAAACCTGCTATCGCACCACCTCAACATCCTGACCGAGAGCGGGCTGGTGCGCGCTCACCGCAGCATCGGTGACGCGCGGCGGCACTACTACAGCGTCGATCTGGCGGTAGCCCGGCAATTCGATGAGTGGTGGCAGCAGCATAGCCCCTGTCTTTCAGCAAATAGTTCCTTACCGGCGCTGCAGCGGCCCCGCAAGGTGCTGTTTTTCTGCCTGCGCAACACGTCGCGATCCCTGATGGCCGAGGCGCTGGCGCGGGCGATCGCATCGCAGGCCATCATCCCGTACAGCGCCGGTATGAAAGAACCCGGCCCACCGCTCCCCCTCTGCACGCTCCAGGTGCTGGCCGAAAACGGGGTATCGGTGGAGGGGGTGTACGCCAAGTCCTACCACGAACTCGGCGACGTCTCATTCGACTACGTGATCACCGTCTGCGACATCGTCCACGAAAGCGGTAACCCCGGCGCGCTGGTTCCAGAAGGCACGCCAATCTTGCATTGGTCGCTGCACGACCCGCTCGAAGTGGCCGATAACGAGGACGATCAATTGTTGGCTGCACGGGAACTGTTCGACGAAATCCGGCTGCGCCTGACCTATTTCGTGCAACGGCTCGTCACCGAAGAAACCCGCCAATCGTAGGGCTGGCGCGCCCGGCGCGTATGCCAGTTGCGCCACGAGTTTGCTAGAATAGGGGCAACTGATAGCTATTGCCAGGACATCCGGGAATTCGCCTGCGAGTTGCAAGCTGCCCCGGCCACCACAGTTTGTTGCAGGAGGTCCACCCATGCAACGTCGACGCCTGATCTTTGCCACAATGATTGTGGTTTTGTTCGCTGCCGTGCCGGTTGGCCTGACACACGCCGCCGGTCCCGAAGATACCGTATGTCTCACCGACCCGTTTGGCCCCGGTTGCACTGCCGGGCTGCCTACGGTCAAGTACCAGATGCTGCTTGACGAGATGCTGCTGCATCCGCACCCCAATGTGCGCCCGCTAGCACCCAACATCGAGGAGATCGCCCGCTTTGCCTTCCGCCGGATCGTCGGGGGCACGGCCACCATCTACGATGCGCCGGGTGGCAACCCCATCGGGCAGATCAGCGATGGTTTCAACTATGTCTCTGTGAGCGGGGCGCAAGGCGACTGGATCGAGGTCAACAACGGCCAGTGGATGCCAGCGAGCCAGCTTGCCACCGTCCGCCCCAGCGAGTTCGCGGGGGTCTACCTGGACGGCGAACTGGCCTACCCGATGGCCTGGATGCTGGTGCCGACGTACCCCAGCTCGTATCCCGGCGCGGCGGGCGACCAATCCCGCCCGATCATCAGCCGCTACACGCGGGTCAACATCTTCGCCAGCGTTGAAGTGAACGGTTGGGAATGGTACTTGGTCGGGCCAGAAGCCTGGGTGCGGCAGACCAACGTTGCGCGCGTCCTGTTCGTGGATCGCCCGCCCCAGGTCAAAGGGCGCTGGTTCGCCGTTGACCTGTACGAGCAGGTGCTCGTCGCTTACGAAGAGAATACACCCGTGTTCGCCACGTTGATTTCGTCCGGTCTCGAAGACTGGGAAACCAACGAGGGCATCTTCACCGTCTGGTCACGGCAAACCAACGGCCACATGAGCGGCGCGGAAGGCCAGACAGATTTCTATTCGCTGGAAAACGTCCCCTGGGTGATGTATTTCGACAATGCGATCTCATTACACGGAACCTACTGGCATGATGGTTTCGGCTACCGTCACAGTCACGGCTGCGTCAACATGACCATCACCGACGCCCACTGGGCGTTCAACTGGAGCCAGGACGGCGGCTACGACACGCCGTATGTGTACGTGTACAGCACCGGCGAGTACCGCTAGCAACAGTAACAATTCATGTGCATGGCGGGGCGTGTCGCAGGCAGGCGGCACGCCCCGCTGTTGTAAGTTCTTGTAAAAAAACCGGCTGACCAGTCGTTCTGCGCAACTCTGGCGGCCCAACGCCGTATTGATCAGTGACAAGACACGACAACGACGGCGCGATGCCTCACCGGCAGCGTCAGAGTCAAGGAGCCAAACGCAATGAACGACGCACTCAATAACCTGCCCTCACTCGGCCAGATGTTCAAACTGATCATCTTTCTGATCCTGGCCATCATCGCCATCAGCCTGGTGGTAGCACTCGTCAAGGTGTTGATACCCTTGCTCTTCGTGGCAGCGATCATCGTCGGCGGGCTGTACCTGTTCAAACGCCTTCAGGAACCAAGCTCAGCATCGTGACGAACGGTTGGCCCGCGCCGGTAGCCCAAAGCGGCACCGGCTCGGCAACATAACCGACAGGGGGAAATTCATGTATGCCCGTTTCCGGACAATGCCGCTGTTGGGACAGCTCGTTGCCCTCATCGTTCTGCTGATTGCCGTATCACTGGCATTGCAGATCGTGGTCAATATCCTCAAGGCGCTGATCCCGCTGACGTTCACCGCGCTGGTGATCCTCGGCCTGCTCTATATCTTCGACAAAGTGCGCGACTGACGCACGCCATCAAAGCAACTGCCCGCAGGCATCGCTTGCGGGCAGCCAACAACCACAACGCACCCCCAGCATACTCTCATTCACGGACCGGGCGTCGATCCGGCCCGATTTTTGCGCCCGTTGGCGCTGCGCACGGACTGCAACGGCGTGAACGTCGGCGTATTGGTGTGAGGGTCGTAGCTCACCACGCCTTCGACCTGGAAGACCTCGCGGAGCATCGCGTCGGTCATCACGTCGCGTGGTGCGCCAGTCGCGTAGACTTCGCCATCGCGAAGCGCCACCAGCCGGTGGCTGAAGCGAGCCGCCTGGTTGAGATCATGCAACACCATCACAATGCTCAAACCGGTATCGGCATTGAGCGTCTGTAGCAGCACCATGACATCGAGTTGGTGGCTGATATCCAGGAACGTGGTCGGCTCGTCCAGCAGCAGGATGCGCGGTTCCTGCGCCAGCGCCAGCGCGATCCAGGCCCTCTGGCGCTCGCCCCCGCTGAGCGTCGTTAACTGGCGCTCCTGAAACTCCGCCAAGCCCGTCACATCGAGCGCCCAGTCGACAACCTCGCGATCCGTCTGGCTGGAAGCACGCCACCACGCCCGCCGCGCGAATCGCCCGCGTGCCACCAGGTCGCGCACCGTCAAATCCTCCGGGGCCACCGGGTGTTGTGGCAAGATCGCGAGCATCTGCGCCACCTTGCGCGTGGACATGCGGTGAATTTCGCGCCCGTCGAGATAGACCGCGCCATCTTGCGGGCGCATCAGGCGCGCCAGCGTGCGCAGAATCGTGCTCTTGCCCGAACCGTTCGGCCCGACAAGCGTCACGATCTCGCCTTGCGCGACCGTCAGCACCAGGTCGCGCACTACTGCCACCCCGCGCCGGTAGCCGAGCGTCAGATGTTCGGCTGAAAGTGTTGGCATGGCTGTCCTTTCGCAATCGTCCAGATCACCCGATCAAACGGCAGGCGGACACGTTTACCACTGCGCGCGCCGCGCCCGCACAAACCACAAGAACAGCGGCCCGCCGATGATCGCCGTGATGATGCCAACCGGAAACTCGACACGTTCCTGGCCGAGCAGTCGCGGCAAGGTGACGCGTGCAACTGTATCCGCCAAAAGCAGCAGCGCCGCGCCAAGCAGCGCGCTTACCGGAAGCAAGAAGCGGAAATCCGACCCGACCAGCCGCCGCGCCACGTTGGGCACCAGCAGCCCCACGAACCCAATCAGCCCGGCAACCGCCACCGAGCTTCCGGCCAGGATCGCCGCGACCGCGCTCATCATGAAGCGCGTCCACTCCACATGCAGGCCCAGCCCCTGCGCCATCTCGTCGCCCAGCGCCAGGATGTTGGCCCGCGTCGCCAGCAACATCGCCAGGATGAACCCGGCGATGCTATAGGGCAGGATCAGGTGGTATTCGCGCCAGCCAGCCGTATACAGCCCGCCGACGAGCCACTGGAAGAAAATCTGCGCCCCGCCTTGCACCGACATCACCACCACGGTCGTGGTCAGCGCGCCGATCATCGACGTGATCGCCACCCCTGCCAGCGCCAGCCGGGTCGTCGTCACGCCGGTGCTATCCCACGCCACCGCATACACGATCAGCGCGCCGATCAGCGAGCCAACGAACGCCGCGACCGGCACCGCATCCGGCGGAAAATTCTCGATGCGCAGCGTGGTCATGGCCGCGGCCAGCCCGCCCCCCGCCGACACGCCGAGAATGTACGGGTCGCCCAGCGGGGAACGCACCACGCCCTGCAGCAACGCCCCCGATACGGACAGGTTCAAGCCCACCAGCGCCCCAGCCAGCGCACGCGGCAGCCGCACGTCGTGAATGATGATAGCAACGGATTTTTTGACGCTTGCGCGGTCTTGCAGCGCACTGATCACCTCACTGGCAGGGATCGGCTGCGACCCGCTGCCGAGGGCATAGATCATCGCCCCGAACAGCAACAAGCCGCTCAGGACGATGACCAGGCTTCGGGTGATCAACCGCCGGCGGGTCAGCGCCGGCACGTGTTGGGGCGAGACCTGAACAGCCTCAACGCCCACTTACTCAGCCCCTTCTCCGTAGAAAATCTCATACAGTTGCGCCATAGCCTCGATAAAGCGCGGGCCGGGCGCTTCGACGAACAGGCGGTTATCCAACTCGAACACGCGGCCATTCTGGAATGCCGACAGCGACGACCAGATCGGGTCATCGGCCATGCTTTCCGGCATCGGCGTCGGCGCACCGCGCGTCACGGTGAAGATCACATCCGGATCAGCCGCGAGAATTTCCTCGATGCTAAGCTGGGTGTAGCCGGGGAACGGGCCAGCGTCCTCGCGCCCGTCGGCAATGTTGGTCGCGCCGAGGCGCACGGCCATATCACCCAGGTACGTCGCGGACTTGCCGTAGTTGGGCACGTCCAACGTCCCAACAATAACCAGGATGCTGGGGCCGTCCTTGCTCTTGCCGATTTCATCGGCCAGCGCCAGATAGCCCTCATAAGCGCGCGCCACATACTCGGCGGACGTATCGTGCCAGGTGGCCTGCCCAAGCAGGCGCACATTCACCGGAATGTCGCCCGCTGTCAATGTCATGACCACAATGGTCGGCGCAATCGCCTCAAGCTTATCGAGAATGCCCATATTGAGCTGCCCATTGGCGAAAATCAGGTCGGGTTCGAGCGCGGCCAGAGCTTCCAGGTCCGGCTGGTAACCGGAGCCAAACACGGGCAGGTTAGCCGCTTCGGGCGGAAAGTCCATCCCGGCGGTGACGCCCACCGGCGTAACGCCAATGGCAAACAACATTTCACTGATTGAAGCGCTCATGCCGACCACACGCTGCGGCGGCGCGTCGAGCGTGATCCGACGGCCCACAAAATCCACGATGGTGCGTGCTTCGTCACCATCCTGCGCCCATGCCAGCGGCGCACCCAGGGCCAGCACAAACGAAAGCGCCAGCAAAACCACCAGAACGCGGCGCGGCCATGTTAGATGTACCATCCGTTGCTCTCCTTGCTATTTCCAGGAACAAATCTTTTGTTAGTTCGGCGGTGAACTGATCAGATTGTATCGGGTGTTTGCCGGGCTGACAATACAAAAATATACAAAAATATGAGTCGCTTGATAAGATTTAGTAGTTTCGGCCCGGCGAGACAATTTTGTCCTGTGCCATGTTATGTCATAATCGAACTGCCGGATAGTTTCAAGGACAGAGTCGCGTTTGAAAAACGACCGGCGGCACAGGGCCGGGCACAGTGGTATGGGGCGGCGAATCCTTGCGACAATCTGAGCGGGGCACGGATGGAATCCGCAGCCGGGTTCTGGCGGCCCGACATGAAGGGGCGATCCGATGCGATTCGTTCGTGTCGCCGCCACCAGGCAAAATACCAGTGAGGGCAGAGCACAACCTATGACCAACATTGGACACTCCCACGAACTTCCTGTCATCAACCCCGCCGAAAACGAAGCGATCCAGGAAGCCTTTCACAAGGCCGGTTTACGCCTGACCACCCAGCGCACAGCCCTGCTGACGGTCATGCGTGAGCACGGGGGATTTCTCGACGCGGACGCGTGGCACAAGCTCGCCAACCTGCGCGGCGAAAACCTTAGCCTGGCGACCGTCTACCGCACCCTCGCCCTGTTCAAAGAAATGAACCTGGTCGAAGGTCGCCTCGTGGATACAGACCAGGCCCGCGAAGAATATCGCTTCCGTTCATTACGCGAAACCTATACGCTCACCTGCAAACGCTGCGGCGCAATTGTGCCCGTCGAACCGGATATCGTGGACGCCTTCCGCGTAGAAGTCACCGAGCGCCTGGGAGTGACGGTGGTGACCGCCCATTCGTGCTTCGTCGGCTATTGCGCCAGTTGCACCGCCGCGCTGGCTGCCGAAGAAGATGAGCACTAGGCACAACCGCTCACGCGCCGGGACGTATAGAATACCAGCACGTCCAACCCGGTTGAGGACTGCCCCTGCACCGCGCACCGTTTGAAGGAGCCTGTCATGAGTGCCGACGCACAACTGCCCGGACTACCGGAGATGGCTGAAATACACGGCATGCCGGACAACGAAGCCGAACCGGTTCCCCCCGGATTCGACATCGCGCCCTTTTCCCTGGAACCGGACAAACCCAAGCGTGCGCCTCACCAGCCGGATAAAAAGCGGTGGCCCCTGTTTGTGATTATCGGCTGCCTGCTGACTCCGTGCCTGTGCTGCCTGCTGCTGTTTTGCGGGACTGTTGCCGCCGGGGTCACCGTCGGGGCGATTCTTGAAAACGCCGGCGTGACGGCCACCGGAACGGAGTCGATCGCCGTCGAGCCGGGCGAAGCGCTCACGGTGACAATCGACAACCACGTTGGGGATGTGACCATCGAGCCGGGCGCGGCGGATGAAGTGAGGGTTGATTATGTCAAGAAGGCTTACGGGCTGACCACAAAAAGCGCGCGCCGCGAACTGGACGACATTGCCGTCGTGGTCACCAGGCCCGCCCCCGGTCACGTGGTGATCGCCGTTGACCTCAACAAGGGCGAGGACTCGTTCTTTTCGGTCGCCAACAACGTCCGCCTGACCATTCGCGTGC
The DNA here is from genome assembly GCA_964611395.1 of uncultured Anaerolineaceae bacterium. GTDB lineage: Bacteria > Chloroflexota > Anaerolineae > Aggregatilineales > Aggregatilineaceae > CAZSXY01. Next base: position 13,481 of record CAZSXY010000042.1, on the reverse strand, counting down.
CTGATGGGGTGAGTCTGGACATCCAGACCAAAGTGAGCGACGTCACCATCGCCAACGTGCGCGTCACGGGACTCAATGTGGAAAACAGCACCGGGGAAATAACATTCAGCGGGGAGTTCAGCGGCAGTAGCGAGGCGTCGTACCGCCTGCAAACCCATGTGGGCGACATCCAGGTTCGCCTCCCGCGCGACGCCGTGGCCGGGATCGATGCCGCCGCCAATGTGGGCGAGATTACGGTTGCCGGATCGTTCAGCATCTTCAACCGCGTGACGGACGAGGACGGGCCGGGCCAAACCTGGCGCGGAACCATCGGCAGCGCGGACGAGGCTATACCCACCTTGACGCTTAAAACCGATGTGGGCGACATCGATATTGCGCCGCGCTGATAGCCGCTGCCCCTACCCGCCCGTGAGCCGCTCCACGAGCGCCGGAAGCTGGCCGATGTGCGCCAGCTCGTGATAGGACGCTTCCGCCGCCGCATGATCCGGCACGGCCTCGTGTGCCCACGTGATCTCGTAAGGTATGTGAACCGCGTGCCCACCGAGCGCCGCTACCGGCAACACGTCAGACTTCAGCGAATTGCCCACCATCATGAAGCGTTCCGGGTTGATCCGGTAACGGTCGAGGATGCGGCGATAGTTGCCCGCATCTTTTTCGTTGACGACCTCGACAAACGCGAAATAGTCCGCCAGCCCGGATCGCGTGACTTTGCTGTGCTGGTCGAGCAGGTCGCCCTTGGTGATGATCATCAGCGTGAATTTGCCCGCCAGCCGCGCCACCGTTTCTTCCACATGGTCGAGCAACTGCACCGGCGCGGTGAGGTTTTCCTTTGCCATCGCCACCAGCCGCCCGACATCCGCGCCGCTTACCTCCCCCGCCGTGACCGTGACCGCCGTCTCGATCATCGACAGCACAAAGCTCTTGATCCCGTAGCCGAAGGCGTGGATGTTACGCACCTCGGTCTGGTAGAGTTGTTCCTCGAGGCCATCTTCGTTCCGGTAACGCGCCATCAGGCGCTTGAATTCGGCCCCCATTGCGTGGTACAACGTCTCGTTGTGCCACAACGTATCGTCAGCATCGAACGCGATAACGTCAAGTGTCTGCTTCATGATCGCTCGCGGTTGCGCCCGGTGGCAGGAAACCGAATCTTGGGCACGTCAAGCGCGTTATAGATCTCGATGAAGTGATTCGGCCCTTTGGCGATACAGGCCCGCAACCCGGCGTCGCCGTAAGCCTCCGCGATCGCGCGTGCCACGTGATAACCGGCCACGTCCATGCACTGTTGCACGGCATCACGGGACTCATGTATCTCCAGGCCGTCGGCAACCGGGTCGTTCAACCCGCCTGCCCCGGCGTTGGCAATCACCGCATTGCACTCGGCGATGGCGTCGTCGCGGCGGTCGATCCCCAAGCCAAGCGCCTCATCATAGGTCGCCAGGTCGTGCCGGTAGCTCAAGTACCAGGCGATCCCGCGCTTCATGAAATCATCCTTGAGCGGGTCGAACGCGCGATCGGTGCGACGGCCAATCGCCTCGCTGTACACCTCATACGCCACCAGGAAGCCTTCGTGGTTGAAAAAGCCATGCCGGATCAGGTTGATCAGCCGTTCGAGCGAAAAATGACCAAACAGTTCTTCAAGGTGTGGCTGCGCCTGGGCGAGGTTGACCACCAGCCCGTGATACTCGTCTCTTTCGGAATCCCGGTACGTGCGCACGTAGCCAAACGCCGGATAGCCCACCACCGTCAGCGCCAGCATGAATGACAGATCAAGCGCCAGGTCGAGCGGGAACATCTCCGCGACTTCGTGCAGCGCCGCCACCCCCGGCTGGGCCTCGCGCACATCGCGCAGCAGGTCTTCGAGCGCGGCACGGTTCGCATAACAGTGCGCCAGCGCATAGGGATCGGACTCGCTCGGCTGGCCGTTGTCGTAGAAATTGGCCAGTTCATCGACCAGGGTCGTCCCGATGGCGAGCATGTGTTGGGTGGTTAACTCGACCAGGTGAATCCCCGGCGAATTACGCAAGTCGGCGGCGCGATCCCAAACGGCGTCGCTGCTGCGAATCGCCAGGGGAAGCCGGGCGGCACTGTCATCGATGGTGTAGTGAATTCTCATTCGGTTGTCAGGTCCTTTGGCTGCGATTAACCTGTCTTCCGGATCGCCCACCGATTGTATAGAGTTATGGTATACTTGACCAGCCCCGATTCGCTTGGTAATTAATGGTTTGCTCTACCCCAGGGGCACGGAAGCGCGTGTCACCATGTCCATCAAACCCCACGAGTCTGCCCCCCAGGCCGACTATTCGCGCAAGTGGTGGGTGCTGCTCAGCATTGCGATGGGGATCTTCCTGTCCACCATCGACGGCAGCATCGTCAATGTGGCGCTGCCCACGCTCGAAAAAGCATTGAATACGAGCTTTGCCACCGTGCAATGGGTCGTCGCGGCCTATTTGCTGGTGTTGACGTCGCTCATGCTCGGCGTGGCGCGGCTGGGCGACATGATCGGCAAAAAGCGCATCTACCTCACCGGCATGGCCGTTTTCACCGTTGGATCGGTGCTCTGCGGACTGGCTCCCACCGTCGGCTTGCTGATCGCCTTCCGCGTGTTGCAGGGCATCGGCGCGGTGATGATGCAGGCGCTCGGCATGGCCATTGTAACTGAAGCCTTCCCCCCCAACGAGCGCGGGCGCGCGCTGGGCATCATCGGAACGGTGGTTTCGCTAGGAATCAGCATCGGGCCAACGCTCGGCGGCGTGCTGATCGGAACCGTCGGCTGGCGTGCCATCTTCCTGGTCAACCTGCCGGTGGGCATCGTCGGGTTTGCCCTGGTCAACCACCACGTACCGGACTGGCGTCCGACCGGCGGCCAGCGCTTCGACATGTGGGGGGCGGTGCTGGTGCTACTGACGCTGATCGCGATGGCGCTCGGCCTGACCTTCGGCCCCGAAACGGGCTGGGGCAACCCCGCCATCGTGGCCCTGTTGGCCGGAGCCATCACCGGGCTCGTCATCTTCCTGTTCATAGAATCGCGTCTTCAACAGCCGATGGTTGACCTGTCCCTGTTCCGCGATCCGTTGTTCAGCATCAGCCTGCTGACCGGATTCCTGGTCTTCATGGTGATCGCGGGGATGTTCGTGCTGCCGTTCTACCTGGAACGGGTCAAAGGGTTGGAACCCCAACAGGTCGGGCTGTTCCTGACCGTCGTTCCGGCGGCGCTGGGGTTGACCGCGCCGGTCGCCGGAGCGCTTTCCGATCGCTATGGCTCGCGCGGCATCTCGCTGATCGGGCTGGTGGTGATCGCATTTGCCTGCTTCGCCATCAGCACCCTGGACGAAGACACCTCCACCGCCGGTTACATTGTGCGCCTGCTGCCGCTGGGGCTGGGCGCGGGCCTGTTCCAGTCTCCGAACAACAGCGCGATCATGGGGGCTGCGCCGCGTGAGCGGCTCGGCGTGGCATCCGGCTTGCTGGCGCTTTCGCGCACATTCGGGCAGAGCACCGGACTACCATTGCTGGGGGCCGTCTTCGCCAGCCGGGTCTATGCCGTCGTTGATCTGGGGTCGGGCCTGGATGCCGGAGACGCTCCGCCCTGGGCCATTGTCGCGGGCATCGAAGCGGCGTTCCTTGTCGGGGCGATGATCGTCGCCGTGGGCGTGATACTCGCCGGTTATGCCTTCTACCTGGATCGCCGCCGACCCAGCGCCATCGAAAGCGTATCAGCCGCCAACCGGTAGACCATGGGGCACGCGGTCGCCCTACCTGCCCCGCCCATCCAGTCCTCGATCTAGCCGGAACCCACTCCAACCATGCGCAAGAGCGCATCAATACCCGCCGCGTCCGGCAGCGACGGGATCGCGCCATAATCCGTTGCCGTGAGTGCCCCCGCGGCGCAGGCCCGCAGCATCACTTTGCCAAGCGTGTCCTCATCCAGGGCTTCGATGGCCATGTCGTGCACCAGCAAGCTATCGATCAGGGCCGCCGTAAACGCATCGCCCGCGCCGGTGGTCTCGACCACCTGCACATGAGGCGACGCCACCTGCCCGCACCGGTCGCCAGCCATGTACCACGATCCGTTGCGGCCCAGCGTCACCGCCGCCAGCCGCCCTTTGAACCCCACGCTCGCCAGCGCTCCGGCGTAATCGTCCTCATAGTCCGGCGCGAGGAACGCCAGGTCTCCGGCGCTGATCTTCAGAATGTCGGCATGGGCGATGGCTTCGCACATCGTGGCGCGGCCACCATCGCGGTCGGGCCACAGGGCGGGACGCCAGTTGGGATCGCATGAGGTCACCACGCCCGCTGTCCTGGCCAGTTGAATAGCCTTGAGTGTCGCCTGCCGTGATTGAGGCGAACGCAGGCTGATCGACCCATAGTGCAGCACGCGCGCCGCCTGCACGTCCTCTGGGACGATCTGTTCCGCAAGCAAATAATCGTGCGCCCCAGAGCTAAAATGGAAATCGCGCTCCCCCGTTGACCCCTGCTTGACAAAAGCTAGCGTGGTGAAATGATCGGGGTCGCGGCGCAGCGCACAATCGACGCCCACCGCTTCCAGATCGTGCAAGATTTTGCGTCCAAACGCGTCGTCGCCCACTGTTGCGACCAGCCGCACATGACGCCCCAGCTTTGCCAGGCCCGCCGCGACGTTCGCCGGTGCGCCACCGGTCGCCGCCGTGTAGTGCGATGCGGCAACGAGCGACACGCCACGCTCTCTCGAAACAAAATCGATGAGGGCCTCCCCTATGCACAGCACGTCCATTGATCTACCGCGCTCCTTCCACTCATCCAAACTTTGACGAAGTTGCTTGATTATCTTGCATTGTGTCAAGTATAGCGCGTCCGCGCAAAATCGTGTCTTCTCAGTATAATGGGGGTTATATCAGCCTGGTGGTTCCCAGGCTGAGAACCTGTCCCCCTGGTGACAGACGCGCACCTTCACCGGGCTGTTGCCCGCTATATCGCAGGAAAGGATGCTGATGGCAACAGTCATGTTGCCCGAAACGACCCGCGCTCTTTACCCGTTTAAGTCGCACTACCTCACCCTCAGCGACGGCAAACGGATGCACTATGTGGACGAAGGACCGGACGACGGTGAGGTTCTCGTCTTCGTGCATGGATACCCTATGTGGAGCTTTATGTACCGCGCGCTGATCGTCTATTACGCCGCGCGGGGCTACCGGTGTGTCGCGATGGATCATATCGGTTTCGGCATGAGCGACAAGCCGACGGTGCGCCGCTACCACACGGTGCGCCGGCACATCCACAACCTGTTGGAATGCCTCAACACGCTGAACCTGAGCGACGTGACGCTGATCATGGAAAACTGGGGCGTACCCCTGGCGCTCGGTTATGCGATCCGGCGCACCGAAAATATCAAGCGGTTGGTGATCATGAACTCGTGGGTATTTCAGGATACGCTCCCGCACCCCATGCACCCGCTGGTGCGGGTCGTCACCCGGCCAGGGTTGGGCGAATTGCTGTTCGGCGTGCTGAACCTGGCGTTTCCGCTGGGCGTCCAGCGGTGGACGGCCCGCCAGCTTTCCGCCGCCGTGTTGAACGCCTACCGCGCCCCGTTCCGCGACGCGCGTAACCGCATGGCGCTGGTGCAGTTTCCGCGCATGATCAGCACCGCCCCCCACCACGAATCGGCCAGTATGATGCGCGAGATCGAGACCGGCCTGTCGCAGTTCAAATCCACGCCCGCCTTAATTGTGTGGGGTGAAGATGACCCGATCTTCCCGCCGGAGATTGCCCACCACTGGAAAACCTTGCTGCCACGCGCCAAAGGCCCGGTGATGATCCCTCACGCGCGGCACTACCTGGCCGAAGACGACCCGGATCGCCTGACGCAACACATCGACGCGTTTCTTGATAGCACGTAACGCGCGTTGACAGTGCCCGCCAGCGTGATATATAATCCCGGCGCTTGCTTCATGGCCGTACCACAGCGTTAATCGGGCTATTTCATTCTCGTTAAACTCCACGCGCCAGCACTGATGCACCACCGGATCACTCCCTGGCGTGTGGCGACCTGTTCCGACCGGCCAAGTACGTGGGGAATTGGTGATGAGCATCAAAGTGCGCCAGAGCATCTTCACCCTGGTGATCCTGCTGGGAGCCGGGTGGTGGCTGCCGCCATCCACAACCGCGCAGGATGCTCCCCCTAACCTGCTGGTGAATGGCGACCTGGAATCCCCCTACTTATTCCAGGATATAGCCACGCGCACCGTGCCGCAGGGCTGGAACCTGTGGATTGGCGCGGGTGCGCCCGATGCCATCCCCAACACTGCCGAACCGCAAGTGCGTTCGGGGGCAGTTTCGTGGCACATCCGGCAAGACGGTGAGGCGTTTACCGCCGCAGGGTACCAGACCGTCACCGGCATTACCCCTGGCAACAGGCTGCGGCTGTCCGCGTTTGGCTGGGTGTTCACCTGTGATGATCCGGACAATCGCTGCGTGAGCGCCGAACCACCTTACTTCCAATCAACTCCTACAGCCGGGGCTGCGCTCCGCGTCGGCATTGATCCAACCGGCGGCGTAGACCCGCTCGCGGCAACGGTGCAGTGGTCAGCACCCGTCGCGCCCTACGATCAGTGGGTTGAGATGCACGTCACGGCTACCGCCCAGTCGGACAGCGTCACCGTCTTTTTGTTCATGACGCAGGCCAACGGGCTGGCGCTGAACAACGTCTATTGGGATTCAGCGTCGCTTGTCGTGACGGATGAACCGGACACCGGCAGCGACGAAGTCCCATTCGTCGTTCCACAGGGCGTGCAGCCCGATGGCAGCATCATCCATATCATCCAGGCGGGCGACACGCTTTGGAGCATCGCCTACGCTTACATCGACTACGGCGTGACCGTAGAGTCGATTGCGGCCCTTAACGAAGGGATCACACCCCGCACGCGCTTTCTCCAGCAGGGGCAGCCGTTGCTCATTCTTCCGCCCGGCTCCGTCGATCCGGTCAGCGGGCAACTCGTGAGCGCCGCATCATCGCCCCAACCGCAACCAACCCCAACGGCGACGACGCGATCCACCATGCCCGCAGCCGCAGCGCCAACCGGCTCGCCGGAACCCAGCCTGATCCCCTCGCCCACAGCGTCCCCGACCGCGCCACCAACGCCCACACCGACGGTCACGCCCACGCCGCAGCCCACCGCGACCATACCGGACGCGCTGGTCGCACGAACCGGCGCGTTGTGCGTCGCGGCCTATGAGGATGAAAACCAAAACGGGAGGCGAGACCCAGAGGAAGGGCCGTTGGCCGGTTTGCAGATTGTCATAACCGGCACGGACAGCAGCGAACAACTGGTGTCGGACGAGATGACCGATCCGCTTTGTGTGGACATGCCCCCCGCCACCTACGACGTTCTGGCAATGCCTCCCGGCGGCTTCGGACTGACCACACCGGATGTGCTGCGAGTCACGGTCATGGCCAGCCGCCGGGTATCCGTCGCGTTTGGCGCGGCAGCCGGGCACATTCCCCCGACGGTTTCCGCCGCCGCAACGAACCCAACCGCCGAACCTGCGGAGCCAGGCGTGGTCGCGCCGCTCATCGCGATCGAGGCCACCGACGATGAGGCCGGGGACACGGTGCTGGATACGCTTTACGAGAACAGCGGGCTGATCGTGCTGGCGCTCGCCGGGCTGATCGGCGTGGGCAGCGCCCTGGCCCTGCTGGCGGTGCGGCGTCCGCGTTAGATCGCGCCCAACAGCCGCTCGCCCAGCTCGTAGAACGAACCAATCGCCAGATCGGTTTCATACAGAGGATCGTCCGGCAAGAAGGCAACCGTTACCAGCCCCAGTTGGCTCGCTGAAGCCAGCGCCGCGGTTTCGTGCCCGACGTAAGCCACCCGCGGCGGTTCAGCGTCCACCTGCTGCAAGGCGCACTCGAAGATCGCCGGTTCGGCGGTCGTCGCCCCAACGTCCGGCGACAGGACAAACGCCGACCACACCCCCGGCGATACGCGGTGCACAGCCATCCAGGCAATATGCTCGCCCGCATAACATGCCGCGTCGGCCACCGCGCCGAGGCGATACCCTGCGCCGTAGAGAGCATTCAACGTCTCGCACACGCCGGGGAAAAGCTCGATGTCGGCGGCATCACGCAAAAGGGCCTCGCGTCCCTCCGGCAACAAGGCTTCGTCAAAGATGCCATGCACGCGGAGCACAGCATCAAAATAGTCATCGCGGCGAATGCGCCCGGTCATCACGTCAAACCGCGCCGCGCGTAATGCCCGCGCTTCGAAGGCGGGATCGCGTGGTTCCAGGCCGTGTTGCGCCAGAAACGTGGCCAGGTTGCGGTTGCGACGCGGGCGATGAAACAACACGCCATCCGTATCAAACAACAGGGCCGTGATCCCAGCGAGATGCCTCTCCATACGCGAGATTCTCCGGTTAGTGAACGTGCCCGCACCAACGCGCCCCAGTATATCACGGTGCGATCATTTAAGCCTTGCATGAACTGGAAGTTATACGTGGTGAGTTTAGAGCAATGAGAAGAACCCGGCATCACAGCTCATTTGGAGTTA
>CAZSXY010000042.1:0-4859 GCA_964611395.1 uncultured Anaerolineaceae bacterium | reverse complement strand
CGTGGTGAGTTTAGAGCAATGAGAAGAACCCGGCATCACAGCTCATTTGGAGTTAGACCCATAACTCACAACCCTTCGCTCAGTTCCCATGCCGCTTGCGGAAAGCCCATTTGTGTGCCATTCGAGGCAGCGCCCGCTATAATCTACCGGACAAATCGGGCATGGCGACACCACGCAACGCGGTTCCGCTCGTGCCCCGGCTCGTGCGGTCGCAGTGTTCGCGCGCTTGAGGGCATGCGAGGGGACAAGGCACACCAGACATTGCACCGGACTCGTGTCGATTTTGCAGCCAAACCAAACAGATGGAGCAGCCTCATGATGAAGCGTACCACCGTCAGTTTCATGCTGGCATTTGTCCTGCTGAGCACGCTGGCTACCGGCGTGGTGGCCAGTGGCGCACAGGCCCCCGTTAAACTGACCGAAAATTATACCTGGCAGCCGTATGGCCTATCCATTGCCTATAACGAAGCCTGGACCGTCACCACCAAGCCGCACGCCATCAGCATCCACCCCGCCGACCGCGACGTCAGCGACGGGTTGGGGCCGGAACTCATTCTTTTCGAAATACCCGGCGCGTCAAACCGCAACCTGAACGCCGCCCTCGAACAATTCATGCAGTCATCGAACAGCACATCCGGAACCGTCGTTCCGGGCCTGCTCGATGGGCGACAGACGCGCAGCACATCGCTCACCTGGGCCGATGCGGATGCCACCGGCGGCTTGATGCTCATCGGTGAGGAAGACTCCCTGGCCCTCGGCGTGGCTTACATCGTGCGCCGGAGTGAGGCAAGCACCTACCTGCCCATATTCGAAGCGATGGTGGGCAGCCTGACGTTCGAAGCGCCAGCGGCGACTACCAGGCCCACCGCCAGCGGCGCACATAGCTCGGTGAGCGTGGCGTCGGTGCAACTCCCGCAGCAAGTCGCCTGGGATGCCGCCGGCCTCACGCTGTACTTCCCCGCCGGCTGGTCGGTGGAAACGGAAATCGGCTCATTCGAGCGCAGCGACTCGTTCATCGCGCTCCCGCCGGACACCCTGGAGTCGAGCGGGACCTTACAGGCCATTCAGGGCATGCTCACCGACGCCTATGCTGTGCACAACCTGCACCAGTTGGCCGAAGACCTCATTCAGGAATACGGCAGTTCAGCGGAAGTCATCGACCTGACCATCGCGGGTTACGACGCCGTCGCGTTCGACATGCTGGACGCAAACGAAGCCCCGCCCCTCATGATGCGCACGGTCTTGATGGCGCAGCCCGATATCAATGCGACCGCCATCTTCGTGCTGACCGCCGAACCGGATAATTGGGAGCAATTCCTCCCCATCGCCAGCGCCTTCATCAGCAGCATCGCGCCAATGGACAATCGCGCGTCTGCCGTCGTCCCATCCGGTGAAGGGATCGCGCTGGCCGCCTACCACCCGTTCGGGATGCCGGACACACTGCGCCAGGGCGGCTCCCCGACCCAATCGTTCCTGTGGGAAGAGTACGGCATCACGTTCATAATGCCCGAAGACTGGCAGACGCTCGGCAAAGGTCAGAACTTCGACCAGGCGCTCGTTTCGCCGGAATTGCTCGACGGTGGCGAAGGCGCGTTCATCATGTTGCAGGTGTTCCCCTCGCTGGGAGCAGGTACAACCATGACCGGCGCGCTGGGGTCGATTGCCGAGCAGGTCGGGGGTGAGGTCGAACCGTTCAGCGTCGCAGGGCTGGAGGGAGCCGGCATCAACGTTAACAATGACGGCGAAGTCAATCTCTTTGTGCTGCTGCCCTACGGCGACGATGCGGCCAAGTTGTTCATCCAGACATCAGCCCCGCCGGACGACAACGCGACCATCCTGGACATTCTGGACTCGATGGTCATCGACCCGCCCAAACCCGACTATGCCGCCGTAGATGCCGCCTGGCAGACCAGCCTGGCGGAAGATGGCCGCCTGATCTACGGCGACGACGACGCCCCCGTGACCATGATCGAGTTTCTGAGCTTCACCTGCGGGCACTGCGCCAACTACAGCCTGCCGATAGAGCACCTACTCGCGCTGGAGGCGGAGACGGGCCGCGTTCGCGTCGAGATTGCGCTGCTCGCAGGTGACTCGCTGGCGACGCTGGCGACCCAGGCGACACTGTGCGCCACCGCACAGGGCAAGGGCTACAGCGCCTATCACGCGTTGTTTAATGGCTACCTGGAACTGGGCCGTGCAGAAGCCTACAGCGAAGAAGGCGTGCGCAACCTGCTGGAACCGCTAGGGCTGGACATGGACACGCTCAATGCGTGCATCGAAGAAGATTCCTATGCCGGGGCCATCGACCAGATTCGTACCGACTTCCTCGATTACGGTCTGACCGGCACGCCGACTGTGTTACTCGGCAACAGCGGGCAAACGCCCGAACCACTCACGCTCCCGAACGGGCAAACGTGGAGCGGGACGATCCCGATTGAGGTGCTGCGCGCGCTGGCCGATCACATGATCACTGACGGGCTATCACCAGCCGAGGCGCTAACCCGATACTTCGGCGGCTAGCTCCGCCCCCTGCTACCAACACTCACGGGCACGCCGCTAGCTGGTGGCGTGCCCGTTGGTTGTCTGATCCCCGCTCAAGTACTTCGAACCTAAGCGTGGGCACGTTTCGCCAGGGCATGCACGTCAAGCGGCTGCCCCTTGCGCTCGTCCGCGAGCAAGACAATCGCCCCCTCCGGGCATTGCCCCGCGCATACTCCGCAGCCCATGCACGACTCCCAGACCACGTGTGCCGTGCCGTTAACGCGGATCGCGTCAAAAGGGCATGCCTGCTCGCACGTCCCGCACGCCTGGCACTGATCGGCGTCGACCTGGGCCACATAGCCGGACGAGGCCACCATCGGCACGCCGCGCCGCATCGCTTCCAGGCCGCCGCAGCAACACGCGCAGCAGTTGCAGATCGCATAAAAGCGGTTGAGCATCACATCCTTGAAGTAGGCAGCGTGCACATGCCCGCGTGCGTGCTCCGCCCGCAGAATCGCCAGGGCCTCATCGCGTGTAATCTTGCGGGCCGTGTGTGGATTGTGCTCGACCAGGAAGTCCACAAAGGGTTGCCCCACAATCATGCACACATCGGTCGGCTGGCACGGATGCTCTCGCGCCGAGCGGCACGGGCACTCATACACGGCCACGTCAGGCGACCCGCTGAGCACGATCTCGCGTGCAGTTTCATAGGGAATAATCTGTTCGAGGTCCTGGCGAGGAATCGGCTCGTTGATGGTGATGAGCGCTTCGGCCTGTTTGGTGGTCAGCAACTTCCCGTGATACACATCCGCCCAGCGCCGGTTGCCATTCGCCGCCCGGAGTCGCGGGAACCAGTACTTGATCGACCAGCCGATATACTGGTTGCTCCAACGCCCATAGACGTATGCGTGCAAGAAATCGCCATTGAGCACGCGCCGCCAGCCCATCTCGCGCATGAACTGCCACGTCGAGTTGCGCAACAGTCGCCCGCGCTCCCCGAATACCCATACTGCGGCCAGCGCCACCGCCAGCCCGATACCCGGTTTGAGACCCATGATAACGCCCCCCTAAACGCTACAACGAGCCTGTGCTACGCATTACCCTGATAGCATAGCACAACACCACGCGAACGAACTAGCGCGCACATACCCCCCCCGCGCGATCACATCGCCGGGGGCAGCGGTGGTGGCGTGTCGCCTTCGGGGATGTCCGGCGTTTCGCCGGGCGTCTCCTGGCGCTCGTCGGGCACATCTTCCGCTGGCGCATCCTCTGCCGGGGGTTGTGCGACCTCCCCGCCGATATCCACGCCGCCTACCTCCGTTGGCGCTTCGGCATAGACGCCCGGCGGCAGCGTCGAACGAGGAATCGCCGTATCATCTTGCTGACCACCGGGGTACGGCGGCTGGCTCGGCGACGGCCCAACCTGTTGGGCGCTGGCGGCAACCTTCGGCCAGATCACCTCAACGGCTTGCTGCACAGCGGGAGCGGAAGGGCTGATGGCGCGGGCCTGCTGCACGTAGTTCCACGCCTGGTCGGGTGTATCCGCCAGGTTCGCCAGTTGGAGCCACGCCGGTACGTGGCGCGGCTGCATTTGCAGCACGCGGGTGAAATGCTGGCGTGCTTCCTCGCGACGACCCCCTAACGCCGCCTGAACGCCCATGTTGTAGTACGTTTCGGGGTCGAGGCCGCCACGCCGGGGCGTGGAACTCTTGTCGCGCAATATCGCCTCATCCCCTGCCACCGGGAGCGCAGGCGGAACTTTGCGCGTGACGGGGCGCGTCCCGCCTAATTGACCGCCTGCACTGCCTGCCGCCAGCACCACGATCATGAAGATCAACCGCACGCCCAATCCAATCGTGCCGGACAAGAAACACGGGCCGTACAGGAGCAACACGCCCAACCCCACGACGGCTCCGTAGCCAGCCCCCTGTTCCGGTGATGCGGCATTGCGGCGTGCCGTTCGCCACGCCATGAGAAAGGTCAGCGCCCCGGTCAGTGCCCACTGCACCATGAACAGCGTGTTCAGCGTGGACGACCCTTCCAGCGCTTCGGTCATCAGCGTGTCAATCTCATCTTGCAAAAGCGCCTGTTGTTCTTCCTGGGTGGCGTTCGGGTCAAGCTCGGAAAACGCATCGGCCATGCGCGACATCACATAGACACCCTGGATGGCGAACGTCACCACCAGACTCATCACGAAAACAAGGATCACGGCCTGGATAATTGGCCTGGCACGCAAGTTCTGAAACGACATAGCATTCCTCACCCAAAGGGGCAAAAATCGGCTCGTCCCAAGTATAACACGTTGCGGCGGTGGGTCGATGCTGATTCGAGCGCATGTGCTTGCCCACAGCCCGGCCAATCGGTACACTTTCAAATCG
>CAZSXY010000041.1:25303-27741 GCA_964611395.1 uncultured Anaerolineaceae bacterium | reverse complement strand
ACGCGTTCGACTTCCTGATGAATCGCGTGCATACCTGCATGGAAGAACGCGGTCGCCTGCCCAATTTCATCGCTGTTGATTTTTATTCGATCGGCGATTTGTTGGCTGTGGTTGATACGCTCAATGGCGTGGGGCAACCGTGAGTAGGGTGACCGGCGACGCCTCCTCTGCTATCACCTGTCGCCGGAGCCAGCGATGCCACCGGCCATTCGATCCATGCATGCCGTATCCTGCCACCCTCCAAAAGGTGTGGCAAGGTTAAGATTGCTTCAATGCCTCACGAATAGCCGATTCCAGGTCTGCCTCCTCAACCAACCCAAACCCACGCCAGACTTCTTGCCCGTTGGGCAACAACACGATGAATGATGGATGACCCGGCAACCGCGTAGCCCTGAATGCTTCAAGGTCATCCTCATTGGCATCCAGCGCCACAAAAGCAACCTGGTCGCTGTATGTGTCACTTAGCCTGTCCACGACAGGCTGCATACGCGCTCAAGGGCTTCAACCGCGTGTATAAAAGAAGACGAAGGTGGGCTTTTGTTCGTCGAGCGGAAGCTCTTCGGCCAAGGTGTTGGCATTGGATTCGTTGTTTCCGCACGCTGCCAGAGATATTGCAAGTAACACCAAAAGCGCAAGGTATTTCCTCATTGAACCCCTCATTTTGACATCACGTTGCCTTTGATTATCGGCTTTTTAACGCTCAACGGCCATACGCCAAATGGCGCGTTCGCGTGGCCCGTGACACTTCGAACAGCAGCCCGTATGTCACTGTAACCAATCGCGAACGTTAGCAGCTCTCTTTAGGGTTCTCATTCCCTGAATTTAGAGATTTTTTACACGCATTAATTGATTTACTACAGGATGATCCTATATGATGGGTTTGTGCACGACTGCACGATGGCGGCCCATCATTGAATACCCAACAGGCTTGTGACCGCTATTCCACAGGGGGCGCGTAGGGGCGCAGGTGGCTTTTGCCTGCCCGATCGCTGACGCGCTTTCCACACTCGTAACGTGCCAATCGTGCGTTCTTGGTCAACAGTGAAAACGATATGGGTCGTCAATTGTGATCCGAAAGGAGAAACGTGATGAAGGGTTTGCGAATGGTCGGGCTGCTGGTCGTGGGGATTGGGTTGCTTGTGGCCTTATCCTTTTCTGGGGTCGAAGCGCACTCAACGTTGCCGGACGATCTGGCACTCCGGGCGCTGCCAGCTAGCGACTGGTGGTTGGTAATCCATGATCAGTGCAACGATACATTGCACTGGGTCAATTCAGCCGGGGACTTCACCTCGATACCCCGCCCCCAGTTGCCGAATGAAGCTCCCGGTACGCCGTGCACGCACAAAGCGCTGCATATTTCTCAAGACGGGCGCTATCTGGTCGAAATTGTGCCACTGACCAACGGGCGGGATGCAGTTGGGTTTTATGATCTGCAAACCGGGCAATGGCTCATGGTACATCAAACTGGGCCTAACGAGACCGCGTACCTGGGGCACCGGTATTCGTCAGATGCCTTTAACCGGATTGCCATCGGTTTTGCCAATTCGTCGGGGGCGATCCGCGGCTGGCGGGTGATCGTGTTTGACATGACGACCGGCAATGCCCTGGCGCAACTGCGCAGTGATGGGCCGGAGATCGCCAGTTTCGTTGGCGGCGAGTTTCTGGCGGACGCGATGGCGTGGCCGTTCGTGGTGCTGCTCCAGTCTGAAGACGGATCGGGCAACTACCAGGTGCACTTCACCATGAACAACTTTGGGATGGTCACCGAACCGATGGGCGCGGTTGCCTGGTATCCGGCAGGGGTTCCAGGTGTCGGCCAGTACCTGGTGAGCAGCCCCTATGCGTTCAATGACTTTGACGTTTTACCCAACGGACAGGCTATCCTGGCCTACACCAATCCGGATTATCCGCCGGGACCTGACATTCCTGGGGCCGGGCCGCTGAATACCAATGCGATCGGCATGCTTTTGCCGGATGCGTTTGGCATTTCCCCCGATCCACAGTTGTTCTATGCCGATGGTGCCAGTAAGGTGTTTGGCCCGCTCTGGGCAGCCGATGGAAGGATCGCTTTGTTCTGGAGAGCGGACGGCGTAACGGTGCGCCTGTACTGGAACCGGATAGGTACGGCTGTGCTGGCTCCGGTGGAACACGAAGCCGGACAGCATATCGGTGTGCCGACCGGGTTCATCTACAACACCCCCGGCGGCATTTATTTCCAGGGTGAAACTGCAGCGTCGCCAACCGGCCCGATTCTCTCCGACGCGATGCTCAGCGGTAGCGCGTCTTTTGTGTGGGCGTCTGTGTTTGGCAATCCGCCGTTGGCGCTCGATGTGCCTGTTTCTCCCGCTGCTCCTCCGGAGCCGGGACCGGGCGGCGTTCCCAGCGGACAGCCCGACCTGTACGTGAGCGAGTTTTCGCTGGATCCGGCGACGCCGGTG
>CAZSXY010000041.1:20454-25203 GCA_964611395.1 uncultured Anaerolineaceae bacterium | reverse complement strand
TGGACAGCCTGGCGGCGCACGGCGGGCGCATCCTGACGTGCACGTATGCGGGCTATCCCAGTCATTACGCATCGATCAACACGAAGGTGGTGGTGGACACGACGAACACGGTGGCGGAAAGCAACGAGGGGAACAACGTGCACCTGCAGCCGATCAGCGTGAGCGCGGGTGCTGCACCGCCATCAGCCGGACAGCCCGACCTGTACGTGAGCGAGTTTTCGCTGGATCCGGCGACGCCGGTGAAGGGCGAGCCGGTGGACGTGCGAGTCGGGGTCTACAACCAGGGTGATACTGCGGTGGTCGGCACGAGCTTCCGCATCGAGTGGTGGCCGGGCGAGAACTATTCGGCACCGGCATGCGACTGGACGCTGGACAGCCTGGCGGCGCACGGCGGGCGCATCCTGACGTGCACGTATGCGGGCTACCCCAGCCACTACGCATCGATCAACACGAAGGTGGTGGTGGACACAACAAATACGGTGGCGGAGAGCAACGAGGGGAACAACGTGCACCTGCAGCCGATCAGTGTGAGCAGACCGTAGCGGCTCCACGAATTTTCGTTCCTACGCGGCAGGGTCTTCGATGACTCTGCCGCGTGTTGTGTTGGGCCAGATGATCTACTTTGTTGCAATGGGGTGGGCAAATCAGTTGATCTGATGAGAATGTGGCTGGATGCCGTGACGATAACTTGGCTGTCTTTCGTGCGCTGCTTCCCCTGTTCGCTGGTGGAAACGCTCGTTATTGCAGCGCCGAACTCACTGCTCAGCCTGTGTGAATCGATCCAGCGGGCCTTACGACGGTTTTTTGAGGTATGCGCCGCACGAACGGCGGATGATCAGTTGGGTAGGGAGGATGATCTGCTGGAACCCGGTCACTTCGCCTTGAATTCGGCGCACGAGCACTTCAACGGCCGTTCGACCGATGTCAAACGCTGGCTGGGCGACCGTGGTCAGGGGTACATCAAGGTGTTCGGTGAAATCTAGGTTGTCAAAACCGATCACTGCCAGATCATGGGGTATCCGTTTACCTACGGTGCGGGCCGCGTGATAGACGGCGAGGGCTAGCTGGTCATTGGCGGTGACAATGGCGGACAACCGGGATTGTTCTTCTAAGAACGCACACAGCGGATCAAGCGCTACGGTGGGATAGCCCTCGACTTCGAATACCTGCTTTGGATCAAACGGCACACCGGCTTCGGTCAATGCCTGCCGGTAACCAACCTGGCGGTGTTCGAGACTGATCGAGGGATCGCACCATGACACGAAACCAATGCGCTCGTGCCCCAACTTGATAAGATGCTGGACGGCGCGCAATGCCCCGCCAAAGTGATCGGACATGACGTAATCGGATATGATGCCGCGCAGATACCGGTCGATAAGCACCAGGGGATAGCCTGAGTTAATCAACTTGCGTACCCCTTCGACATGCACCGAGTCGACGGGGTACAGGATGGCACCGGCAAGGTTTTGACTGACCAGAGCCTCCAGCACCTCGTTTTGCAGATCGGGATCGTTCGCAGCATGTTTGAACAGAATCGACAAGCCATGTTCGGCTGCTGCTTTTTCGACACCGAGCAAGATTGACGGCACAAACGAGTCGCGCACATAAGGCACTACGAAACCGATCTGATTTCCCGCCAACTGGTTCGCGTTGACGCGGCCCCCGTTCCAGATCACGAACGTACCGCGCCCCCGTTCGCGCCGGACGTAGCCCTCGGTTTCAAGTTTGCTGAGGGCCTGGCGCAAGGTGCCGCGTGCTACGCCAAACTCTTCGCAGAGTTCTGGTTCGGCGGGTAGGCTCTGGTCTAGCGACCATTCACCGGCCAGAATGCGCTGAATGAGGATTTCACTGACCTGTAAATACAGTGGAACGCCACTATCTCGCTGCAGGTGCATCGTTGATTATTGCCTTTGATTATGACTCCGAGCAACCGGTTGCCTAATTATCAGAGATTGTATATACAATAGCACGATTAATTTATTTATGTCTATTGCCAACTTTATTTCATGAACCAGCTACCTTGACAAACTCGTCATCTGAACACAGAATAATGTCTATACATTTTCCGGGGGATTGAACAACTTTGCGCATGGCCGGTATCAGGAGAGTATAGCGTGAGCTACCCATGTGTCTTCGTGGACGGCTCCCACTATGTCCCCAAACCGATTTTGCCCGATATTATCGGCATTGGCCTATCACAACATCAATGGTACAGGTGATGCGTCTTGATCACTCCCGCGTTAAGGAATTATACACGTTTTGAAGACTTGTATCTTGATGCCAGTGCCTTATTGGTCATGGGACGGGATGCGTCACTAAACACGCCCACGCGATCCAACGACAAGGATAGAACCATGAAAACGATCGTTCCCACCGACGGCATGCGGATTACCGAAAATACCCGCCTGGCCCCCGGCGTTTATAGCTTGCCGCGCGGCATTACCATCGCCGTTGACGGAATAACCCTTGATGGAACAGACGCCCTGTTGGTTGGCAAGGATTATGCGAGCGTCGGAATTTGTGCCGAAGGGCGCAAGGGGATCACCATTCAGGGTGTTTCGATCGCCGGGTATTATCATGGCATTCGCTTGAGCGGTTGCCAGGATGTCACCATCGAAAACGTGCGCGTTCGTGACACGGCGGAAATCGAGGGCATCGACACGTTCCTCTATCTGTGGCATCCAATCGAAAAAGCGTATAGCGGGGCGATTCTGTTGGATGACGTTGCGGGCGGGGTGATCCGGCACAACGATGTCCAGCACCAGATGAATGGCATTCTGTTGTATGGCTGCTCCGGGCTGGTCGTTGAGAAAAACAACGCGTCATTTAACAGCGGTTGGGGAGTGTATCTCTCTGCATCCTCCGACAACGTAGTCCAGGATAACTGCCTGGATTTCTGCAATCGCGTATACCGCCGTCCGGATGATGGCTCGGTTCGTGTGGAAGCAGACGCGGCGGGGATTGTGCTGGTTTATAGCTCTTCGCGCAACAAATTCCTCCGGAACAGTTGTCTGTGCGGTGGCGACGGGATTTTCGTCGCCGGGTACGATCACAAGGGAAACCAGGGCCCCTGCAACGATAACCTTTTTGAGGATAACGATTGCCGCCTCAGTTCGAATAATGCCATCGAATCGACGTTTTCACGGGGCAACATCTTCCGGCGCAATGATTGCAGCCAATCCAATTATGGAATGTGGATGGGCTATTCGTGGGAAAATGTCATCGAAGAGAACATCATCGAATTCAACCGGCAGGTCGGGATTGCCATTGAGCACGGGTTCGATTGCGTTATTCGCAACAATCAAATCCGGTTCAACTCTGGCGACGGCGTCCGTCTGTGGACGCGGGGCGGGCCGGTAGTTGCCCACTGGCCCGGCCACGAAGTCTCGCATGATTTCGTGGTGGAAAACAACCTGATCGAGGCCAATCACACCGGTTTTCACGGGTACACGGGGGCTGAAACTACAGACCGGGTATGTTACGGCTATCATTTGCGCGGGAATACATTACGCAATAACCGGATCGGGGTGCGGTTGGACCGCGTGGTCGATTGCTCGGTGGAGGCCAACGTGTTTGAGCGCAATGTGGAAAAAGCGCTTTGGCTGGAGGGACATCCCGGCGTAGCCCTGCGCGACAACCGCTTCGATGGCAATGCCGCCGACGTGACAGAAACTTGAACGCCTATCGCTCGCCACGCAGACAGGCGTGCCAATAATCGATGAGGAACCACATGCCGCGCGTGTGGTGGGTGGACTGGTCGGCGGATTGCGTATAGTCGTAGGGCGGGTCCCAGGACCAGAAACCCCACCGCGCCTGTTCGTTGTCACGATAGGGTGAGGCGCTATTGGTGGTCACCTGAACGCTGAGGGAGTAGCGAATCGCCCGGAACACCGCAGCCAGATAACGTTCTTCACCGGTGACGTGATACAAACGCAGCAGGGCGATAGCAATGTTTGGCACATCCCCCGGCCCAATCGTTGGCATCACGATGTTGCCATCGCGGTCGATTGTCAGCGGCCACGCACCTTCTGGCGTCTGGTGCTGGAGCTGCCAGTCGGCGAAGCGACGCGCTGCCTGTAGAAAATCCGGACGACCCGTTATTTCATGAAGGAAGACGAGCGCGCGCAGTTCGTCGGCAGCCAGGTCGGTGTTATAGTATTCGCCGTCGATCAAGTAGAAGGCCCCATCAGTGGCTTGAATCGACAGGGCGTAATCGCCCCATTGGATCGCTTCATCCAGCCAGTGTTGCTCGTGGGTGAGCTGCCAGAGCAACCCATGCGCCTCAACCACACGCCCCCACGAATCCCAGCCAGTCTCAAGCCAGCGCCCTGGCGACAGAACATAGCGGGGCGCGTAATGGTGGCGGCGTGCCTGAATCAGATACCGCCCCCCTTGGCGTGCTCGTTCGAGCCAGACATCGTTCAGCGTGCGGGTAGTTAACCCCAGGCAGGTGATGATTTCCTCAGCGGCGAACTTCGTCCACACCTCATTGGTCGCTACGCCATCCCGCACACCCCCGGCGACGATGCTCATGGGGTGGTCGACCACGTGGTTATCGTAGAACCACGTGGCGGTACGCTCCGCCAGCGCCAGGAATTGCGCATCATGAAACCGGTCATACGCCGCCAGGAGTTGCCAGGGCGCTATCAGGTTCACGGTTTGCGGCGGTTCGAGATAACCGTCGGGCACACGAAAGTGGCCGTGGAATGCGCCCAGTTCGTCGTTGAATTGCCCCAGTAACCAGTGATA
>CAZSXY010000041.1:0-20354 GCA_964611395.1 uncultured Anaerolineaceae bacterium | reverse complement strand
GGATGTTTGTCAAAAAGATGAATCGCGTGCCACCAGAATGGGCCAGAGACGACGGGAAGTGGGCCGTTGCCAGTCTGCAAGAGAAGCACCTTGCCGCCGTCATGCAGAAATGCCCGCACCGCATCGGTCAGCACAGTGGTGATCAAGACGGCGCATTCGTGTGAGGGCTTGTCTACACGGGTTGCTGCCTCGCGCAGATCATCCAGTCGATCCAGCGCACCGGTGGGATCGAGTATGCCCAGGTTCTCAGGCCATTGCGTGACTCGTGGAAATATCCACAAATGCCAGGTGTTGCGGATGCGTTGGGTTCCCAGGCGAAGAACGACCTCAAGATGGAGCATGAGGGCACCATCTGTGGAAGGGGCATCGAACACAAGCTGGCCGATTCGCTGGGGGCGGCTGCCGTCCCAAGCATCGGTTATCTGCCCGCTTCCCTGTGCCAGCGGCTTCCCGCTTGCGTCAGCGATTTGCCATGTCCATTCGCCCCCCGTGAGCGGCCTGCCGGCATGCGCCAGTACGAGGTCAAGCGCGATGCGCTCCCCGGCATGCCAGCAATACGGATCATGCGGCGCGGGACGGTCGCCATCATACGACCACTGGCGCGCGCGCGACCGTCCCAGCAGCAGTACGCTGTCGGCATTGAACTGGCGAAACGCTGCGGGATCGTACTTGTGCCGGTTGAAATCGTCGAAGAGCGCCGATGTCGCAAGAGGCGTATCGCGCAAGCCGGTGATGACATAGCCGCCTGATTTGGACCGGGCGCGCACTTTTTCGAGCACCGTCTTGCGCACGATGAAAGACTGCTGGCGGGATATGTGCACAAGTATTTGTGCGTCTGTATCCAGATCAAGCGCCTGCATGCGGGCCTGCTGCTCGGTGAAGGCAATCTTGCTAAGCGGGTGAATCGGATTTTGTTCTTGCAGCCACCAGGGGAGCTGATTCCCGTGCGCTGCCATGATCGGTTCCAGGTGGCGGTAATCGTCTGCGGCGCAAAATTCACCGAAGATCAGCGGGCGGGGTGGACGCCAATCCCGGTGAAAATGATCCACCAGCGGTTCCAAAAACTGGAGATCGCAGTAGAAATGATAATCATCGAAATCTGCCAGGTCAGAAGCGGCCCCATACGCCTCACCGGAGCCGCTGTTATCGCACACCAGGACATCGCCGGTGCCATTCCGCACGATTGCGTCTAGCCGGGCCAGCCACTCAGGATCAACGTTGTCTTCAAGTTCGCAGCCCAAGCTATAGATGACGATTGACGGGTGGTGGTGAACGGCGGCGATAATCTCAGCGTATTCGACAGGCGCTTGCTGTTGCAGGTGATCGCTGACCTCAGGGAGCCAGAGGGGTAATTCAAGCCAGAGTAACATGCCTTCCTGATCGGCGATCTCAAAGTAGCGCGGGGATGGCACGTAGAGACACAACTTCATCAGGTTGAAGCCCAGTTCGCGGATGCGCCGGAACTCATCGCGGATCGTCGCCTCGGAGGGATCGGGACACAGCCTGTCAGGATACCAGCCCCAATTGAGCGCACCCCGTAAACATAGTGGAACGTCGTTGAGCCGCACTTGCTCGCCTTCGGCTGTCAGCGCCCGAAACCCGAAGCGCCGCTCGACGCGGGCAACGACCTCGCCCGATCGTTGCAGGCGGACGCGGGCCGTGTACAGGTTTGGGCTGTCGGGTCCCCAACGTTCTGGGGTGGGCACGCGCAGGGTCACCGCGGGATGTTCGCCGGTGACCGGTCCGTGCCATTCTGCGGCCCGGCTACCGTCGGGCTGGTATACCTCTATGACGGCTTCAAGCCCGGCAGCTTGATGGGCCGTTGCAGTCAAATCAACCTCGCCCGTGCTGGCGTGGCTCCTTACCGTGAAGTCGCTTAGCGCCGGGCCGGAAAACGCAACCAGCCGGGCTGATTGCCAGATTCCGCCAAACATCACGGCTACGTCGGGCAGAAAACCGGTCAGCGACTCGCGCAGTGGGAACCGTCCGCCGGGCTTCCAGACCGTAAGGGCGATCTCATTGTCGGTTCCGGAGCGAAGCGCATCCGTTACATCAAAAGCAAACGGCGTCCAAAGGCCGGTATGTTCCCCAACCTTAACGCCGTTGACCGTTACTTCGCAGAAATAACTCACGGCGTCGAAGTGAAGCTGCACTCGTTGGCCCGTCCAGCCAGAAGGAACGGTTACCAACCGGCGATAGCGGGCCGGGCCGTCCACCTGCCGAGCATAGCCCTGTGCCTCCCAACTACCGGGCACCTGGATCATTCCCGATTGGTTCCCCAGGGTAAAGTCCCAACGCCCGTTGAGTGACAGCGTCTCGCCTAAATCGTTCTGCCACTGTTTCATGCCAACGTCCTAATCCAGCAGCCGGGGCCAGATTCCTAAAGCCAGCGCTGCCACAATGCCATAGAAGGCGGCTCCCAGTATCAGGGCCGCCGAGAATCCCCAGCGAACGGCTAAGGCCATTGCCAGCGCCGATCCAAGAACGGACATCACGGCATTTGCGCCCCAGAAAGCTGCAACACCGGACGGGTCGACTTCGTGTGCGAGGCGCAGGCCCGCCGGGAACGGCATTCCCATCAGAAAGCCCAATGGCAGCAACACAACGGCGGTCACTACCACGCGTGCGCTTAGTTCGAGAGGGAGCGCCCAGTTGATCAGCGCCGGATAAACGACCAGCGTGCCGAGCACGCTGATACCCACTGCCGCTGCAATGACGGTGACTTTGCGGGGCAGGGAGCGAACATCCCAACGGTTACTTGTCAGGCTGCCGATCCCGCCGCCGACGAGAAGCGCGCCAATGACGCTCACCAGCGCCAGACTCGGATGGCCGATCAACAGGTGGAAACGCTGGATGAGCGGTATTTCGACAAGCATAAACCCGGCTCCTAACAGCGCGAAGTGGGGAGTGAGGCTGAAGCGTTTCCAGTGCTGCTGCTGGCGTACGAAAAAGAACATGGCCCAGGAAAGATACACGCCCGCCACGCCCAGACTGATCAGCAAGAGTTCCGAAAGCTGGTCGGGCAACCCCGGTTGAAACTGGTAAAAGAAGGGCTGGTCATCGGTGGTCGGCGTGAAATTGAACTCGTCGGCGTTTTCATCAATAAACTGATCCAGCGTGATCAGGCCGTTGGCTAATCCCTCAAGGCCAAGTTCCTGGTAGCCCGGCAGGTAGAGCAACCCCGCCGACCGTTGGTGCGCCTCCTCAACAAAGGCGTTTACTCGCTCTGGAGTCCACGGTTGACGTGTGATCAATACCACTGCGGTGCGCGTCTGTGGGTCGGCGCTTTGCAGGGTGGCCATGGCGACGTGTTGTAGGGCCTCCCGGATCGTAAACCCTTCGTTTTCCAGCATATCCAATGCCGCGATCAAGAGTCGCAAGCCTTCGATGCCCTGGTGTGTAACGAAGCCGATCCGCCCGTTTGCTGACAGGTGATCCCAGTATGTCTGTAGCGCCTCGCGCGTGAAGATGTAGCTTTCCGCCAGCGCCGATGTGCCGGGGACTGCCGCCTGGCTATAGACCAGGTTGGCGTAAATCAGGTCGTATTTGACGGTGCTCCGCGCGATATAGTTGCGGCCATCAGCGACGATAGTTTTGACGCCGGGTAAGTCGAAGATGCTCCCGTTGTAACTGGCGTAGTCTCGCGTGAGATCGACCAGTACGGGGTTGATCTCAACAGCGGTGATCGACTCGGCACCGGTCAAATGTGCCATCAGAACATCTTTGCCAGCGCCCGCGCCCAAGATCAAGACCTCTTTTGTCTCGGCGGCGTCTAAGGTGAATGGCAGGTAGGCGATATCCTGCTGAAGCCAGGCTACGCGCCGATCATCCCCTGCGTACCGGATCATCGTGCTGCCTGCGCCCCCGTCGGTGAACACGTAACGCACCGAGCCATCGCTGGTTGCTACGACATCCAACCGCGCAAATGGCCCCCACCGCGTTTCAATGATCGACGCCGTCGGGTTGTGATCCAACAACGCCAGCATCGTCTTATCCGGAGGGGCTTCTTGCAGGCGGTCTGGATTGAAACTGATCAGGTCTGTCGCTGAGTTAAGCAACAGCAAGCCGGTCAGTGCTGCGGTGACATCCAGGGAGCCCACTTGAAGCGAGCGCCGCCCGGCGATGCCCGCTAACAGCAATGCTACGATACTTGCCAGGATCGCCAGGGCCAGGATCGCGTTAAACGCGCCCAGATACCCGATCAGGCCGAGAATGGCCGTCAGACCCACCGCGCCGCCAAGCAGATCGACCGCATATAAAATGCCTCCGAAGCGGGCGAATTCGGCAAAAAGCACCGAACTCAGATAGCCAATAACGATAAATGGCAGCAGAGCCGCCACGATGGCAACAAGGGTGCGGGTTGCTGACCTGAGCTGGGATAGCACCAGGGCGGTGCTGACCAGGAGAAACGCCAGCAGAAGGGTTGCATGGACGAGGTCTGCCCAGGATCGTTCGCGCCGCAAATAAAACGCCGCAATCGCTGCGCCAATACCTAACCCCGCAACGGACACGGACACGATGAGGAACACATAATGGTACTGAAACATCAACGAAAAAAGCCGGGTGAGCGTGATTTCGAACGCCAGCCCGATCGCAGATAGCGAGAAAACAACCAGCAGGGTCCAGCGTGCTCTCCCGGAGAACTCAGATGGCGTTATTGGTTTCATCACACCTCTTGTGTTTGATAGTCCGCTCGCGACCAGTTTATCCCTTCAAGCCGGTCAACTGGATGCCCTCGATGAAATAGCGCTGTGCAAAGAAGAACAAGAGGATGATCGGCAAAATGGTGGTCATTCCTGCTGCCATCAACCAGTGGAAGCTGTAGGTGTACTGTCCCTTGAAGAAGGCCAGCCCCAATGTTACCGTGAAATTCTTGATGCTGTCCACATAGACAAAGGGTTCGAAAAACGAGTTCCAGTTCCACCAGAATGTGAAAATGCCGATGGTGGTTAGCGCCGGTTTGCTCAACGGCAGGATCACATACAGGATGACCTGCAAGGTGTTGGCCCCATCAATACGGGCAGCATCTTCGAGTTCGAGTGGAATGCCCATAAAGAACTGCCGCAGCAGAAACACGAAGAACGCGCTGGCAAAAAACGACCGGATGAACAGGGGCCACAACGTGTTCAGCATTCCCAGCGAGCGGAAAATCTCATAGGTTGGGATCAGCAGCACGGGGAATGGTAACATCATGGTCGAGAGCAGAAGCATGAAGAAGGCGTTTTTGCCCGGCGCTCGCAGCCGCGCAAACCCGTAGGCCACGGGAATGACCGAAAGATACGTGCCGAGGAGGTTCAACAGCACAACAACCGTTGAGTTCTTGAAGAACGTTAGAAACGTCGCCCCGCCCAAGTCCCTCGAGAGCGCCTCAACATAGTTCTCGTACCGGAAGCGAATCTTGAGCACTCGTTCCAACGAATCGCTTGGCACGTCAAAGGCATCGGTGATAGCGGATTCTGGCACAACGGTGGCCATGTCAAGCCGATTGCCCACAATCGCGATCTTCTGTTTTTCTCCGTGCTCTACATAATCATCCAGGTAGCGCAGCGACACGCCGTCAACCGACTTAACAAACGGCTCGACCAGTTTTTCAATAGGTGAAAGGCGAATCGTCGTAGCCAATGCGACCGGAATGACATAGGCTTTCTGCCCTGTTTCGGTTAGCAAGATGACGTCTTCCTGGTGGCCATCGTCTAATGTGATGGTGTAAACAGGCATGGTCGCCAGTTCAAAATCCCGCCACTCCGGTTCACCGGAAAGCTGTTCCAGCGGGAGCGTAAAACCATGATCGAGCGCCTCGTCGAAATCGATCACGGGTTGCCACGTCTCAATGCCGGCCAGCACGTAACGCTCGCCTGGGTCGCGATCGGCCAGCGAATAGAGTTGCAGTTCTGTGTCGCCGAGAGGAACAAATTCGGGATCGATCACCGCATCCGGCGGAACGATGAATATGGCTGGCGCAATGTCTTTCGGGGCCACAACTGCAAGCTGAGATTCCGGGCCAAGGGCCACCAGGCTGATCCCCTGATCTTCGAGGTTACGTGCCTGGAACGTGTAATCTCCAACGGTGAGCTTGGTGCGCTTGCCGCTGTTCAGATAATCTAATGGCACGCGTTGCGCGACCTCGGCTACGGCTTCTGCCTGCGCGACGACGAGATTCTTCTTATCACGCATCAACGCTACAACGCGCTGTGTGCCCCCCTCGCTGCGCCAGGTTCGCACATTGAGCGTCACCCCGTTTACCGTTGTGGGCTTTGCATCGCTAAGCTGGTCTGTGGGGACCGAAACCATGCCCGTTAAGGCGGTGGGATCGATGGCTGTGGTATAGCGCCGGAGGCCAATCTCGATCACGCGCAGCTTGTTACCTTCCTCGTCTCTGGCATACCAGAGTGGAACTTCTTTGGTGGTATCGCCCACCGGCGCATGAATCCACTTGGATGGAATCCAGATGGGTGGGTTGGTGAGAATCTGCCATTCGGGTTTGAAACTTGCCGTGAGCATCCAGAGCATCGGGAAAACCATGATCACCGCGCCCAACGTGAGCAGGAAGTAGGTTATTCCCAGGCGAATTATTCGTCCCGTGGACTTTGAAAGGCGCAAACCGCGCGGGCGGGATGGGGTTCGCCCGACAGGCAGGTCAGATGAGCTATCGCTGATGTTGGTCATGAGCGCTGCTCCGCTTCGTAATAAACCCATAGCGAGGAGGAACGGATAATCAATGCTGTAAAGATCATGATGATGACAAAGAGTACCCAGGCCAGGGTCGACGCATAGCCCAGATTGCCGAATTCGAAGGCTTCCTTGTAGATGTTGAACATATAGGTTCGTGTCGCGTTGTTAGGCCCACCCCGTGTCACAATCCAGGCCGAATCAAAGACCTGGAACGCACCGATGAACCCCAGGACAAGGTTGAAGAAAATGGTCGGGCTGAGCATCGGGATGGTGATATGCCGAAATTTAGTCCAGGGCCCGCCGCCATCCACTTCTACGGCTTCGTAGAACTCCTGGGGGATGCCCTTCAAACCGGCGAGATAGATGACAATCTGAGTGCCCACCATCCACCAACTGATGAGAATAATCGTCGGCAGTGCCCACGTTTCGCTCGTGAACCACCCCGGCCCTTTGATGCCGATATACTCTAGAAAATTATTGACGATGCCGTATTGGGGATTGAACACGTAGAACCAAAGCACCGATACCGCGACAATGCTCACGACGGATGGCAGGAAGTAGATGGTGCGCCACACACTGACCCCGCGAATCCTCTGAGCCAGTAGCATCGCAATCCCTAGCGCGATCAGGTTTGCTCCAGGAACGCTGCCGATTACGTACCACAGCGTCACACTCAACGATTTTGAAAAGAACGGGTCATCTGACAGCGCGCTGAAGTTATCAAGCCCAATCCAAACCGGTTCTCTACCGATCTGGTAGCGCGTGAATGATAGATAAAAGGAGCGCACCATGGGGTAGGCCAGAAACACAATGAACCCAATGAGCCAGGGCATGATGCAAAGGTAGAATATGATTGCCTCACGGCGAGCATTCGCCGACATGTTGCCCCAGCGAGGCATCCGGGTGGCAAGCAAACTCATGATGACCAACCTCACTCAAGATGAAAGTGCCGGGGACAAATAGCTTCGCCCCCGGCGTTATCGTACGGTGAGCAGTGCTCAAGGAGCGAGCAACGCGTTCCGAGCGTTACTCGGCATGGGAATCCAGGCACTGCTGCAAAATCGGCACAACTTCGTCGTTCATGTATGCTGCGATGTCCAGATCAGCCCCCGTTTCACCAAAGATCACCGAGGTGAAGGCATCATCCCCAATACATTGGAGATAGTATTGGCTCTTGAGATCATCCAGCGAATCGAGGTATTCGGCTTCCTTGATGAAGACGCTCCAGAACGGGTGATCCGTCTTCTCTTCCATGATCGTGGGCATAGAGGACAACGCATGTTCGCCATAGTGCCGCTGCCCGATCTCGGTGCCAAGTGCTTTCAGCAATAACCAGGCTTCATCCTTGTTTTTGCTGGTAGGAGCCAGGCCAAACCCGGCCCAGCACACCGCACCGTGATGACCACCTGGGCCTTCAGGCATTGGCAGGATGGCCCATTCAAAGCCGGGTGTCTCTTCTAGCATACCCAGGAACCAGGGGCCCATGCCAAAGACCATGGCAAACTGCCCATCTAGAAACGCTTGCATGGAGCCACTGGGCAGCGCTGTCATGAACTCGTTGGTTGGCGCGACATGGTAAACGTGGATCGCGTCTCGCATCCATTCGAGTGCGGCAATCGTTTCGGGGCTGTTCATGTAGCCGTCGAACGTGGTGCCATCGTCGCTGATCGTATGCGAGCCGAAGGAGTAGACGACGGTCTGGAAGCCGCGCCACCAGCCACCACGATGATCCATGCCGTACTGGACGATGTTTTCGGGGTCGAAGTCTGGGCTGGCGGCGTTATTGCCGTTCGCATCAACGGTAAGCTGCATGGCAACGTCCAGCAAATCGTCGTACGTCCAGCCTTCTTCTGGGAGCTCGATGCCGGCAGCGTCGAACAGCTTCTTGTTGGCATAGATCGCTACCGTGCTGTAGTCTTTCGCCAGCACATAGGGATCGCCCTGGTAGAAGCCGTTTTCGTACACGCCGGGGTAGAACACCTCATACGGATCGAAGCCGTTCTCTCCCTCGATGTACGGACGCAGGTTCTCAAGACCGCCAGCCTCGACATAAAGCGGGATGAAGCTTGAGTCGGCCATGTACACATCGGGCAACTCGCCCGCCGCGATCCAGGTCAGGACCTTCGAGTGCCAGTCTCCGCCAGCATGCGGCAGAATCTCGACTTCAATATCGGGGTATTCGGCGTTGAAATCTTCGATAGCGGCCAGGTGACGCTTGTTCCCGTTCTCGTCGTCCCAGGAACCCAGTAACACTTTAGCGCCCTGACGTGCTTCCGCTGGTTTCGATCCCAGGCCGGCGGCCCCCAAGGCAACCAGCATGCTCACCATCACCAGCGCACTGAGATAGATTAACGACCATTTTCGTGCTTGCATTGTGCTTCTCCTTAAAACCTTGATTGGCCGGTTGACTATAGAGTTTGTGTGTTTTCTCGTGGCCCTCCTTTTCAGACTGTATCGACTGTGACTTTATGAGACTTGAAAAACGGTTGAATATCTCACGGGAGTCGCTGTTTGGCCCGTTCGATCACGGCCTCGATTTCTTCTTGTGCGCGTTCAAGCGTTCCATCTACAAATGCGATGGTGGGAATATACAGTTCAGCATCGGGAAGGGGCTGGTATGCAGAATAACCCGACTCGAACACGCCGGTGCTGCCCCTGGCGGGATCGCCGTCACAAATATGGCCGATCAGTCGCGCGTAGCGTTCCACCCAATCCGGAACCTGCCGCCAGGAACCCGACCGTTGAAATAGGGGGAAGACGCTCAACAGACCGTCCCACCAGTCCTCGCCCGCCACCAATAAGCCCGGTCTGCCGTCACGGAGCCGGTCGACAAGCTGGCGATAGCCTTCGCGAATGTTGAAATCGGGATCGTTAGTCCAGACCTCGACTGTGTCGAGAAACACGGCGTCAAAATTGAAGCGGTCAAGCAGGCGCACGATCTGGCGCAGCAATTCGTTCTGCCAGGCTGGTGCGCCCGGATTGAGCCAGGCTTGCCAGCCCGTGTCGTGCACCCGGCTTGTATCCCAGTCCGGCTGATTGCCGTGAAACACATTCCGTGTCGCGGACTTCATATACGATGATGGCCCGAACGTGTGAAAATCCGGTGCCCATGCGTTGGCACAATTGCCGCCAAACATGGGCATGACATGCACGCCCAGCGAGCGGGCGCTATCGCATAGGTGTGCAAACCCTTTCTCGCCACCCAACCGCGATTCGGGCCGGTAATGGCCATATTGCCAGTAGTAGCGACCTTCCCAGCCTGGGAGGTAGGCCAGAACGTGTTTCCCGGGGATGCGCTCGGTCACGAATCGAATCGCTTGCAGCATCTCCTCATAGGTATTGAATACATAACCCGACCAGTGCATCCCATGCAGCGTCAAACAAAGCGCGATTTCGCGTGTCCAGTCTGGTGTGTCTGTGCGATTCTCCCAACGAGATAGACCCAGCGCCGACTCGGCAAACGCCAATTGCTCATCACGAAATTCATGGATGCTCGCATTACCGGAGACGATCCAGGGCGGAACGTTGATGGTGGTGTCGAACCACCGGGCATCTTCTTCGTGAATACACTCAATGGTGTAGGTGCCTGCAAGCGGCCCATAGTGCTCCCGGTAGAGGGCAAAGCGTTTACAACGGGCCTGTGGGTCTTCGCTTCTCAGCCCGATCAAATTCCCACCCGATTCGCGCACAAAGAGCAGTGGGAGACGAAGCTGATTTGGATAGCGCAAGGTGGTTGCTTCTGGCGGTTCCTGGGGGGCTTTGTCAAGCAGATCAAGCGCAACGATTGATGGGAGGCCGCGAATGAGCACCTTGACGGCGCGAATTTTGTGCTCCGCAGCAGCTTCGATGTCCAGTTGCACACGCCGGTTGGGGCCGCGCTGCGCTCTGATGGTCACCATTCCAGGCGCTTTTTGTCCTTGCCCGGCCCAACTGAGGCGCGAACAATGCACATGCCATCCCGCGCCGTTCTCGACCACCTGCGCGCTGGCAGCGTCCAGCCCATAAATATTTTCCAGGGTAATAATCTGGAAACTGAGCTTCCACTCGCCCAAGTGAAAGACGGGATCACCGCCATCAAAGCTGTAGAAATGCATTGGAGGACTCTGAATGAAACCCTTGATTAATGGTTAGGCACGCACATACAGGGAATTGTTTAGACATACATTTATAATTGTTTATACATACTTCACACTATAGTGCATTATGGTGAGCGCGTCAAGCCGTATCGAAAAAATCTGCGGGGCGTTGAGGGGATAATTGCCCCGGCCTGGGGACTGGCGATGCGCTCGTGTGGTGAACGTCACTCTGGTGCAGGAGAGGGCAGTGATTCACAAGCAGGTCGTGCCGGATGCGCGGGCAGAACAGAGATGCTGGGATGTGGATTTGCTGAATAGCCCGGAATCGAAGATAGTTTTCTTGAGTGTTTATTCACCAAAGGTGGAGGGACGATGCCTTCGTTTAATGGCTTGAACATGAGTCTGGGAAATTTGTCGCGGCTCTCACACGCGCAAACACGCTCCATTAGCGCCGAGAATTTTACGGGCGAAAAAGGCAAAGGGGGCATGGCACTTGAGGGTACGGGATCGCGGCCAGCGCGTGAATTGGGGCAGGGCTGGAAGATATCGCCATCGATCCATCTAAAGCCAGGCGCAACGGCGATTCTGGCTGATATCGATGGCCCCGGAGCGATCCAGCATATTTGGCTAACCGTGGCCCCCGACTGGTGGCGCAGCCTGGTGCTCCGGTGCTATTGGGATAACGAGGCTGCACCATCCATCGAAGTCCCGCTGGGTGACTTCTTCTGCAATGGTTGGGCTGTGCCCTGCAATATTCGCTCGCTGGCAGTAGCCGTGAACCCGAAAGGTGGTTTGAACTGCTATTGGGAGATGCCATTTCGAAAACACGCCCTGATCACGGTGGAGAATGTGACCCCGCGAGAAATCAGGGACTTTTTCTACCAGATTACCTATACCCTGACCGATGTGCCTGATGACGCGGCCTATCTGCACGCGCAATGGCGGCGTAGCAACCCCCTGCCTTACAAAGAAGTCCATACGATTGTGGACGGTATCAAGGGCTGGGGGCATTACGTTGGAACGTACCTGGCGTGGGGCGTGAACAACAACAATTGGTGGGGGGAAGGCGAAATCAAATTCTATATGGATGGCGATGAGGCATTCCCGACAATCTGTGGCACCGGCACAGAAGATTATTTCGGTGGCGCGTGGGGCTTCGAGGACCCTCCTGGTTCATATGGCGTCTTCAATTCACCCTATTCCGGTATGCCGCAGGTACTCAAACCCGATGGTTTCTCCCAGGCGCAGCAGCGATTCGGCATGTATCGCTGGCATATTATGGACCCCATCCGCTTTCAGCAGGACTTGCGGGTCACCATCCAGGCGCTTGGCTGGCGCTCGGAGGAGCGCTTCTTGCCGTTGCAGGATGACATTGCCTCGACTGCATTCTGGTACCAGGCCGAGCCGCATGTCCCGTTCCCAAAGCTCCCAGACCGCGACGCTCTCGAAGTCATCTAACTGGCGTAATTGGGCCTGCGGTCAACGCAGAGTCATGGAGAAGGGGGGACGGAAACCATAGGGCGCAGTATCAACCCTGGGGCCGTCTTCCCTTCAACCGGATATGAGCCGAATGGACTTTCTCCAGGCGTAAGGTGTAGACGTCATCCCCAAGCTGCTCCAATTGGGCAGTGGCGTCCGGGAGAATGCCGCCTGGCGGTTCCACTTCCACGCCAACGCTGCTGACCGCTGCCAGCCCTTTGAAGCGGAGAACCAGGCTTCTCGTCACATCGCTCTGTACCTTCACCGCCACGCTACCGTTATTTTCGTCACAGGTGACGCGGGTGGTTCCTTCGTCTTCGTACAGTACGTATTCCGTATATCCAGTTGGGTAGATTTCGAAGATCAGGGGATCGATCAACGACTCCGGGATGCGGTTGGCGTTGGGCATCATGGGCAATAGTGCGCCGCTACGTACGAACAACGGCAGGGTATCCAATGGCGCATGGACGTGGATGATCGCCGGCCCCTGATACGTTGCTCCTGTCCAGAAGTCGATCCATGTTCCTGCCGGCAGGTAGACCGCCCGCACATCGCCCGCATCATAAACAGGCGCGACCAGCAGCCAGGGGCCAAGCATAAACTGCAAGTCTTTGTCATACGTATTGGGGTCGTGGGGGAAAGCCAGCGGCATGGCGCGAATGACCGGCAGGCCGGTACGGTGTGCTTCGTGTGCCAGACTGTACAGGTAGGGGAACAACCTGTAGCGCAGCCGCACATAGCGGCGGACAATGTCGAGCGCCTCGCTCCCAAAGGCCCACGGCTCGCGGGGGCTGTCCCCGTGCATGCGGGCGTGCGAGCACAGCAGCGCGAACTGCGCCCACCGTACGTACAGGTGCGGTGACGGCATCCCACGAAATCCGCCAATGTCGTTGCTCCACAAGGGCACGCCGGATAAACCGATCGACAACCCCCCGCGAATTGTGCAGGCCAGGCTGTCAAAGTCCGTAGCCGGATCACCAGACCAGCACACCGGGTAGCGCTGGTTCCCGGCGGTTCCGGCGCGGCTCCACACCACCCCGTATCCTCGCTCTTGCCGGGTGACCTCGAACACGCAACGGTTATAAAGCAGTGGATAGAGGTTGTGCATGGTTGCGCCGGTTTGCCCGTTGTGGAACACGGCGTCGTGGGGGATGTCTTCGCCAAAGTCGGTCTTGAACACGTCCGTCCCCATCCGTAGCACGGGCCGGTGCAAATCCTGGAACCAGCGATAAGCATCTGGGTTGGTCAGATCGACGATGGCAACCCGCGCGTTCCACGACGTTTCCGGCGTTGCCACACGGACAATGCCATCCGGACGTGGCGCAAGCGACAACCCGTAGTCAATCACGTAAACTTCACCGTCCGGGCGCTTGACGAAATAGCCATGCCGTTTGCCGACTGCAAAGAGGTCACTTTCTACCGAGATATAGGGGTGCTCCCACAGGCACAGTTTCAGGTCGCGTGCATGCAGGCTCTCGATGAATCCCTCGACATCCGGGAACGCTTCGCGGTTCCATTCGAAGTCGCAATATTTGCGCCAGGTCATCCACCAGGGATCAACGTGCACGACATCGGCGGGGAGATCGTGTTCCTTAAGACCCTCAACTAGCGTTTCCATCGCCGCCTGGTCGCGGTAGGTTCCGCACGAGGACACCCATAATCCGAATGTCCACCTGGGCGGAACCGGGGCACGACCGGTCAAGGCCGTATAGCGTTCGAGGATTTCTGCTGGCGATGGGCCGTAGATTACATATGCGTCAAGCGCCGCCGCTTCGACGGCAATGGTATACGACTGGCAGGATACAGTGCCCAGGTTCCAGGTAATTCGCGCGCCGGTATCGAGCAGCAGCCCGTAACCGCGCGTGCTGAGCATAAAGGGGATGTTCTTGTGTGAGCGCTCGCTGGTTGACCCAAAGGGATCGACTATCCAGGTGATGATCTGCTGCCCGACCTTGTCCAGTGGCGTGAATTTCTCACCCAGGCCGAATATATGCTCGTCAGGGCGGAGATGAAAGGATGCAGTCACGCGGAACGCACCACGTTCATCCTGGGCATAACCCAACGGCAGCACGAACGGCCTGCCCAACCCATCCACATCACCCGGATTTTCGCGAAGCACATGGCGACCATTGGCGTCCACCAAGCGCAGATACCAGGGATCGCGCTTCAGATGTAAAGCCAGGTGCGGCCCGGAGACGATCAACTCTCCGTCGTGTTCTTCGACCTGCAAAAATACCGGTTCATTTGGCTCTGCAACGATGATCGACGTGGGCGGGTCGCGGTGGCCAGCGGGCGGTATGAATGTGATGCGCCATATATCCGGCGTGATTGCGCAGAATGCCAGCGTGCTTTTCTTGCCGGCAGCAGTCCGCGCGGTTCCATGCAATGTATTCGCCTCAAGTCGCCATGTTTCCAGGCGCGTCACCCAGTCGAAGCCGGGCGGCGCATGGTGGGGTTGGTGTTGAGTCATTGAGAAATGCCTATCAGCTCGTAAATCTCATCGAGGTCTGTCTCTGGCCAATCAGCGGGCACAATGCCGTTAGTGATGTCAACATGGATGAACAACCCCCGCGTCGTCGGTGCCGCATTTATCATCCGCCGCACAAAATCGGCCATACTGGCGAACTTGAGGTCGCGGTGCAATCCGATGCGGCAGGCGGTGACGATCTTGCCCCCCAAGTGGTCGAGCACCGGCTGGTACGGCGCTTCGCTGGCTCCGAACTCGACGCCGCGTAGGTTGTGAACCTGTTCCAGGCTGGGGAATTGGTGAACCCATCGCCCACACGAATGGTGGTAGATGCCGCCGAAAGCATCGGCCAGCCGGTTGAGATATGGTACGTGGAACTCGG
This sequence comes from uncultured Anaerolineaceae bacterium, assembly GCA_964611395.1. Taxonomy (GTDB): domain Bacteria; phylum Chloroflexota; class Anaerolineae; order Aggregatilineales; family Aggregatilineaceae; genus CAZSXY01. The sequence goes on along the minus strand of CAZSXY010000041.1, from coordinate 5,278 downwards.
TGTGCATGGCGGCGGATATCATCACGCACTCATCGTTGGACACACCTATCCCGAATCCGTCCGGCAGCCAGGGTTGGTGCAGGCTTGGTACAAAGTCTGCCCCATAGCTTTGCATCAGGGCGCGTTGGGCCTGCACAAATTCGATGGTTAGATCAGTCACCAGCCCCAGGAGGTGGTGTACCTCGTCGGGGTTGGTCATCATGGCCACCAGAAAGTTATTGTGTCCAAAAATCAGCGCGGCGCTATCAAGGGGGCCTTGGATGTCCGTCACCCGGATGGGAATCCGTCCCTCAGTGCGCTCGGCAAAATAGCGCGTGTAATCGAGCACGCGCCCCAATTCGCCATCACGGATCGAGGGGCGGGGCAAGTCGTACACCTGCCGGGGATCATCACCAATGACCGGTCTGACGGCAGGCAGGTCGTCTTCCCACCAGATCACCTCGCAGCCGAATGCCGAGGGAATCCCGATCACGCCCAATGCGGGGCATAGCGAGGGGACAAAATCGCCTTTGTAACTGAGTTGTGCCTCGATCTCCGTGAGCTGGGCTTGCAGGAACTTCTCCGGGTCTAACAGGCGGTCGCGGACTGTGTCTGACCCCGCGGTGGAAAACAGTGCGCTGGGGACAGGCTGACCGCCTTTCATGCGTGGCCCCACGTAACCGATCATGAAGCCGGGGCGGTCGTCGTTTTCGAGGTTCCACAATCGCTGCAAAAACGCTTTGTTTTGCTCGATGCGGTTCAGGATTGTCTCATTCATAATGATAACGCCCGTACAATTCGGCGGCTTCCATCATGGCGTTGATGTTTTCCAGCGGGGTGCCGGGGGGAATGTTGCTGCCGTCCTGAATGATCAGCCCCCTGTAATGTGCCAATGTTTCGATTGTGCGGCGGGTTGCTTCACGGACTTGCTCAGGTGTGCCATCGCGGATCAGCATCGGGTTGACGTTGCCGATCAGCACCACCCGCCCGCCCATGATCGCGCCAATGCGATTCAAATCGACTTGGTAGCCGAACCCCTGGAATTCGTCGATCTGCAAGTCGTCGCGGAAGATTTCAAGGAGGTGATCGGCTTTGCCGCACATGTGCAGGCTGGCCCGGCCATCGAAGTGGAAGCGCAAACGCTGATTGTACGGCAACGCGAATTCCCGGAACGTGTCGGCGGACAATGACACGGCAAGATCATCTGTCCATGCAAAGCTACGTGGCGGCGGCCAATCCATCACTTCGGCGCAATAATCGAGCCATTCGATCATCTTATCAGTCACGATGCGTAAGACTTCGTGCAAGAAATCGGGGCGCTCGTACACGGCTGTGAATGCTTCGACCTGTCCCATGACATCGCCTGCCACGCCGAACGGCCCGTCTGATGTGTTCGTCAATGACGGGTTTGCGCCGGGGTAAAAAATCGGCCCTCCCTGGAAGCGCACCGGGTATTTGTCGGCGACGGCGATCATTGCCTCGCGGTATTCGATCTGCCGGGCATTGATACCGTTATGGACATAATCGATAGCTTCCAGGCGGCGCAGATCGTCGTCTGTTTTGACCCATCCCTTGCCGACCCAGGGGATGTCGTCTTCAGGGAAATGCACGTCGCATCCCAGGCTCCCGGCCTCGAATGTGTTCTGGAAATCGGTCCATGCGCCGACCCACGCGCCTGTAATGCTGTAGGCGTCGGTGCGGACGTTTTCCAGTAGCCACTTTTGGCAGAGAATTTGTGTACGGAGCATCGTTTCGGGGTCGCTGTAATAGTCGCGGAAGCTGACTCCCACTTTGGGCACAAGGAAGCGGTGTGCAATCGCCGGGATAACCGGGACACGGTCGGGCATCTCGAAACGCCTGGCTTTTTCCACGCGCTCGCGGCGTGCTTCAATTTCCTCGATAGGAACCGCTATCTCTATGACGTCGGGCATCGTAAAGAATCTCCAAAATTCTGTAAGGGGTGCTGATGATGAGCGATGATGTCAACCCCGAAATAGGCATAGACAGTATCAGAAATGCCTGCTTCACAGCTAATACGCGCTGTCGTGACCCCAGGTGTACCCGCCGTATTCGCGGATGGTGTCGTACACTGCCATGATGTTTTCGACCGGTGTCTCGGCCAGGACATAATCGTGGCTGGGGCAGGCGATATACCCGCCCCCCGGCATCATGATGTCGAGGATGCGGCGGGTTTCAGCGCTTGCCATCTCCGGGGTGCCTTCAATGAGTAGCTGGGAGTTGATCGCGCCCATCAAGACAATGTCCCTTCCAAACTCGGCTTTGAGCGTTGCCGGGTCCATTCCGCGGCAATTCGGTTGCAATGCCTGCAACCCGTCCAGACCGGCGTCGATCATGGCGGGAATGAGCGGGGCAAATCCCCCACAACAATGCAGCAGCACTTTGAGGCCGTAGCGGTGGCCCAGGTCGATCAAACGCTTGAGATGGGGGAGGATGAACCGCCGGAACTGCTTTTCGCCAAGCAAAGGGCCGTTTTGAGAGCCAAAATCGTTCCCTATGAAAAAGATGTCGATCAGATCGCCGGCTTCGTCAAATATGCGCTGGCTGACACCCAGGTAATAATCGACAAGATGCGTCATCACAGCGTCAACGATGGCGGGCGCATCGAACATCTTGAGCATGAGGTTTTCCATGCCCAGCAAATCAATCGCTTCATGCCAGAACTGCGACCAGTCTCCCCCCAGAACGGCGTACTCGCTGTATTGTTTCGCTTCGGCACGGATATGTGATACATCCATCCAACCCGGATCGGGCCACGGGTAGGCCTCGATCGCGGCGACCGTTTCAGCTTTTTGCAAGGGGTGGTTGAGTGGCATTCCCCCTTCATAGCCGTGGCGCAGCACGCCGAAGGGAGAGCGGTAGGTTGTGCCGGGCGGCAGGTTGATATAGGGTGCGGCATGATCTGGCCCATTGTATCGGGCCAAGACGCGCCGAAAATCGTCACCGACCAACCGCGACAGGCTCTCGTCGTCGGGGAGGTCGAGTTCGCGCACGGCCTTCGCGCGGAACGCAGGAGATGCGCCCAACCAGGCGGGCACGTGGTCCGGCTCAGCATGCGCAAACGCCGTCATCACGCGCTGTTTGGACGTCATACGGTCACGCATAATCGTGATCTTCCTCCCCCGCGTCGCGGGCATACGAGAGAGCGCAGGGCCGCCCAGCGCTCATTTCACCGCACCACGCGACAAACCGGCAATAATCATTCGCTGCCCCACCAGCACCAAAAGCAGCACCGGAATCACCATGAACACACTCAGCGCGCTGAGCATGTCCCAGGGACGCGTATACGTCGAAGCATCCGATGATAATTCGATCAGCGCGACGCTGAGCGTCTTGGTGTTGTCACGCTGGGCGAACACAAGGGGGTAGAGCAGCTCGTTCCAGCTAATGATGAAGTTGATGATGGTCATCGTGGAGATCGCGGGCAGGATCAAAGGCAGCACCATGCGTGTCATGACCTGGACGATGTTTGCCCCGTCAATCAGCGCCGCTTCTTCTATTTCCACCGGAATCTGCATGATAAACGACACCAATATCAGCACTGTGAATGGCAAGATCAGGCTACTCATTAACAAGATCAAGCCCTGGTGGGTGTTGATCAGGTTGAACTGCTGGAATGTCTCGAACATCGGCACCAGAACCGCGATCTGGGGGAGCGCTGTCGAGAGGATCAGGGCCATGTATATCACGTTGCTGCCGGGAAACTTGATGCGGGCCAGGGCGTAGGCGGCCATAGCGCTCACGATGACCGACACAAGTGCCGAACCAATGGCGAAAATGAGCGAGTTCCGAAGGTATTTCAGAAATGGAACGGCGTTTACCATCGCCTGGTAATTGTCGAGCGTAGGCTCCGTGGGCATGTAGGATGGTGGAATGCTAAACAGTTCGTGGCGCGGGGTAATCGACGAGATGACAATGTAGTAAAAGGGAAACCCGATGAACAGAACAAACGCGACAAAGCTGGCGTAGATCACCAGGGTATTGCTGCGCCCTCTGAACCAGGAGAAGGGCGCGGGTTGCATCCGCGTGGCTGGCCGGGCATCATCGTGTACGACAGACATCCAAAGCTCCTCCTTCACTCAGGCTGATACTTCCACGCGGCGTAGCGTGAATAGCCCCAGACCGCCAACAACCGTCACAACGATCACGAGAGCGATGCTGATAGCCGCCGCATAACTGAAATTCAGTGAGTTGATTTCCAGATACACCTTTTGGGCGACGACGGTCGTGGCAAAGCCCGGCCCCCCGCCGGTCATGGCGAAGGGCAAATCGAACACAGCCAGTTGCCACACGAGCAAAAACATGCTTATTGTGACGATGATGGGCAGCAGCATTGGCACTGTGATGAATCGCAACGAGTCAAACCAGTTTGCGCCGTCCACTTCGGCGGCTTCGTACAGGTCTTGGGATATGCCCTGCAGCCCGGCAAGCAACAACAAGGCCGCGAAGGGCGTGCTTTTCCAGACGTTAGCGAAGGTGACTGCAATCTGCGCGTTTTCAGGGTCTACCAGCCATTTCCCGTCATAGCCAACCCGCTGTAAGAGATCCGGGATCATGCCGAACTGGTCATCGAACATCCAGCGGAAGCCGATGGCCGCCACCACCATGGGCATGGCCCAGGGGATCAGGCTGATGGTACGCGCAATACCCCGCAGCCGGAAGTTGGCGTTCAGCAGGTGCGCGATCGCCAGCCCCAAAAACACCTGAAAAAAGGTCGAGACGAACACAAACAAAATCGTAAATTCCAGGCTCTCGCGTACCACCAGGTCAGTTGATAATCGCTCGAAGTTCCGGAGGGCGATATACCGGCGTGGCGGGAATGCCGGATTGTACTTCTGCACGCTTAAGATTATGGTCTGGGCAAACGGGTAAAAGGTGGTGAACGTCCGCAAGGCCACCGCAGGCGTGATCAACACAAACGCCAGCACATAGCGCTTTTGTTGCAGGGTAAGCCGGATGCCACGCAATCTGCCAATCGCGTCTGCCAGGGTGCGCCGTTGTGCGCGCGCTGGAAGTTTCCAGCGCAGGTACGCGCCAGCCCAGGCCCAGACGGCTATCCCGGCCAGCAGCGTAAGACCTGACTCCATGCGGGCCATGTTGGTGCTATTGGCATCGGGAGCCATGTCACGCGGGATCAGGTCATAGTAGGGGGCCGTGAGCGCTACCAGCAAGCGGACAGGCGCTTCGAGCAGCGAGCCTAGATCAAACGCATAGGAGAGTTGATAGTCGTAAAAGCCCATGAGCTTCACGAACCAGCCGATCAGCGCGATGCTCCAGCATA
>CAZSXY010000040.1:6167-27887 GCA_964611395.1 uncultured Anaerolineaceae bacterium | reverse complement strand
AAGACCTGGTACAACGTGGCTTCAGCCAAGCTGCCACATTCACATGGGAACGTGCCGCCGCCCAGCTATACGGGGTCTACCAACACATGCTGAATTGAACGGGATACATCCATCGACCAGGGCGAACAACGAGGGGGACACCATGACTTCGAAAACTCCGGGAAACTCCGCCAAACCCTTTTTCATCTACGACACGGTTGGAGATTGGCAGGCAACCAGGATAGGCGATTTTATCTTCAATCCGCGAGGAGAGTATATTGGCTTCGTAGAGGGCAAAGAGGTTTATAAGCGCGATGGTGAATGGATCGGACGTCTGAGTCGGGATGGCCGTATCTTGCGCAAGCGCTCTGAGCGCCGTCATGACTTTCACCCCTCCCCACCACCTGCTCCTCCCAGGCCGGGGAAACTCCCGCCGCGCGCCCCATTGCCGCCAATGATGGCCGAACTTGATTTCAGCACCATTGACGTGTTGGAAGAGGAGCCGGACGTTTTTAAGCGCATTTCAGACTTGCGCCCAGACATGGATTGACACATGGTAGACCAGATGCAAGACGCCAAGCGCGTGTCCGAATCACGGGTTGTGCTGAGTATGATGATGAATCCTGAGCATGCCAATGCTTTTGGTAACGTGCACGGCGGGGTCATTATGAAGCTGGTCGATGAAGCCGGTGGGCTGGCGGCGATGCGCCATTCACGGGCACCCGTAGTGACGGTTGTCATCGATTCCATGACGTTTGAGGAACCGATTTACGTAGGTAACATGGTGACTCTCACCGCAGAATTAACCTATACTGGACGCACCTCAATGGAGGTGCGGGTATCCGTCGTGGCCGAAGACCCATTAGCCGGTGCTAGCATTCAAACCAATACCGCGTACCTGGTCTATGTAGCCATTGACCGGCAAGGGCGTCCGCGCCCGGTCCCGGCTCTTTGTATCGAAACACCAGAAGAACAGTTGCGTTTTCAACAGGCTAAAGAGCGTCAGAAAGAGCGCAAAGAACGGTACCGGCGCGAGCAACTTCTACACCGGCAAGGTGAAGAATAAAAAAGGATAATTGACGACCCATGTCTGATCCGCTTCCCGATTTGTCGGCTGCTGCGCAACGATCGCACCTGTTGGCGATGCTTAACGAGGCAGGGGCCAGGCGCGTCTTACGCGAACCGGCTCCTGACCTTGGTCTGGCCGAACATGCCCCCTTTCCCTTTCTTGCCATTGTGGGCCAGCTAGAGATGCGTACTGCCCTGTTGCTGGCGGTGATCAATCCGGCTATCGGGGGCGTGTTGTTGATCGGCCCGCGCGGGACAGGCAAGACGACGTGCGTTCGCAGCCTGACCGACTTGCTGCCGTATGTGGAAGTTAGCACGTGCCCGGAAGGGTGCTTGCCCTCCGATCTGGAAACTGGTGGAGACGACGCGCTTTGCCCCGAATGTCGCCGCAAGCTCGAAGCCGGGGAACCAATCAGCCGTTACGATGCGGTAAAACTTGTGGAATTACCGCTGAACGCGCGTCTTGAGGACGTGGTCGGCGGGATTAATGAACGGATCGCTGTGCAGCAGGGCCGCGTGCGGCTGGAGCGCGGCATTCTTGCCAGGGCCGATCAAAACCTGCTCTACATCGACGAGGTGAACCTGCTCGATGATTTGATCGTCGATGCCATTCTCGATGCGGCAGCGCAAGGAAGTTATACCGTGCGACGGGGTGCGATGGCGGGCACGTACCGTTCGCGTTTTGTCCTGATCGGCTCGATGAATCCTGAAGAAGGGCGACTGCGTCCGCAAATCATGGATCGTTTTGGATTGCGCGTACCGGTTCAGGGGCTGGTCGATCTCGCCCAGCGGTATGAGGTATACCGGCGTGTGCGGCGCTACCAGGCCAGCCGGCGGCGCTTCGTGGCTGAGTGGGCGGAAGTGACGGCTCAGGCGCGGGAGGAGATCATTGAGGCCCGCGAGCTCCTTAAGGAAACCGAACTGAGCGAGCGTGCGGTGAAAGTCGGCTTGTTGCTGATACAGCAATTGGGGCTGGATTCGCATCGCGCTGAATATGCGATGTTTGAGGCCGCGCGCGCGCACGCTGCGGCAGATGGGCGTGACCTGGCGGACGTGGATGATATACGTGCGGTAGCGCCAATGGCGTTGCGCCAGCGACGCAGCCAATTCATGGTTGATTATTTCGAGCGCCAGGAAGAAGAAGACGTGTCAATCCGCGAACGGGTCGATGCCCTGGTGGGGGATGTGTAATGTGGAGACGAGGAAAAGGGTGGGCAAGCCAGGTGCGGCGCTCATGGTTTGTGCTGGCAGGTTTGGCGCTGGCTTTCGCGTGTTACTATGCCCCCTGGTACACACACCACACCGCCGCGTTCACGATGCACGCTTATGATCTGGCTGAATGGGCTAGCCTGCATCCTGCCGTAAGAAGTAGTTCTCCTCCCATGATGACAAGTTTTCTGTTGCGGTGGCCACATATTGCACTGCTGGTGGCGTTGGCGTTTGCCGCAAACCAGGTGGGGGATGCGCGTGAGCGGTGGTTCGTGCGTGTGATCGTGATTATGCTGGTTTTGCGTTTTGTGCCTCCAAACGAGTTTTTTTCGTCTGCCCGTGACGACCCGAATTACCGTCAAATGGCGCTGCTCGTTGTGTTGGGATTGGCGGCTGTTGTGGTGTCACCGCTCGCGGGGCGCTTGGCGCTGCGGTGGCAACGCTTCATTGTAGGAGCCGTGAGCGTCTCAGGTGGTGTGGCCGGTTGGTGGGGCCTGTCCCGCACCGATCTTCTGATGGATAACTTTCAGATCGATGTGAGCGTTGGCCCTGGCTTCATTGGTTTTGTGCTGTTCACCGCACTGGTAATCATCCTATCGTTGTGGCCGTTCAACAAGGAAGCTCGACTGGGCGCTTCCGGCCCGTATCGGGAAGTAAAATAAAAAAGGGCGGTTGACGGATGTCAATCGCCTCTTGTATTGCTGGTTGAAAAGAGTCCGGTGGACTAGCCGACCATCTTCTCTTCGATGTATTTAATGGCATCACCGACGGTTTGGATGCTCTGCGCTTCTTCGTCGGAGATCTCGCCGCCAAATTCATCCTCGAAGGCCATGATCAATTCGACCAAATCGAGCGAGTCAGCTTCCAGGTCCTCGCGGAACTTCGCTTCAGGCGTGACCTTGTCTTTGTCTACACCCAGTAGTTCGACAATGATATCAGTCACGCGCTCCTGAGTCGTAGCCATGTGTGATTACCTCCGTAGTTAAGTGGCTTGTACTTGGTTTTTTGGGTAGTGTTGCAGTTGCCCGTGAGCTTATTCTACCCTATGAGTGCCGCGCCGAACAGTCAATCTGGTATAGTGTGTTCAGGGCATAAAGTGTACACGGTCCAAGTACGGCTGTCCAGCAGTTCTACATCTGGAAGGAACACCACCCCATGAAGAAAGTTACGGATGCAACTGTTACCGGGCGTCGCAAAGATGATCACATCCGGATCAACCTGGAAGAAGATGTACAGTTCCGGCGCATCACGACCGGTCTGGAAAAATGGCGATTTATGCACCAGGCGGTGCCAGAACTCAACCTGGGAAGCATTGATACCAGCACGACGTTCTTGGGGAAAGTGCTGCGCAGTCCCATTCTTGTCTCATCTATGACCGGTGGAACGAACCGTGCTCGTGATATCAATCTCGTGCTCGCTGAAGCGGCACAGGCTGCCGGGATTGCAATGGGCCTAGGATCGCAACGCGCGGCGCTTGAGGACTCTGCCCTGGCGACCACCTACGATGTGCGTAGGGTTGCGCCCGACATCCTGCTATTTGCCAACCTTGGGGGCGTTCAGTTGAACTATGGCTACGGCGTTGACGAATGCCGGCGCGCCGTTGAGATGGTTGGGGCGGATGGCCTCATCTTGCATCTGAACGCCGTGCAGGAAGCCGTACAACCGGAAGGAAACAGCAATTTCGAAGGGTTGCTGAACCAGATCGAACGTGTGTGTTCGGCGCTCGAAGTGCCTGTCATCGCCAAAGAGGTGGGGTGGGGATTCTCGGTTCAGGCGGCGCGCCAACTGGCCGGGGCGGGTGTGGCAGTGATTGATGTGGCAGGTGCCGGTGGAACGTCGTGGTCAGAAGTCGAATACCACCGCGCGCCAACACAACGCCATGCCCGCATCGTGCGCGCGTTTGCTGACTGGGGAATACCCACTGCGGACAGCATCCGCAATGTGCGGGAGGGCGCGCCGGGATTGCCAATCATCGCGAGCGGTGGCTTGCGTGATGGCGTGGACATAGCCAAATGCATCGCGCTTGGGGCCGAGCTTGGCGGGCTGGCGGGGCCGTTCCTAAAGGCCGCCGTGCAATCCTTGGACGCGGTCTGTGAGTTGATCGAAGAGATCACAATGCAACTGCGCATCGCGATGTTTGCCAGTGGTGCGCCAAACATTGCGGCGTTGCAGCAAACGCCGCTGTATCCCGTTGAGTGAGCCTTCTTGAATTCTACCGGATTGCGGATAGGAGCTGGCTGGCTTCTCCAAGCAAGTCTCCTGCCCTGCGCGTAGATAATCGCCCCTCGTTGATTCTTTCCGGCGACGGGTTTGGCCGGGGTGAACTGCATTCTGCTTTCCAGAGAGTGATGCTTTGGTTCAGCGCAATGGCCGCATCGCGCAGGGTTGCTGCGAGGTGTGAGTAGGTTACGTCTCCCTCATCTGTGATTCCACCTGGTGAGGGGACTTCTGGATAATTCCCACACCGGACGCTTTTTCCAGAAGCAAGGCCTTCCCAGATATCAGACATCGTTCTGCAAGCTTTGCTGAGCTGCTCGTAGTCTTGTTGCAGGTGCACCAATGCCGGGGGTTGGGTTGCAACCGCCGGGTGAGATGGCGGGGTGGTGGTTGCGGAAAGCGGTGGTGTCGACCGCCGATCATCTGCGTTTCGTTCACAGGCGGCGGCCAAGATGAGCGCGAGCAGAACTGCGAAAGCAGCGCGTGGGCGGCGCATGGCTAACCTCCTAGACGAACTCGGCAAAAACCCGGTTGCCCAACAAGCGCCCGCGCCGGGTGAGGCGATACCGACCGGCTGGTGTGTATTCCAGCAACCGCCATTTCATCAGCCGTTCAAGCTGCTCGCTGTACACCTTGGACAGGGGGCGCTGAAATCGCTGAAAGAAATCATGCTCGCTGACCCCTTCTTTTGTCAGGCGCAACCCCATGATCACAGTTTCGGACATTTCGGTGTCTTGATCTACTATGTAGCTGCTCTCCACGGCTGCCGATAGGGGGAATTCGCGCGTGTCCTTTTGTTCGCGGATCCGTTCAATATAACTGGCTGGCTGCTTGATGTTGGCATAACGGGTATGTGCCGCGTAGCCATGCGCACCGGCCCCGAAACCGAGGTAGGGCAGGTTGCGCCAGACGTGTACGTTGTGGCGGCATTCATGGCCTGGCCGCGCCCAATTGCTGATCTCGTAGTGCTGAAAGCCTTCTGAAGCCAGGCGGTCAGCAGCCCATTCGTACATATCCGCGGCGAGATCGGAGTCGGGTTCCCTGAACTCACCGGCGCGAAGTTGCCGGTATAGGACGGTGCCGATCTCAATGCTCAGACTGTAGAATGACAGGTGATCGGGCGATAAGCTTAAAGCCGTTTCTACGCTGGCTTGCCACCGGGCCATGTTCTGACCGGGAATCCCGTAGATGAGATCGAGGCTAATGTTGCGGAATCCGGCAGACCGGGCCGATTGTATGGTGGATCGAACGTCCTCGGTTGTGTGGCGTCGGGCGAAGAAACGGAGTTCTTCCTGATGCGCCGATTGCATGCCAATGCTGAGGCGATTCACTCCGGCACGATGAAGGTGGGTGAGATAGTCAATCGTGGTATCGCCGGGATTCGCTTCAAAGGATATTTCCCAGTTTGCCGGTACATGAAATATATCCTGGCAGGTCTTAATCACGCTGGCCATGAGCGCGGCGGGCACCTGGCTGGGGGTTCCACCGCCCCAATAGAGGGTGTTGGCCGTTGGCGCAGGGATTGCCTGGCCGACCAGTTGGATTTCGCGCAGCAAAGCCTGGATGTACGGCGCGATCAAGTGATGCAAACCGGCGTACGTATTGAACGCGCAGTAGGTGCAACGAGTACGACAGAAAGGAATGTGCACGTAGAGCGCGAACGGGGGGTGGCTTTTCGCGCTAAGGGCTGCCACCGAGTCGGTGGATGGGGCTGCGTTGGGTAACATGGCGACGCCAATTCCGGGCCAATTGCGAGAACACTATGGGGTTACTATAATAACCGCAACCGAGGGCACTTAACCAATACCAGCGTTTATCCTATCGCTACCCAAAATCACTAGAGGTTGCGCCGCATGGTCGATACACAGAAATTCCCCGGGAATCTTTCGGAACAACCTGCGGGGGACGGGGCTTTGCAGCCTGGCTCGGTCTTGCAGGGTCGTTATCGAATCACCGGGGTCATTGGTGTTGGCGGCATGGGATCGGTCTATCAGGCACGGGACCTGCGGTTTCCAAATGTGACGCGCTACGTGGCCGTCAAAGAGATGCTTAACCTTTCAACCGATCCGAATCTGCGGGAGATGACGCTTAAGATATTCGAACGCGAGAGCGACATGCTGGCGTCGTTGAGCCATCCTGCCGTCCCCAAGATCTATGAATATTTCCCAAGCAAGACACGTGCATATCTGGTCATGGAGTATATCAACGGGCGTGATCTTGAGATGATTATCAACTCCATGACCAGTTTCTTGCCTGTGGAGACGACTTTGCGTTGGGCTCATGATCTCTGTGATGTGCTGGGGTACTTGCATCTGCAAGAACCTGAACCGATCATCTTCCGTGATGTCAAGCCTTCGAACATTATGATCGACGAGCACGAGCAAATACGGCTGGTGGATTTCGGCATTGCCAAGATTTTCCAGGCAGGGCAGAAGGGAACCATGATCGGGACCGAAGGGTATTCTGCTCCGGAGCAATATCGCGGCGAAGCCAGCCCCGCGAGTGACGTATACGGAATTGGCGCGACGTTGCACCATTTACTGACCCGGCGTGACCCGCGTTTGGAACCCCCGTTTACCTTCCATGAACGACCCATTAGGGACGTAAATCCAGAAGTGTCTCCAGAGTTTGAAGCGGTCATCATGAAGGCGCTGGAGTTCAAACCCGAAGACCGCTATCCTAACGCGGCGGAGATGAAAGAAGCCCTGGATGTGTTAGTGAAACCGGTGTTTGCCGGTTTTCGTCCGTCTGATGTTAAACCTGCTGAGGATGAGGGCGCTGAGTGGGTTGAGACGGGTGTTACCCCTTTGTGGGTGTTCACGTGCGAAGATGAGATTCGCTCTACGCCTGTTATTCACCGGGGAGTGCTGTATATCGGCGCGCACGATAACAACTTGTACGCGTTGGATATTAACGATGGTAGCTTCAAATGGAAGTACCCGGCGGAGCATCGGATTGTCTCGACCCCCGCAGTGGCCGAAGCTGAGAATCTGGTACTGTTCGGTTCGAAAGACCATCTGCTGTATGCGTTAGATACCCGGATAGGGCAACTCCAGTGGACGGTCCGCACGCAGGGGCCGGTTTTGTCATCGCCAACGATTGCTCATGGACACGTGTTCTTTGGCAGCGACGACGGCCATCTCTATGCGGTGCGATTGTCCACCGGGCGCGTTCAATGGAAATGGTCGGGTGGCGTGGCTATCCGAACACGCCCGCTTGTTACCGGCGAGATCATTGTCGTTGGCATGGAATCGGGTGACGTGGTGGGAACCGATCTTTCTGGCCGGATGGTGTGGCGCTTCAAAGCAAAACGCGCAGTTTCATCATCACCGATTGAGCAGGATGGCTTGATCTTTTTTGGGTCGATGGATTGGCAGATCTATGCGCTGGATATCACGCGGGGGTGGAAAGTTTGGGAGTTTCGTACCGGTAAACCGGTGGTTAGCTCCCCTGCTTTTGGCGAGGGCAGGATTTTCATCGGATCGGCTGATGGTTCGCTATACGCTATCGACGTGGCGAGTGGAAGAGAGCGCTGGCGATTCGAGACCGAGGGACAGGTGACATCTTCGCCCGTATATTTTGGCGGTGCAGTTTACTTCGGCGGAGTTGATGGCAAGGTGTATAGTGTTGAGGCCAAGAATGGGCAGCTACGCTGGAGTTTCCAGACAGAGGGGCCGGTTCCCGGCTCGCCGGTTGTACATGAGGGTGTTGTTTACATCGGTTCAATGGACCATTGTGTGTATGCACTCAAGGCATAATTGCCGGAGAATAAAACATGAATTTCCTGCGGCGTATTTTGGGACTCTCGGCAAACTCTAGCCCATCAGCTATAGATGATGGTATCGTGGTTACCCGGGAGGAAGAGACGCAGATTAGCCCGCCTCCAGAGCCGGTGATCGAGTTGCCAGAAACGGATGATGTTTCTGCAACGCCTCAGGCCAGTGAACAGGCCGCTTCTGACGCAAACCCCCACACAGCCGTGACTACTCCGCCCTCTGTGTTGCAGACTCGCCCGCTTCCCCCCCTCGAAACGGTAACCGCCTTGCCGGGACAACGTATTATGTTCGGGCAGCTTAGTGATGTGGGCATGGTGCGCGGCAATAATCAGGACTCGATGCTCAGCGTGCTCTCGTCAGGGATGAGCACGGACGAATTGCCTGATTTCGGATTGTTCATTGTGGCAGACGGCATGGGGGGGCACCAGGAGGGCGAGCGTGCTTCGGCTATTACCGTGCGGACACTGGCGCGACACGTTATGAACGAGCTGTTTGGCGCGTTGCTTGAACAGCGCATGAATGATCCGGATCAACCCTCCATTGCGGAGGTGCTACGCGAAGCCGTACAGGAAGCCAATGATGCTGTGACGGAGCAGATACCCGAAGGCGGCACTACGCTCACGGCTTGCGTCATCATTGGCGATTTAGCATATATTGCCCATGTTGGGGACAGCCGGGCGTACATGATCACCGATGATGGTATCGAGCAAATTACCCGCGATCATTCGCTTGTCCAGCGATTGATTGAACTCGATCAATTGACGCCAGAGGAAGCAGCCGAACACCCGCAGCGCAACGTGTTGTATCGCGCAATTGGGCAGAGTGAAACCCTCGACGTTGATGCCATCACCCGGCGGCTACCACCCCGGTCCCGCCTGCTGCTTTGCAGTGATGGATTGTGGAATCTGGTTTCAGAAGATGCCATTGTCGAAGTCCTGAATGCGCATCGGGATCCACAGGATGCATGTCATGAACTGGTGCAACTCGCCAATGATCGCGGGGGGCCAGATAATATAACCGTCATTATCGTCCAGATTCCGGGGTAGGGGATGTAAGAGCGAGAATCGCCGTGGATGTAGCGCGTAATTATTATGCCATTCTGGGGGTGTCGCCGGATGCCAGTCCCGATGAACTAAGGGAGGCTTACCGGATTCTAGCCAGGCGGTTTCATCCAGATGCCAACCCAAACGAAGGCGCAGAACTAGAGTTTCGGGATATTGCGACTGCCTACGAAGTGTTGGGGAGTCCGGTCGAGCGGTTGCGTTATGATACGGCGCGGCGGCAGTTCGCCGACGATCTCCCCTATTTTTCGGTGCGGGTGACGCCGAGTAAACGGGTGCTGGGAACGCTTCAGGAACCGCAAGTTCTCTATTTGTTGCTAGAGGTCGTTCCGGCACGTAATTTGACAGCCAATAAACGGCTGGATGTGCCGCTCAATCTGACGCTTGTGCTCGACCACAGCACCTCGATGCGCGGGGAGCGTCTGGATAAGGTGAAGATTGCTGCACACCATATCATCGAGCAACTGTCCAGCAAAGATATTCTCTCGTTGGTCAGTTTCAGCGATCGAGCAGACGTGTTGATTCCGGCAACACCGGTCACTGATAAATCTGAGTTGCGTTCGGTCGTTAGTATCATGCGTGCGGATGGTGGCACCGAGATTTATCATGGCCTGGCTGCCGGGGTTGAGCAGTGCCGCAAGTATCTAGGTCCACGCAAGGTCAATCACGTGATCCTGCTGACGGACGGTCGGACGTTCGGCGACGAAGATTTGTGCCTTGAACTGGCACGCGAAGCTGCTCAAGATGGAATTGGCATCAGCGCGATGGGTATCGGCGATGAGTGGAACGATGAGTTTCTCGATGCGCTCGCGTCGACGACGGGGGGGTCTTCGGCCTACATAAGTTCACCAAAGGTTGTATGGCAGTTCCTGGATGAGCGGGTGCGCAGCTTGGGGAACACCTTCGCCGAGCGTTTGCAGTTGATCGTCGCTCCTGACGCCGATGTGAAGTTGGAATACGCATTCCGGCTGCAACCCAGCGCGCAGCCAGTAGATATCAGCCCTCAGCCGATCTTGATTGGCGCATTGGAGAAACAACGCCCGACTTCTGTGTTGCTCCAATTGCAAATGCCGCCCAGCAGCAAGACCGGTTTTCGCACCGTGTCGCGACTGGATGTATCCGGCAATGTCATGTTTGCGCAGCGCAACGAGTACCAGGTCCTCAGTGACATTTCTGTCGAAATTGCCGAGAATCCAGCGTCGGAGGAGCCACCCCGTGCTATCCTTGATGCGTTAGGGAAACTCACGCTGTACCGCATGCAGCAAAAAGTCGATGCGGCACTTGACGGTGGAAAGATTTCGGAAGCGACACGCCAACTGGAGAATCTGGCGACTCGTTTCCTGGCAGCGGGGCACGAAGATCTGGCTCAGCAAGCCATCGTGGAAGCCAGTCGGGTGTCACGCACCCATATGCTTTCTGAAAAAGGTCGAAAAGCGCTGAAGTTCGGTACGCGTCAATTATTGGCTCTGCCCGATCCTCAGGGGAATGATCAATGAAAACATGCCCCTATTGTGGACATTCCAACCGGGAAGGTATCTTTTTCTGCGAAGAATGCGGGCAACCATTTGTGGGCAGCCACGATGTTTTAACCACCACGCAACTTGTGCCCGAAAACCAATCGCCACTCAAGGGGCGGGTGACGTGGGGCACGGCACGTTTTAACGAGAACTCATCGCTGGTGATGCGCTTTCGCGATGTATCGGAGCCGCTCACAATCGTTCCGGAAAATGAAATAGTTGTCGGGCGCTCAGACCCCAATTCACAAGTCGTGCCCGATCTCGATCTGGCTCCCTATGGGGCGGCGGAGCGGGGTGTTTCGCGACGGCACGCCATGATCCGGCGCGGTGAGGATACGCTGACATTAGTAGATCTTAAGAGTACCAACGGGACATATCTCAATGGCCAGCGGTTGATTCCAAACCAGCCGCGCGTGCTTCGTGACGGGGACGAAATTCGCCTGGGGCGTCTTGTGTTCCACATTTTCTTCACATGAACCTGGAAAGATTCGGTGCTGAAGGGTAGTAGATTATGCACACGTTATTGATCCATATCTCGAATGAGGAGCCCATTTTAGCCGAAGTCGAAGCGTTACCCGCTACGGGGGATCAGGTACTCTTTTGTACGAATCCGCGCCGCCGTGACGGGCGTGATGTACACTACATCTTGCCAGAAGTTCAAACCGTCATCATTCCCTGGCATCGTATTAGCTTCATTGAAGTGATGCCGTCTGGCGAAGAGGAAGAGATCATCAGCCCGTTCGCAGAGTGAGCAACTGGAGATTAGGATTATGTCGGGCAAACCTCCGCGTACTATTCCGCGTGATGCTAAGCGAATCCTTGTGGTGGATGACGAGCCGAGGATGATCGGGTTCATCCGCATGAATCTTGAGCTTGAAGGTTACCAGGTCCTTGAAGCACATACCGGGCTTGCGGCCCTGGAAATTATCCGGACCCAGTTGCCAGACCTCGTGTTGCTTGATGTCATGATGCCGGAACTTGATGGGTTTGAAACCCTGCGAATGCTGCGTGAGTTTTCCAATGTGCCGGTGATCATGCTCACGGCCAAGGGGGAAGAGGATGATAAGGTTTATGGCCTTGAGCTTGGGGCGGACGATTATGTAACGAAGCCTTTTGGCTCGCGTGAGCTATCGAGCCGCGTGCGGGCCGTATTGCGTCGTGCGGAAATGCCAACCACTTCACCCGACCAGGCGATCCTCAAAATTGATGACCGGCTGAGTGTCGATTTCAACCGCCGGGAAGTCATCGTCAACGGTGAACGCATTAAACTGCGCCCAACCGAATATCGCTTGCTGTACCATCTTATCGAGAATGCAGGATGGACAGTTCCGCATGAGCAATTGCTGGCCAAAGTGTGGGGGTATGAGTACCGCGACGAAACGCATTACGTGCGGCTATATGTGAACTACCTGCGCGAAAAAATCGAGGAAGACCCCTCCGACCCCAGGTACATCCTGACGGAAAGGGGCGTGGGCTACCGGTTCGTGGACTTCAAACACGGGGCCGAATAGAGATAGAATACGCGGGCTGGAGACATGACAGGCGGGCCAGGTTTGATCCTGGCTCGTTATGATTCTCGCTCGTTGCCATCCTCAAGTACATCCAGGGCAGCCTGGGCAGAGATTCGCTGTGGTTCAGTCCAGCCCACTTCGGTGACCATGCGTTGGAGATGGGCGACGACTGCGCGTTGTTCCTCTGTGGTGAGGGTTTGCCAGGCTGCCAGAATTTGTTCTCGTTTGCGGCTTAACAGGCCATTCCAAAGAAGTTCGAGATCATCCATCGTTCAATGCTCCATCAACGTGTGCAGATGGGTATACTCCGCTTTGAACCGGGCGAGCAGACGCGCTTTCTCACCTTCCGGGAGGTAACTGACGCGAACTGCATTCAATGCCGCCTCTTCGAGCTGCTCAAGGGTCAAGCCGCAATCGAGCACGGCGTGCAGGTATTCGTCGTTGAGTGTCGTGTTGAACAGCGCCGGGTCGTCTGAGTTAATTGTCACGACGACTCCGGCTTCGAGCAGCTCGCGCAAGGGATGTGCTTTGTAGGTTGCGCTGACGCCGAGGCAGAGGTTGCTGGTGGGGCTTACTTCGAGGGGAATTCGATGCGTTACCAGATAATCCACCAGCGCGGCGTCTTCAACGGATCGAACGCCATGGCCAATGCGTTCGGCTCCTAGCGCGTGAAACGCGCCCCAGACACTCTCTGGGCCAACTGTTTCGCCAGCATGGGGGTTGCTGTGCAGCCCGTGTTCACGTGCCTGTCTAAATGCAGCTTCGAAAAGCTCAGGGGGGAAGCCAGCTTCTGGTCCACCCAGTCCAATGGCGACGACACCACCGTCACGGGCCGCGGAGGAGACCAACCAGCGAACGACGCGTTCGGCTGTATCGGGGAAGCAGCGAACGATGTCGGGAATCCATTGCATTTTGACGCCGAAATCGCACTCGGCTTTGATGCGCCCCGCGTTGATCCCTTCTAAAAGGGCTTCAAAACTGAGCTGGGGATTGATGTGCTGTGTCGGAGACCACGTGACCTCGGCGTAGCGGATGTTTTGCTCAACCATCTGTTGGCCATATTCATAGGTTACCTGCGCGAAGTCCTCTGGGGATTGCAAGCACGAGCAAATGGTCGAATAAACCGACAAGAAGTGGTCGAAATCGCGAAAAGTGTACCACGCACGCAGGTCGTCTACATCTGATGCCGGCAGTGCTACTCCGTTCTGCTCGGCAAGTACGAGTAGTGTCTCTGGTTGAATGCTCCCTTCAAGGTGAATGTGTAGTTCGACCTTCGGCATCGCCTCGATAAAATCACGCAGATTCACTCGTGCGCCTCCGCTTCGTGGTTCCCAGTTCGAGTTGACCGCGCCTGTTCACTGAATTCGATCGCCACTTGGACAAATGCCCGAAACAACGGGTGCGGGGCATTGGGTCGGCTCTGGAATTCAGGGTGGAATTGGCTGCCAACCATGAAGGGATGATCGTTGAGTTCGAGTATCTCAACCAGCCGGCTATCTGGACTAAGCCCACTGAATACCGCGCCATGCGTTTCAAATGCGTCACGATAGCGGTTGTTGAATTCAAAGCGATGGCGATGGCGCTCGTGGATGATGTCAGTCTTGTAGGCCTGAGCGGCCTTGGACCCCGGCTTGAGCACACACGGATAGGCCCCCAGCCGCATCGTCCCGCCCAGGTTCGCGACGTCGTGCTGGTCTGGCATGAGGTCGATCACGGGATGTTCGCATGCTTTTTCGTATTCGGTGCTATTGGCATCTTCCAGGCCCAAGACCCCGCGTGCAAACTCGATGCTCATGACCTGCATGCCGAGGCATAGGCCCAGGTACGGGATGCGATGTGTGCGCGCATAGCGTGCCGCAAGGATTTTCCCTTCGACACCACGATACCCAAAGCCTCCCGGCACCACGATACCACTCACAGTGCCAAGCACATCCAGACTCTTGTTTTTCTCCAGATCGCCCGATGGAATCCAGACGATTTCAAGTTTGCGGTCGTTGAAGACGGCAGCATGCAGTAATGCTTCTTTGACACTCATGTATGCGTCGTGCAGCTCAACGTACTTGCCTACCATCGCGATGCGAAGCGGTGTTTCAACCTGCCGCATATGTGCGACCATGGCACGCCACGCCGACAGGTCGGGTGAGGTGGTGGAGAGGCCCAACTGCTCAACGATGTGATCACCCAGACCGGCATCTTCGAGTACCAGCGGCACGTCATAGATGTTGTCGGTCGTTTCGAGAGGGATGACGGCGCGGGATTCCACATCACAGAAACGGGCGATCTTGCTGATGATTTCCTCGTTGACGGGGTGATCGGTGCGGGCAATGATGACCTGTGGTTGGATGCCAATGCCCCGCAGTTCGCGCACGCTGTGCTGTGTTGGTTTGGTCTTCAGTTCTCCTGTCGCGCCGATGTGGGGGAGGAATGTGACATGCACATAGAGCGTGTTCTCTCGCCCGACATCGGTTCGTAACTGGCGAATCGCTTCCAGGAACGGTTGGCCTTCAATATCCCCAACCGTGCCGCCCACCTCGACGATGACCACATCAGGATTGCTTTCCTGCCCAACCAACGCGATGCGCCGTTTGATTTCATTCGTGATGTGGGGAATCACCTGAATGGTTCCCCCTAGAAAATCGCCGCGCCGCTCCTTGCTGATCACTTCGGCGTAAATCTGGCCGGTTGTGACATTGCACGTGCGGTCAAGGTTTTCGTCGGTGAATCGTTCATAGTGTCCCAGGTCGAGGTCTGTTTCAGCGCCATCAACAGTGACGAAGACTTCTCCGTGCTGGTAGGGACTCATTGTCCCAGGATCGACGTTAAGGTAGGGGTCAAGTTTTTGAATGGCGACTTTCAGGCCACGCGCTTTCAGCAGGCGTCCGATTGCCGCTGCGGTTACTCCCTTGCCAACAGAGCTGACTACGCCACCGGTGCAGAAGATGTACTTGGGCATGGGATTGCCACCTCATTGCTCATGCTATCATGCTATAAAGAGAGGCGGGGAGGGCACGGCAATGGCCGTTTTGCTCCCCGCCGGTTAGGCTGCTGGATGGAAAGATGAAGCCGGTTGGAGGGTTAGGCCCCGACCAGCTAGACCAATTTCTCAAGATCGTTTGCGGCACGTTTCATATCCAAGAAAACCAGTCCCAGCTTGGCCCCTTCATGGATCAGAGAGGTCAGAACGGCCTCTTCTCCGATAGACATCAGGATCACAAACCCGTTGTTGCCACGCACATACACCTGGCTGAGGTTCCCTCGTCCCAGTTCGGAGGCGATGCGCTCGCCCAGGGAGAGCATGGCAGCTGACATAGCCGAAACGCGATCATCTTCAATATCAGCCGGGAGCGATGATGCCATGATCAACCCGTCGATGCTTACAATCGCCGACGCTTCAATGTCGGATGTGGCGGCCTGGAGATCGCGCAAGCGATCAACCATAAGTTCCGTCCGCGATCTCGCCATGAGTTGTGCTCCTTTCCCAGACGGGGCATTGCCATACAACTGCGCTGTCGTGAAAAACAACTCTTGACGCCCATCATTCTACTTACAAGCCTTGCTGGTGCAAGAAAGGCATACCAGAGCATCAGCAGGACATGGCGATACTACAGCGCCGGTGTTCGCAACGACAGGATTCTCCATGGTGCTGGCCTTCATGTCAAGAGTGGGCGGCTGTTTTGCTGGATGTCACTGCCCGTATCTGCCAGAAATGACGGTATCATAGTAGGGCAATGCTGACATGATCCTAAGGGGGATGAACATCAAATGAGCATCGAAGTGGTAATTCCTGAATGGAAGACGATTCGCATTGAAAACGTGCTGTTTGACATGAACGGCACCCTTGCTGTGGGTGGGAAAATAGCCCCTTCCACGCGGGAGCGACTCGCCCGGTTGGCAGACGTGGTGCAAGTGTATGTCATGTCCGCCGATACACACGGGACACTCGAAAACGAGATGTCCGGCCTTCCGTTGACGGTCAAGCGTGTGGGGCCAGGCATTGGCGCTTCGCAGAAGCGGGCATTTCTTGAGGAACTTGGCCCCGATCATACGGTGGCTGTCGGCAATGGTCGGAATGACGTGGCGATGTTGCAGGGGGCAGTGATCGGGATTGTGATCATTGGGCTGGAAGGGGCAGCGCAGTCGGCGCTACTGGCTGCCGAGCTGGTTTTTCCGTCCATTGACGCCGCGCTAGATTGCCTGCTGATGCCGAAGCGCCTGGTGGCAACTTTGCGGGGCTAGTGAGCTGGAAACGACATGTGAAGGATTTGTGATTTTGCACCTATGTAACGTGGTTGCGTTGATCCCACTGACGAATCAGGGTTGCAACGTTGGATAAATAGGCTAGGATCGGGTTATGATGGTATATGCCGGTGCGCTGGCAATGCGTGGTTTTGTGTGGTCTGTGAGGGGCTAATCAATTAGCCAGACTGGGTGGCGAGCTATGCGAGCAGTTCCCCGTATTGTTGTGGTGGATTCTTCATCTGAAGTTGCCCACATTGTACGCGGTGCGATGACGTTGCTGGACCGTCAGTATATTCTGATCGAGGTTCCTACCGCCGAAGACGTTTTAGTTGAAGTTCAAGAGGATGGCATTGATCTGGTAGTCACTGCCTACCAGGTTCCAGGGAAGATGCACGGGGTCGAACTCGCACGCCGGGTAGTACATGCGTGTCTCGATACACCGGTGATCGTACTTGCTAGGGATGGCGACCCTGTTTTGTCTGCGGATGACCTGGCAAGCGTACCGTTTCAATACTATATACGTCCGGTGGCGGAGCCTTTCCTGCGCGGCTTGAGAATTGCTCTTGATGGCGCAGCGGCTGCTTCTTTGGAAGAAATTCCCGCCGTCCAGGAAGATGCATTAGGGCCAGTTCCCCCTATTGATATTGAGGCGTTGAGGGGTGTGGTCTTGTCACTTATGCGGGATGTGGGCGCGATGGGCATCATCCTCGCAGATCGGACGGGGCGCGTGCTGATCGATCAGGGCGCGACAGGGTATATTGATCGGGAGAAGCTGGCAGCGATCATGGGGCCGTCGTTTGCACGGGCGTCCGACATCAAGCCCTTAATTGGCGGTGAGGTCTGGACGTTGCATTACTACGACGGCGAACGGCTGGATGTTTTTGGGCTGGCCCTGGGCATTCATTACTTCATGTGCTTGTTGTTCGAAGGGTCGAATCGTGGAGCATTTGGGCCGGTAACCATGTTTGGCCGCCGCGCTGCCGAGGAAATGATCGCGCTGATGGGTGAAGCCGCCTATAGGGTGCGAACTCCGGAGCCATTGTCCAGGCTGGTCGAGGAGGAGCCAGTCTCCGCTGAGGTCGAAGAAGCTGAACAGCCGGTAGGAAGCGACGCCGTTCTCACCAAAACGCCGGAGTCGGTGGAAGCACCCGGTGAAGAACAGCCTATGGAACCCTCTGCTGACATCGATCTTGAGACATTGTTCGACCAGGGTGTTGATGAGAGTCTGGCCAATAGCTTATTTGACCCAGATGATCTCGGTGAGATCGCGGCTTCCATTGATTCTGATGCCGATTCCCGTGTCGGGTATGACGATGCCATGGACATGGGTATTCTGGATGGATAAAGACATGTGCGCTTGAGCGTGCGCCCGGTATGGCTTTGCGTGAATCCCAGCGCTGACTGGGATTTTTTCTTGCAAAGTACCTGCTTTTTTGAGGGCTATTTACATTTGCGCGTCCTGGCCGGGCGGCATACAGTATAAGAGTGTGTTGGCTGCTGCCAGCGATAAACTCGCGTGGTGCACTCAACCGGGATGCTAAGCGCTAGAAGGGCTCAGCAGACGACACAAAGAAATGACTTCTGTGGATATGTTTACGGAGAATGGCTTATGACCCCTTCATCAGTTCCTAGCGATCTTGAGATTGCCCAGGCTGCAGATCTTCGCCCCATCCTGGAAATTGCGGCAAAACTCGGACTTACTCAAGATGATCTCGACTTGTACGGGGCCTACAAGGCTAAAGTGCACCTGTCGGTGTTGGAGAAATTTAAGGATCGTCCCCAGGGAAAATACATTGATGTCACCGCGATCACACCAACGCCGCTCGGCGAAGGTAAGACGACTACCAGCATTGGCTTGACCCAGGCACTTGGACGTCTGGGGCATAACGCTATCATTTGCATCCGCCAGCCCAGCATGGGGCCGACATTTGGCATCAAAGGTGGTGCAGCCGGTGGCGGTTACAGCCAAGTCATCCCGATGGAAGACTTTAACCTGCACCTGACCGGGGATATTCATGCGATCAGTGTGGCGCATAACCTGGTGGCGGCAGCGATAGACACGCGGATGTATCACGAGAGCCGCCAGAGTGACGAAGCGCTTGCGCGGCGCGGCATCAAGCGGCTTGATATCGATCCTGAGACAGTTACGTGGAACCGCGTGGTCGATGTCTGCGATCGTTCGTTGCGCCAGATCAAGATCGGGTTCAACGATGACAAGCTGCGGGATGGGTCTCCGAGTCCTATTTTCCCGCGTGCAACGGGATATGACATTACGGTTGCCAGTGAGTTGATGGCGATCCTGGCCTTGACGACGGGCCTGCGCGACCTGCGTCAACGTGTAGGGCGCGCGATGATCGGGAGTACGAAGGCTGGCAAACCCGTCACCCTCGAAGACCTGGGTGTTGCGGGCGCGGTGACGGTGTTGCTCCGGGATGCCCTCATGCCTAACTTGATGCAGACGCTCGAAGGCCAACCCGCATTTGTTCACGCCGGCCCATTTGCCAATATCGCGCACGGGAACAGCAGCATCCTCGCCGATCAGATTGCGCTGCGGCTTGGCGAGTATGTCGTGACCGAGAGTGGCTTCGGGGCTGATATCGGCATGGAAAAGTTCTTCAACATCAAGTGCCGTTACTCAGGTTTGATCCCGAATGCTGTGGTCGTGGTTGCGACGATTCGCGCCCTCAAGATGCACGGCGGCGGGCCGAAAGTTACGCCAGGCGCTCCGCTTGATGAAGCCTATATGACAGAGAACCTGGAGTTGTTGGAAAAGGGCGTTGAAAACCTGGCGCACCATATCAAGATTGCGCGCAAGTTTGGCGTGCCGGTTGTAGTGGCGGTCAACCGTTTCTCGGCTGATACCGAAGCGGAAACCGCACTGGTGAAACGTGTTGCGGAAGCTGCCGGCGCAGAAGCTGCGGTCATGTCCGACCACTGGGCGCAGGGCGGTCAGGGGGCGCTGGAACTTGCCGAGGCTGTGGTTGCCGCTTGCGAGAAGCCGAGCAATTTCAAGTTCCTGTATGACCTGGGGCTGCCGATCAAGACGAAGATCGAGATCATTGCCCGGGAAGTCTATGGGGCCGATGGCGTGGTCTTTGAGCCGCTGGCCGAAAAGCAAATCCAGTACTACGAAGAGGCTGGTTTTAACAAGTTGCCCATCTGCATGGCTAAGACTCATTTGAGCCTGAGCCATGATCCGAACCTCAAAGGTGTACCAACAGGCTTTACTGTTCCGGTCCGCGAAGTACGCGCCAGTGTTGGGGCGGGCTTTGTGTATCCGCTTTTGGGGACTATGAGCACGATGCCTGGCTTGCCAACGCATCCGGCGTATATGGATGTCGACATTGATGAGAACGGCAAGATTGTTGGATTGTTCTAGGCGGCCAGGGTTCTGTTCTCAAGGCTGATGCTTGTGGTATGATACGTACACCGGGGGCTGTTTCCCGGTGTACGTTCATGTAGCAGTTGACCCCGCTTTGTGATCGGGGGCAACCCGCAGGTTTGTTAGGACAAGGCAGACGCAGATGTCCCCTACTGACCAACAAGTGCAACAAGCCGTGAACGCGTTTCGCGCGGGACGTAGAGAAGAAGCCCGCTCCATGTTGCTGGCGATCGTCGAGGAGGACGAACTCAACGAAAAGGCGTGGCTTTATCTGAGTGCGCTGGTTGATACGCTGGAAGAGCAGCAGATTTGCCTTGAAAATGTGCTGGCGATTAATCCTGATAATGAAAAGGCCAGGAAGGGACTTGAAAAGGTCAATCAGCAGATTGCGGCCCAGCAGTCCCCTGGTGCACCCGGCGCGCCTGAGGATTCAGCATCCACGGTGGCTCCCTTTGCCGCGCCACCGGATGATTTCTCGCCGCCACTGTTTGCCAGTGGTGACGATTCATGGTCGAATGGCGACGCCAGCAGTGCTCAAGCTTTCGGGACGCCGCCAATGGTAGCTGGTGATGTTGCCGGTGACCAGCCCGGACAACAAGAAGATCAAGACTGGTTGTCCCTTGAACCAACGCTTCCGTTCGAAGCGCCTCCCAGTGACGATGACTCCTACCGTCCCCCAACCAGCGTTGAGTGGGGAAAAGAAGATGGGCCGGCAGTCTACGGCAGTGGACGGAATGTCGATCTTCCTTCGCCGCAAGATTATGATGCCTGGGTCGAGGGCCTCAACCTTAGCGACACCGAACCTGCGACGGGCGGCGATATCCCGACCGGGCCAACAGGTGCTGATGCTTTGCCATTTTCTGGTGCGGGAGACGCGGTGCAATTCGGCGATACCTCGTTCGTGGTGGATGCCGGGCCTTTCGCCCTTGACGAGCCACCTGTGTTAGGTGGACAGACTCCGATTGCGCCGGATCCTTCTGCGGGGTTGACCTGGGCCGATGAACCAGCAGAGGCTCCTGCCACCTCAGCGCATGACGCAGAACCCGGCAGCTTTGATGTATGGGGGGCAGGCGGTGATGCTCCCGGGGCGGTAAACAGTTTTGAGCGTTCTCTCCGGGATAGCATCACGTTTGATGACATATCAACGGATACGCCGGAATTTGCCGGGGATGCTCCGGAGTTGGGTGGTGGCGTACTGTCCGGCGAACTGTCAGACTGGGAGGCAGAGTCGGGTTCTGAGCCACAATCCTGGTCAAGCGACTCGCTTGAGGGCCTGGCTACTGAAGCGGCCCGCCCGGTCGCGGAGCCGGACAAAAGCCGCTATTATCAGTATATCCCACCCGAAATTGAAGCTGCCTCCGGTGGATTGAGGCAGACCTTGTTGTTTTTGTTGGGTATTGTGTTGATGCTTGCGCTCAATGCAGTATCATTGAGCATGCTCTTATCGTAGCCAGTATGTCAAACCCTTTCAGGTGATGCTTGTTTCGGCGGCGTTGGGGTGCAACGCCGCTTTTCTGGTGATCATCTAAATTCGACTTTGTACATCTTAACAATCATAATCTTTGGGCCTTTTCGGTGAGCCCAAACTGCCCCGATGACTTTTCGAATGTCTTGAGATTTCACCGATATTCGAAAAGTCTGACAGGCTTTGACAGTTTTCTCTAGCCAAGGAACCATAAGCGAAAATTGTCATGTGCAAAGTCGAGCTAAAAGCCTGAGGAAGCTTGGTAGAGGAAAAGCGGAATGCCAGAATTTTTTGAG
>CAZSXY010000040.1:0-6067 GCA_964611395.1 uncultured Anaerolineaceae bacterium | reverse complement strand
CTAAAAGCCTGAGGAAGCTTGGTAGAGGAAAAGCGGAATGCCAGAATTTTTTGAGGTCAAGCCCCCGGATGAAGCACGCGAACTGTGGTGGTCGCATGTGCAGCACCGGGTGGGCGTCGAGCTCATCAGTGCCCGCGAAGCGCTTGGACGTGTGACGGCCCAATCCATACGCAGTCCAGAGGCGCTTCCTGCATTTGTGCGGTCTACTGTGGACGGCTATGCGGTCCGAGCGTCGGATACCTTTGGTGCATCCGATTCGCTGCCGGCTTATCTGGACCTGGTGGGTGAGGTGTTGATGGGGCAGGCTGCGTCTGTTGAAGTGCGGGCGGGGTCTGCCGCGCTCATCCATACGGGGGGGATGCTGCCGCCGGGAGCCGATGCCGTCGTGATGGTTGAGCATACTCAGCACTTCGACGACCGCACGATCGAGGTGCTCAAACCTGTCGCGCCCGGTGAAAATGCGCTTCAAATTGGCGAGGACGTGGAACCTGATTCGGAAATCTTGCCCGCGGGCCATTTGGTTCAGCCGCAGGATGTTGGCGCGTTGCTGGCGTTGGGGATCACGCACGATATTCCTGTTGCCAGACCCCCACGTGTGCATATCTTTTCGACGGGCGATGAGCTTGTACCTCCGGAGACACAAACGCTGGAACCCGGACAAATCCGCGATATCAACAGCGGGACGATCCAGGCACTCTGCCACCGCGCGGGCGCTGCTACAGCGGTGCATGCCATCATTCCTGACGTCCCCGATGCACTCTATCAGGCTTTGATCGCCGCCCTGCCGCAATCTGATATGATGGTCGTGACGGCGGGGAGCAGCGTCAGTGTGCGCGACATGACTGCTGCCACGTTTGATCGCCTGGGGGAACCCGGTGTGCTGGTTCATGGCGTGGCGGCCCGGCCCGGCAAACCAACGATCCTGGCGGTGGTCGACGGTAAGCCCATCATCGGGCTTCCGGGAAATCCGGTATCGGCGATGGTGATGTTCACGTTGTTCGGCGTACCAGCAATCGCGGGCCTTATGAACGCGGAAGCGCCGCGCCAGATTCGCGTGCCGGTTAGGGTGGCGGTGAATGTTCCATCGGTAGCGGGGCGCGAAGATTATGTGCCGGTGCGTATTGTGGAGCGCGATGGTGACCAATGGGCCGAACCGGTGTTTGGTAAGAGCAACCTGATCTTTACACTGGTAGGTGCAAGTGGCTTGCTAAAGGTTCCTTTGAACGCCACCGGCCTGCGGGAAGGGGCCTGGGGAGAGGCGGTGTTATTCTGATGGCGGATGAGAGTATGCAGGCGAGCGATCGCAATATTTACCTTGAGGATATCCCGATGGCTGAAGCCCAGGCGCAGCTCAGGGCGGCGTTGGAAACCGCCGGTAAGCTGGCTCCGCTGCCGGGCGAGCGGATCGGACTGGATGAGGCGTTGGGGCGCGTGGTGGCTGAGCCGATTTGGGCAAAGGTGAGTTCGCCCCATTATCATGCTGCCGCTATGGATGGGTACGCCGTTCGCGCCGCGGACACGCGCGGTGCGACAGAAACCCGCCCGATCCGCTTGCGTGTGCCCGAACAGGCTGTGCCGGTCAATACCGGCGCGCCGCTGCCTGATGTGACCAATGCCGTGATTATGATCGAGCATACGCAGCCGGTTGATGACAGCACGATTGAAATACGCGCTCCTGTCGTGCCGTGGCAACACGTGCGCATGATGGGGGAAGACATGGTGGCAACGGAATTGGTCTTGCCCGCTAACCACGTGTTACGCCCACATGATCTGGGGGCGATTGCGGGATGTGGTCATGTTGAGGTGGTGGTGCGGCGAAAACCTCGCGTCGCCGTCTTGCCCACAGGGTCGGAGTTGGTCGCCCCAACAGCGGATCCGAAACCTGGCGATGTGATCGAATATAACAGCATCGTGTTGGGCGCTCAGGTGCGTGAGGCAGGGGGTGAGTTTACCCGCTGGCGGGCATTGCCGGATGATCCGGAAGCCATCAAACAAGCGATCCTGGATGCGAGCGCCGGTCACGACCTGGTGCTGGTTTTATCCGGCTCATCGGCGGGATCGCGTGATTTCACCGCGCAGGCAATACGCGAAATCGGGACTCTACTCGTGCATGGGGTTGCCGTCCGGCCAGGACACCCGGTCATCATAGGCTTGGTGCGGGACGTGCCGGTCATCGGTGTGCCCGGCTACCCTGTGTCGGCGGCGCTGACGGGCGAAATCTTTATCCGCCCATTGCTCCACCTATGGCTGGGTCAATCGCCGCCTGACTATGAACGAGTGAATGGCATCTTGACACGCAAAGTGGTTTCGCCCACCGGGGATGATGATTTTGTGCGCGTGACCGTCGGCCAGGTTGGCGATCAAGTCCTTGTGACTCCGTTGGCGCGTGGAGCCGGTGTGATCACGTCGCTTGTAAGGGCTGACGGATTGTTGCATATCCCGCGCTTCAGCGAGGGGGTGGACGCGGGAAGCTCTGTAGAGATCATGCTCTTCCGGCCACGGGAAGCGATTCGCCGCACGGTTGTTGCTATCGGAAGCCATGATCCGATGCTGGATTTGCTCGGACAGTACCTGGCTGCTCGATTTCCCGGCTACCGGTTAGCGTCGGCTAATGTTGGCAGTCTTGGGGGGTTGGTGGCGCAGCGGCGAGGCCACGCGCATATGTCAGGCACTCACTTGCTCGATCCGGAAACCGGCGAGTACAACATGGCGTACATCAAGCGCACGCTGGGCACGATGCCGGTGCGCGTCATCACGTTTGCCCATCGAGAGCAGGGGTTGATCGTTGCGCCTGGTAATCCTGAGGGCATCCAATCACTAGATGACCTGACGCGGGTGCGCTACGTGAACCGGCAGCGTGGCGCAGGAACTCGTGTGTTGCTGGACTACGAGTTGGAACGGCGTGGCATTGCCCCCGATGAAGTCGATGGGTATGACCGCGAAGAGTATACTCACCTGGCGGTGGCGGCGGCGGTCGCGTCGGGGAGTGCGGATTGCGGCATGGGGATCCGTAATGCGGCGATCGCGCTGGAATTGGACTTCATTCCGGTCACATTTGAGCGCTATGACCTGGTGATACCCGAACGCTTTTGGGATTTGCCCATGATCCAATACGTGATTGCGTTGTTGCGTGACGATGAGTTTCAAGCTGCCGTAGCGGCACAACCCGGCTACGATGTGTCCGAAATGGGACAGGAAGTGACGCTTTAGGACTCGGTGGTTGCGTCCGGCAGTGGCTGGTTCTGTTTCATGGTGTTGAGCCATTTTGCCGGAAGGCGTACTACTTTGCCGTCGTGGTTGATACAAATGTGCTTGGAGTAGCCTGTGACGCACACCTGCCCGGTGGTCGCATCGACGATTTCGTAACCAAACGTCACGCCGCGACTCTTGAGTTCTTCGACCCAACATTTTGCCGTAATGCGCTGGGCGTAGCGCGTTGGCGCAATATAACGGGCATGGACTTCGGCAACGGTCAACCAGTACCCGCTGCGTTCAAATTCGGCATAATCGGCTCCTACGACGCGGGAATAGTGGCTGCGGGCCTCTTCAAAGTAGATAATGTAATTGGAGTGGTGGGTAATTCCCATCGCATCGGTTTCAGCGTATCGAACGTGAAACATCGTTTCGGACACGAATCGATCGTTTGGAGCCACGCAAATCTCCTTTGGTACAAGTCGGGTATTGGCTAGCATTCTAACGAGAGTGTTGCGTGGATGCAGTGACGACTCTCCCCGCTAAAGCAGGGAGCTTCTCAGGGCACGCTCGGCCCACCGGCCCACGTTACGCCCTGAAGGCCCCGTCCGGGCCTGGAAGGTCTTTCTCTCTTTGGCGCGGTTCAGGTTTTACGTCGCGGCCTTCCCACGGCAACCTGCGACCTGAAGTTGTTAAAGAGCCGCGTCTGGCAGGGTGCTGAGGCTATGCTCCTTCTGACACCAGGGCCATGACCGTATTGAGGGTGAGTATAATCTAGAAGGGGGGTAAGCGCCATTCCCCACCCCGCTAACGTAGGGTGTCCCCTGGCGTAAATTCTATGGAGCATTGCGTATGAGTGAGACGTACAAGAGCTTTGAATTTGTCGCGACAGAGGTGGGTGAACGTCTTGACAAAGCTTTGGCGAATCGTTTTGATGATCTGTCACGGGTGCAAATTCAGAATCTGATTCAGAATGGGTTTGTTACGATCAACGAGCGGCCCGCAAAGCCCTCTCTCCGCCTGGAGGGAGGGGAATTGGTGCGCATTCACATACCTGTGCCGGAAGATGATTCGCCGCCGCAACCGGAAGACATTCCGCTTGTGGTGCTTTACGAGGACGAACACGTTGCGGCCATTGACAAACCTGCCGGGATGGTCATCCATCCAGCGTACGGGCACACATCTGGGACGCTGGTGAACGCAGTATTGGCAAAGTGGCCCCAAGTAACCGCGTTCAGCGACGCCGGCCGCGCCGGTATTGTCCACAGACTCGATAAAGAAACATCTGGCATCATTTTGATTGCGAAGACCAGCCTTGCGTTGGAGAGCCTGCGTGCCCAGTTCAAGGCACGCACCGTCACCAAGCGTTATCTGGCATTGGTCGAGGGTGCGCCGGGCACGGCAGAAGGCGTGATCGACGCGCCCATTGGCCGGGACCCCAAACAGCGTAAGCGCATGGCCGTGACGCGTCAGGGGCGCGAAGCCGTGACCGAGTTTCGTGTGCTGGAATTCTACGCCAATCACAGCCTTTTGGAGATATTTCCGAAAACTGGCCGCACGCATCAAATCCGCGTGCACATGGCATTCATCGGGCATCCGGTGGTAGGGGATAACGTCTACGGTCATCGCAAACAGCGTATCAAAATGAAGCGGCATTTTCTTCACGCGGCCTCGCTTGAGTTTGCGCTACCGGAGACCGGTGAATACATAGTCGTTGAATCCCCATTGCCAGTTGGTTTGCAAAATATTTTGGAAAAGCTGCCACGCTAAATGAGCACAGGCGAATTTGCTCAGCACGAACGTGTTGAGGGGTGATCCGGGTATCGTGGAGGGTGGGCAGGCGGGTTGTCCTACCCGCGAACCGGTATGATGTGAAGAGCAGCACAGCACGGCAAAGCGGTGGGGCGCTCATCCGTTCGATACACGGGTGTTCATTTGACAAGTCACCACCTTTGACGCTACATTAAATCGCTGAGCAATAGAGATTTCGCCCCCGTTACGGCGACGAAATGCACGTTTCCCCCAAATGAGGAGAACCCATGCGTGAAATCACAATCGCAACTGTCCAAATGAAACCGGCTTTGGGCGAGCCGGAAGACAATCTTGTGAAGATGTCGGACTTTGTGTCCAAGATCGCGTCCCAGCAAAAGGTTGACCTGATCGTTTTCCCCGAACTGGTAACCAGCGGTTATGAGCTGGGCGTGCGCTTTACCGAACTGGCGCAACGTGTACCAGGACCGTCAGTGAACGTGATGGCGCAACGGGCGGCGGAATTCGGTGTCTACATCGCTTTTGGCCTCGTGACGAAGGAACGGGTCGAGAGCGTGCTGTTTAACTCGGCGGTTTTGGTAGGCCCCGACGGTGAGCTTGTTGGTTCGTACAACAAGCTGCATCTGCGCGGCGAGGAGCGCATGGCGTTTCGCGAGGGCTTCCGCTTGCCCGTTTTTGAAACGGAAATTGGCAACATTGGTCTGATGCTGGGCTGGGACTTAGCCTATCCCGAAGTTGCCCGTTCGTTGACCATGGATGGGGCGGAATCGTTGTGCGTACTTGCGAACTGGGAAAAGGGCCAAATCGATGCCTGGCGCACCTTTGTCAAGGCCCGTGCCCTGGAAAACGCCCTGTTTGTGGCGGCGTCAAACCGCGTGGGTGAAGACGTGACGCTTACCTTTGGGGGTGAGAGCATGATTGTCGGCCCGCGCGGCAAGGTTCATGCGTCGCTGGTTGAGGAAAAAGACCCCGAAAGCGGAGACCCGCGCGAGGGCTACTGCGTTGCCCGCGTGGATCTCGAGGAAGTTCGCAAGTGCCGGGAAGAGTACCAGACGTTGCAAACACGCCAGCCGACAGCCTACCGTTCACTGGTCAAGCGGTACTA
>CAZSXY010000039.1:22846-29294 GCA_964611395.1 uncultured Anaerolineaceae bacterium | reverse complement strand
TGGACGCTTTTACGCCGCTTGGATTAGGCGTCTTCTAATTGATTTATCCATAAGTCGAAATCTGAGTATTGCTCTAAGGCTCGCTTCAGCTGCCAAACCAATTCTTGTCGTAGGACATATCCGTAAATTCCTCGATGCTCTTGCCAAGCGCCTATAAACCGAGGATCAGCAGGCAGGTATCCCCCTCCAGCCGCTTTCAAGCTCTGCCAATCCGCTGCTAAATCTGAGAATTTGCTCTTGGCCTCACGCCTATTCTTGAGACCCAAGTTCTTGTACAAATCCCCTAAGATAAACTCATTCTCCTCGTAATCATCAGCGATTCGGAGAGGTTTGGGCAAAGAGGTAATTAGACTCGAATTTCTCAGCAATTGCTCCAAAGCATAGGAGTGAAGGGTCCTGACCTTGGGGCGCTCTTCTATATCGAATTCCTTGAATTCCCGATCGATACTACACCTCAAATCAAATACATTCACTCTTGTAAATACCAGCGCTATTATTCTCTGCGGATCCACCCCATTTACCGTCACCAACTTTATAACCCGACGTGCCAAGACAAGAGATTTTCCAGTGCCCGGCCCAGCGAGCAAGCGTGCATGCTTACCGACGTGACCTGCAGCAGCCTTTTGAAGATCGTCTAGGCGATCATCCCAAGCCATCACAGCCCCCTCTCCTGCTAGGATTTATATTAAGATAATCACAATGTAACTATATTATATCCTAAGTTGGTTTTCAACATGTCAGTTTCCAGTACAAACAATTCAATACAAAGAAAGAGGATAGATTTCTTTACTTCGCAAACGTTGAAACCCGCATTAATCCCCACACGCCCCCACCCCAACTTCCTCATTCTAGAAAACTCGTGCTACCATTGGAACATCCACAAGTCATTGTTCGACACCACACCGAAAGGTGAGAGTCCCATGCCATTTATTGAAGCACCCACGACGTTTTACATGGGCCGGAGGTTCGACCCCGTCGCGCGCCGCATGGTCGATGATGTGATCTACTACGACTCGCGCGACCTGACGACGCACGCCGTCGTGCTCGGCATGACCGGCAGCGGCAAAACCGGCCTGTGCATCACCTTGCTCGAAGAAGCGGTGATGGATAACATCCCGTCCATCGTGATCGACCCCAAAGGCGACATCACCAACCTGCTGCTGACCTTCCCCAACCTGCGCCCGGAGGACTTCGAACCCTGGGTCAACATCGACGACGCCCGCCGCGCCGGGTTGGACGTGCCGGAGTACGCCGCCGAAGTGGCGCAAAAGTGGCGCAATGGGCTGGCAAGCTGGGACATCACGCCGGAGCGTGTGCAGGCCTTCAAGCAGAACGCCCGCTTCAGCATTTACACGCCGGGATCAGACGCGGGCTTGCCGATCAGCATCCTGGACGCCATGCAAGCGCCCCAGGACGGCTGGCAGCCGGGCGAAGACGAGTTCCACCGCGAGCGAATCAGCGGCATCGTCATCGCGCTGCTGGCGCTGATCGGGCGCTACGTCGAGCCGGTCAAAGACCGCGAACACGTGCTGATCAGCAACATCTTTGAGCACGCGTGGCGGCGCGGGCAGGATTTGTCGCTGGAAGACGTGATCTTGCAGGTTCAAAAGCCCCCGTTCACCAAGCTGGGCGTGTTCGACGTGAACACGGTCTTCCCTGAAAAAGACCGGTTCGCGCTGGCAATGGAACTCAACAACATCATCGCCGCGCCGAGCTTCCAAAGCTGGATTCAAGGGGAGCCGCTCGACATCCCCAACCTGCTCTACACGCCGGAAGGCAAACCGCGCGTGAGCATCTTCTACATCGCGCACCTGAGCGACGCCGAGCGCATGTTCATCGTCACGCTGCTGCTGGAAAACATGCTCGCGTGGATGCGCACCCAGAGCGGTACGACGAGCCTGCGCGCGCTCCTTTATTTTGACGAAGTCTTCGGCTTCTTCCCGTCACACCCGTACAATCCGCCCAGCAAAGAGCCGATCATGCGCCTGCTCAAACAGGCGCGGGCGTTCGGGCTGGGCCTGGTGCTTGCCACGCAAAACCCCGCAGACATTGATTACAAGGGATTGGCCAACGCCGGGACGTGGTTCATCGGCAAGTTGCAGACCGAAAACGACAAGAACAAGGTGCTTGGCGGACTGGAGAGCATCGCCACCACAGAGGATGCGTTCGATATCGACGACGTGGACAGCCTGTTGAGCAACATCGATCCGCGCGTGTTCGTGATGCACAACGTCCACGACCGCGGCGGGCCGGTGCCGATGCACACCCGCTGGGCGATGAGCTACCTGCGCGGGCCGCTGACCCGCCAGCAAATCCGCACGCTGATGGCCGGTCAGCGCCAGCACCCCGTTTACCCGCCCTCCGCCGCCAGGGTAGCCAGCGCTCGCACGACCCCGCCGCCGCCGGATACCCTTCCGGAAATGCCGCCACGACAGGCCACGCCACCCCCCGCGACGCTGCCGGAGGACATCGCGCCAGCACGCCCGGCGTCGCTGCCGGACGAGGACGCGCGTCACCGGGGCGGCCCGCACCTGCCCCCAGGCCTCAACAGGACGCCACCGCCGCTCCCATCGACGGTTGCGCAGTTTTTCTTGCCGTCGGTGATTTCGCTGGAAGCTGCGGTCGAAGACTGGGAGCGCCGCACGGGGATGCGGGCGAGCGGATTCGACGACGCGCTGCTGGCTTACCAACCGGTGTTGCTGGCCCAGGCTGATGTGCGCTTCGCCGACCGCAAGTCCGGCGTGAGCGACGTGGGGCATTACGCCTATCACGTTCCGGACGTCGCGCGCGCCGGGCTGATCCATTGGGATGAACACCACGCCCCCTACACCAATCCGCGCGACCTGGGGGCTGAGCCGTTCGGTGAAGCCGCTTACGGCGATCTCGCGCCCGGCCTGACCGACGCACGACGGATGAAAGCGCTCCAAAACGAGCTGGTCGATTACCTTTACAAGACGGTGGCGCTGTCCATCATGCACAACCCGGAACTGGACCTGTACGGCGCGCCGGGGATGCACCGCCGCGACTTTCTCGTCGAAGCGCACGGGATCGCCCGCCAACGCCGCGATGCCGAAGTCGATAAGATCGTCGACCGGTACGACAAGATTTTCGACAAACTCGAGGCGAAATTACGGCGGACGGCCCGCGATCTCGCCGCCGAACAACAGCAGCTTGAAGCGCTGCGCAACGAGGAAATGTGGACGACGGGTGAATCGGTGCTGAGCCTGCTGCGCGGGCGCACCACGTATACACTGTCGCGGATGAGCCGCACGCGCCGCTTCCGCCAGCAAGCGCTCGACGACGTGTACGATGCCGAGCAGCTCATCGCAGAGCTGGAGCAGCAGCTCGACGAAACGCAGATGGAGATGGAAGAGGAACTGCGCCGCATCAACGACAAGTGGGCGCGCATCGGCAGCCTGGTCGAGGACTATCGCATCACGCCGTACAAGAAAGACATTCACCTGGGCGTGTTCGGCATCGGCTGGGTGCCGCATTGGTTGATCGCCATCGACGGCATTCCGACCCTGATTCCGGCGTGGGGGGCGTAACCCTACCCGCGCACGAGCATCACAGGCAGGCCAACGATTCGGGGCACAAGAAGTGCCCGCTTGCGCCCCAATTGCTGCCTCTCGCCAGCACACCATCCCGCTAATGTCCCATTTCTGCGCGCTACGGGAGTGGGGTATACTAATGCATGTTCCGTGCCGCGTGTTGATGCGACCGACTCCATGCCACCGGGTTAGGGAATTCTATGGCTGCTGGCGATCCGCTCATTGGAAAGAAGCTAGGCGACTACACCATCCAGGGCCTGTTGGGCCAGGGCGGTATGTCCCGCGTGTATGTCGGCTATGACGAAAACCTGGATCGCTACGCTGCCGTGAAGGTTATCAGCGGCGAACTGGCGACCATGGATGAAACGGAATACGCGCGGCGCTTCCAGACCGAGGCCCGCGCCATTGCCCGGCTGCGCCACCCGAACATCGTCGGCATCTACCAGTTCGGGCGCAGCGAAGGCATTTACTACATGGCGCAGGTTCTCCTCGAAGGCACAGACCTCCGCACCCTGCTGCGCGAGTATGCCGGACGCGGGGAATACCTGCCCCCCGATACGATCATCCGCATCACGCGGGATATTGCCAGCGCCCTCGACTACGCGCACGAACACGGCGTCATTCACCGCGACATCAAGCCGTCCAACATCATGCTCGAGCGCCGCAGCGGACGCGCGATCCTGATGGACTTCGGGCTGGCATTGAACGTGCCGGAAGGCACGCCAGGGGACACGTTCGGCAGCGCGCACTACATCGCCCCCGAACAGGCCGTATCCTCTGCCAAAGCCGTCCCGCAAAGCGACCTGTATTCGCTTGGCGTGGTGGTCTATGAGATGGCAACCGGCACCGTTCCGTTTGATGACCCGTCGGTCATGAGCGTGGCGCTCAAGCACGTCAGCGATCCGCCCCCCGCGCCCACGCTGTACAACCCCGACCTGCCGCCTGCCGTCGAACAGGTCATTTTACGCGCCCTGGCCAAAGAACCCGCCGAGCGGTATCACACCGGCGCGGAATTCGTCGCCGCGCTGGAACGGGCGTATACCGGTATGCCACCGGAGCAGGAGCCAGACTCACAACCTGCGCGCCCGTCGCATCCGGCCCCCGCGCCAACGCCCAAAACGGCGGAACCGGTCACCGAATCTCGACTGACGGGGCTGGCAGCGCGCTTCGCACGGCGTCGCAGGCAAAAACAGGACGAAGAAGCCTTGCGCACCCTGGCCGACGGAACGCTCGGACTGGATGGGAGCGATCTCGATGCCCTGCTTAATTCGTATGCCGATCCGCGCGAGCTGGGCCTGACCGGTCCGGATGCGCCCGCCGTCAGCGCCGCCGCGATTCGCGCGGCATTGGACAGCACGCCATCAGCGCCGGAAAAGTCGCGCTCACGCCGCCGCACCCGTGTGCGACTGCTGCTCGTGCTGCTGATTCTGGTGGCGCTGGGGGCGGCAGCCGTCATCATGGGCACGCGCGACACGGACGACCAGACTGCATCTGGCGGGCCAACCGGTCTTGCCAGCAGCAACACCCGCGATGTCACGCCAACGGATGACGTAACCAGGACAACGCCGACCGCGCAGGCCACAACCACAGACCTCACGGCAGACGCGCAGGCCGCCCGCTCCGCCACACCTGCCGACGACGAAGCCATCGCCATCGCGCCGACCGGTACGCCAGAAGCCACGCCGACACGCGTTCCGACGGCGACCCCAACCACCGCGCCGACGGTCACCGAAACGCCCATCGAAATTCCATCACCGACGCGAACCGCCACCCCGGAGCCAACGTCTACGCTGCCGCCGACGATCACGACGACCCCGCTCCAACCCGGCAAAGAACCCAACATCCGGCTCATTTACAACGCCGATGAATTCTTGCTGGTGAACATTTCCGGCGAAACGCTCGACATCAGCCGCCTAGTGTTTGAGCAGTCGCTTGGTGACGGGGCCACACGCCTGTTCCAGGCCACCCTGTGGGACCGCGAAGGCATCATCGATCCGCCCGCCCGGATGCGCCCCGGTGGATGTTTCCAACTGGTGACGAGCACGACCCTGCAAATGCCACCTGAAAGCGCCGTTTGCCCGGTCTTCCTGGGCTATTTCCGCTCCATTATCGACGACCGCATCTTCTGGATCGCTGATGACCCGGCGGCTGTATTCACGGTGCGCACTGCGCCGGATGCGGAGCCGCTGGCCACGTGCGCGATCGCTGCCGGGCAGTGCGACATCTATACGGATATAGCGCGTATCCCGCCCACGCCAACGCCCGGACCGACCGCCACACCGACCGCGCTGCCCCCCGCTCCCGACATCCTGCTGGCATACAACGCCAGCGACGTGCTGCTGGTCAATATCTCCGGCAGAACGCTCGACATTAGCGGGCTGGTCTTCGAGCAGGCGCTGCCTGATGGCGGGGTGCGGCGCTTTGAAGCGGCCCAGTGGGATCGCCCGGATTTGCTCGCGTCACCCGCGCAGATGGAGCCGGGCACCTGTTACCAGCTTGTGACCGCCGAAGGCGTCCGCACGCCCCCCGATCGCACCGTGTGTGCACGCTTCTTAGGATGGTTCCGCACGGGGGTTGCCAGCCGCTACTTCTGGATTGCCGACACCCCCGGCGCGGTCTTTACCGTGCGCGAAGCCGATGCAGAGACGCCATTGGCCGAATGCATGATTGACGCGGGCACGTGCCTGTTCCGCCTGGAGTGAGGCCAGCCGTCGTTCGCCAACCCCCGAACATGATCTCTACACGTGAGGACTGCTTATGAATTTCTCAGTGGACTTGACCGGCAAAGTAGCCCTGGTGACCGGCGGCGGACGGGGCATTGGCAAGGCCATCGGCGGGCGGTGGCGTGATCGTGAACATCGCCTCTATCGCCGGGCACAACATCCCGCTGCCCAACC
>CAZSXY010000039.1:9445-22746 GCA_964611395.1 uncultured Anaerolineaceae bacterium | reverse complement strand
GGCGTGATCGTGAACATCGCCTCTATCGCCGGGCACAACATCCCGCTGCCCAACCGCGCGCCTTACGTCTCCAGCAAAGCGGGGCTGATCAGCTTCACGAAGGAGTGCGCCCGCGAGTTCGCCGCGCACAACATCCGCGTTAACGCCATCTGCCCCGGCGTGATCGAGACGGAAATGACCGCCGAATCACGCAGCAACCCCGCCCAGATGCAAAAATGGCTGGCGGACATCCCCCTGGGGCGGCTCGGCCAGCCGGAGGACGTGGCGGGGCTGGTGCTGTTCCTGTGCTCGGACGCAGCGGCATACCTGACCGGCCAGGCAATCAACGTGGACGGGGGCAAGGTCATGCTGTAGGGGGGTGCCTCAGCACCATTAACGCATCACCCATTTTATCCCCCAACCCCCAACCGCCGCTCGCCAAAAAGCTGCGAGATGGTCAGGACGCGGTATACTTGGGGCATATCCGCAAGAGAAGTAGGGAAAAGGGTATGCCACAGTCGCCGCTGGACATCAGCGAACAGGAAATCCGCAAACGCTGCGGCCCGTTGCTCGAAGGCGCAATCCAGGAAGCATCGCGGCTCCGCCACAACTTCATCGGCACCGAGCACCTGTTCAACGCCATGACCCAGGTGCCCGGCAGCATGGCGGCGCGTCTGCTGATCGAGGCGGGCCTGGAACCGCGCGAAGTCCGCAACCTGATCCGGCGCGAGGTCGGCGCGGGCGATGACGCGGTCAGCGATTGGCCACCGCTCACGCCGCGCACCCACCGCGTGCTGGCGATGGCCGTGTACCTGGCCGACGACGCGGGCGACCGGTTCGTATCCGAGCAGCAGGCGTTGATCGCGCTGCTACAGGAAGGCGAAGGAGTCGCCGCACGCGTGCTAGCCCGGCAGGGCATCAGCCTGGCGGCGTGGATTGAGCGCCTGCTTGAGGAGATGGAAGACGAAGAAGACGCGTTCGACGAATTCCTCTTCGATGACTTTGATTCGGTGGCGGAACTCGACGACGAGGACGGCGACGCCGAACGGCGGATGCCAACCCCCCTGCTCGACAAGTACGGGCGCGACCTCACCGAACAAGTCCGCCAGGGGAAGATCGGCCCGGCCATCGGGCGCGAGATGGAAATTCGCATGATCGCCCGCACGCTGCGCCGCAACAAGAAAAACAACCCGCTCTTGCTCGGCGATTCGGGCGTGGGCAAGACGGCGGTGGTCGAGGGGCTGGCTTACGACATCGTACACGGCAAAGCGCCCAAGTTCCTGCATAACCGGCGCATCATCGGGCTGGAGATCGGCATGCTCGTGGCGGGAACCAGCCTGCGCGGGCAGTTCGAAGAGCGCATCGTTGGCATTGTGGATGAGGTAAAGAACGCGCCGGAAGTCATCCTGTTCATCGACGAGATTCACACCATCGTCGGCGCGGGTGACACCATCGACAGCAACCTGGACGCGGCCAACATCCTCAAACCGGCACTGGCACGCGGCGAAATCACGTGCATCGGCGCTACGACGTTCGAGGAATATCGCAAGGCGATTGCCAAAGACCCCGCGCTCGACCGCCGCTTCCGCACCATCGACATTCAGGAGCAAAGCGTGGCCGAATCGCTGGTCGTGGTCGAGCACGTCTACCAGCGCTACGAGGAACACCACAAGGTCAAAATCCTGCCGGAAGCCCGCGAAGCGGCAGTGCGGCTGTCGGATCATTACATGCGCGACCGGCGGCTGCCGGACAAGGCGCTCGATTTGCTGGACGAAGCGTGCGCCCGCCTTGCCATCCAGACCGGCAACCCGGACGACAGCCCGGATGACGCCCCGCGCCTCGAAGTCACGGCTGAAACCATCACCCAGGTGCTCAGCGAATGGACGGGCATCCCCGTCAGCGAGCTAACCGCGAACGAGCGGGAGCGCTTCGCCCACATGGCGGAGGCACTGGCCCAGCGTGTCGTCGGGCAAGATCACGCGATCAAGGTGGTGGCGGATGCGATCAAGACCAACCGTGCTGGCCTGGGCGATCCCAAGCGCCCGGTAGGGGTATTCCTGTTCCTGGGGCCGAGCGGCGTCGGCAAGACCGAACTGGCCAAGGCGCTCGCCGCCTTCCTGTTCAACGACGAAGACGCCATCATCCGGCTGGATATGTCCGAATTCCACGACGAGCACACGGTCGCGCGGCTGATCGGCGCGCCGCCCGGCTATAAGGGAATGGAACAGGGCGGCCAGCTCACCGAGATGTTGCGCCGCAAGCCATACAGCATCGTGCTGCTGGACGAGGTGGAGAAAGCCGCGCCAGAGGTCTTCGACATCTTCCTGCAAGTGTTCGACGAGGGCCGGTTGACCGACTCGCAGGGGGCGACGATTGACGCGCGCCACGCTGCATGGATCATGACGAGCAACATCGGCACGGGTGATGTCGGCAAGGGGCTGGGCTTCACCGCCACGCCAGACCAGTTGCCGAACTACGACTTCCACCTCAAGAAACACTTCCGCCCGGAGTTCCTGAACCGGCTCGACGAAGTGGTGATCTTCCAGCCACTCTCGCGCGAGACGCTCAATGTGATCCTCGATTTGCAACTCCGCGAAATCGCCGAGCGGCTGGAAACCCAACGGCTCACCCTGACGCTCGACAATAGCGCACGCGAATTGCTATTGCGCGAAGGCTATGATCCGACCTACGGCGCACGCCCGCTTCGCCGGGCTATTCAGCGGCTGCTCACACGCCCGATCAGCAACGCGATCCTGGAAGAGACGTTCGGCCCCGGCGATGCGATTCGGGTCACGGCCCAGGGCGACGAGCTGGTGCTGAAGAAGGCACGCCGCCCGCGCAAGGCCAAGGCGAAGGGCGGAGATGCCACACCAGAAGCCGAAGGCACCGAACCACAACAGAATACACCCTCCGAGGCGGCAAGCCGGGTCGAGTAAGATCGTGCCCTTGTTGTTTTGCACGCGGCACGTGGAGCAAGCACACCAGGTGCGGTAAACTCTCGCATGACTGCTAGACCGGTCATGTGCCTGTAAGACGTCATACGCAATTCGATCTATGACCACAAACGAACTTCCGCCCATCCCACAAACCGGCATCGAACCGCTCGCCCTGCCTGAGGAGCAAGAACGGCGACTTCTCGCGCGGCGGCGTAGCGGCGACAAGCGCGATCCGTTTGCCACCGACCCCGATGAAACCATCCGGCGTCTGGGCAGACTGGCCTTGCGCCGTGACGCCCCCCACCCGCACGATTACCTGGCCCTGGGTGATCTGTGCGCGCGGCGTTCGCTGGTGGAAGATGACCGCCGGCTGTTGGTATTCTATGCCGGTAAGACGCTCTATGCCTATCGCCGCGCCGCCGAACTCGCCGGCGCAGATAATCCCGACCATGACCTGGCGCACATGGCTTACGACACGTATGTCGGCTGGCTGTTGCAGGTAGCACGCGCCGTACCATCGCCGCGAAACATTGCGGTTGCCCTGTGGGCCGTTGCCGAAGCGACCGATCACGGGCGCGGGGACGAATTGCGCGACGAAGCGCAACTGCTGGCGCTATGGTACGTCTCGCCGCCCAAAACGGGCAAAGTCACCCCCCTGCCAGACCCTACCCCCCAGCCCGACACAGAACCGGTCACGCAGA
This sequence comes from uncultured Anaerolineaceae bacterium, assembly GCA_964611395.1. Taxonomy (GTDB): domain Bacteria; phylum Chloroflexota; class Anaerolineae; order Aggregatilineales; family Aggregatilineaceae; genus CAZSXY01. The sequence continues at coordinate 19,130 of CAZSXY010000039.1, read as the reverse complement.
TGTACCCCGAAGAAGTCGTAACGCACGCCGACGAAGGAACGGACTTTGCATCGGCTATTCTGTCCATGGCATCGCTCTCGCGGGAAATCGACCGGAGCGAGACGCGCTCCGAGAGGTCCGAAGTCTTCCAACCAGAGCTAGAAGCAACCACGGCCAGCCCCCCGAACCTTGCCACACTCCTGATGCAGCCGCGCCGCCAGGAGGGAGAAGACTTCGACTATGGCGACCGCATTCAGGGGCGGTACGAAGTCGCCCAGGTGTTGCGTGGGGGCATGGGCATCGTTTATTTGTGTTACGACCACGAAGAACGCCAGTCGGTCGCGATCAAGACGTTCCAGGGCCGCCTGCTCACCAACGAAACAGCCGTGGCCCGCTTCACGCAAGAGGCGCGCACGTGGATCATGCTTGAGAAACACCGGCATATCGTGCAGGCGCGCCGCGTGCAGAAATTCGAGGGTCGCCCGCATATCATCCTCGAACACATTACCGGCCCGGAAGGACTCGGCCCCGACCTGCGAAGCTGGATCCGGCATAATCGCATCGATCTGCCCCAGGCGCTTGATTTCGGTTTGCAGATTGCGCTGGGCATGCAACACGCCACCCGCCAGGTTCCCGGCCTGGTGCATCGCGACCTGAAACCGGCGAACATCCTGGTGCGACATGACGGGATCGCCAAAGTGACCGACTTCGGGTTGGTCCGGTCGGTTGATCTGGACGCCGCACCGGGCGGCGACGATGATGACGCCCCGGCCAACGGGTTGACCCGCGTGGGAGCCGTCGTTGGGACGCCGCCGTACATGTCGCCGGAGCAATGCCGCGCCGAAACAGTAGACAGTCGCACCGACATCTACGCGTTTGGCTGTGTGCTGTATGAGATGCTCACTGGGCAGACGCTGTTCGACGCAAACCTGCTCTCCGAGTGGGTGCATGCCCATCTAAATGCCACGCCCGGCTTCCCTGAATCGGCGGCGAACCTTCCGGCAGCCGTCAAAGAACTGACGCTGGCCTGTCTCGAAAAAGCCCCTGACAACCGCCCCCAAACATGGGGCGAAGTGGTTGACGCCCTGGCCGCACAATTCGAAAACATCACCGGTGCACCGCCGGAACTGGAACCGGACGGCCCCGCGCTCGAAGTGCGCGAGCTAATGGACAAAGGGTACAGCCTGACGGAGTTGGGCTTTGCCGAAGAAGCGCTCGTCGCCTATGACCGCGCCCTGACGATTGAGCCGGAATCGGCATGGGCCTGGGCGCGCAAAGGGCGCACCCTGCGCCTGCTGGCTCGCTATGAAGAAGCGCTGGCCGCCTATGACCATGCCCTGGAACTGAATCCCCGCTTTGCCTGGGCGTGGACGGGCAAGGGCCAAGTGCTCGAACGGTTGGGCACTATCGAACGGGCGCTGGCCGCGCACCAGACAGCAACCGAACTGCAACCGGGGAATGTCTGGACGTGGTACAACCAGGCCGAAGCGCTCTATGCGCAGCGCGACTACGCGGGGGCAATGGCCATCCTCGATCGCGCCCTGGAACTGGACCCACATCACGCCGAAAGCTGGGCCAAGCGCGGACAGGTGCTGCGCGCCCTGGAACGGTTCCCGGAGGCGCTCAACGCGTACAACCGCGCCCTGGAACTCAACCCGCCCTATGCCTGGGCATGGAACGGCAAAGGCCTGGCGCTCAAGGCGATGGGGCGCTTACCGGAAGCGCTCGAAGCCTTCGAACAGGCAGCACACCACCAGCCCGGCGAGGTGTGGCACTGGTATAACCAGGCCGAGATGCTGGTTGAGATGGGGCGCTACCGCGAAGCCCTGACCCCGACGCAACGAGCGACCCGCGTCGCCCCCAACCACGCTTATTCGTGGGCCAAGCTGGGGCAGGTGCTGCGCTACCTGGAACGCTTCGACGAAGCTATCGCCGCCTACGACCGCGCGCTAGACCTCAAACCGGACTATGCCTGGGCGATCAACGGCAAGGGCATTGTGCTGGAACGACTCGGACGCTATGACGAGGCGCACACCATGTATGAACAGGCGGCGAGCCTCGCGCCGGATGATGTCTGGCACTGGTACAATCAGGGCAACCTGCTCATGCTGCAAGGCCGCGTTGACGACGCCATCGCCATGTTGAAACGCGCTACCGAGATCAGCCCGAACCACGCCCGCAGTTGGGCGCGCCTGGGAAATGCATACCGCCAGATGGACAGGCCCAAAGAGGCGCTCAAATACCTGAACCGCGCCATCGAGATCGTCCCGGACTACGCCTGGGCCTGGAACGAACGCGGCATCAGCCTGGAAATCATCGGGGCCTATGACGATGCCATCGAAGCGTACGACCGGGCCGCCGCAATCGAGCCTAACAACCCGCTCTACTGGTACAACAAGGGCGATACGCTGGTGCTGCTCAAACGCCACCAGGACGCCATCGAAGCCCTGCAACGCGCCCTCGAAGCCGACCCGCGCTATGTGCGCGCCTGGGCCAAGCAAGGGCAGGCGCTCCGCCGCCTCGGTCGCTATGAAGAAGCGCTTGCCAGCTACAGCCGCGCCGTCGAGTTGGACCCGCACTACGCCTGGGCCTGGAACGGGCGCGGCCTGGCGCTCAGCGCATTGGGGCGGCACGAGGAAGCGCTCACGTGCTTCCAGCAGGCGGCATTTCACCAGCCGGAAGACGTGTGGTTCTGGTACAACCAGGCCGATGAACTGATCGTGATGCAGCATTATGAGGAGGCGCTCGCGCCGCTCGAACGGGCGCTGCGCCTCAACCGCGACCACGCCGAAAGCTGGGCCAAGCGCGGCCAGGCATTGCGCCGCCTGGGTCGCTACAAAGAGGCGCTTAACGCCTATGATCGCGCCCTCAAGCTAGAACCGGGCTACGCCTGGGCCTGGAATGGGCGCGGGCTGGCGCTCGAAGCCATGGATCGACGCGAAGAAGCCTTGCTGAGCTACGAACGCGCCGCGCGGGAAGACCCTTCCAGCGTGTGGTACTGGATCAACCAGATCGAGCCGCTGCTGGCGCTGAGCCGCCCGGCGGATGCGCTCGACGTGATCGAGGAGGCGCTGGAAATCGCGCCGGACAATGACTCCGCGTGGGCACGTAAAGGCCAGGTGTTGCGGCGGCTGGATCGCCATGCCGAGGCGCTTGAGGCCTACGAACGCGCGCTGGCGATTTCACCGGCCTATGCCTGGGCGTGGAACGGCAAAGGGCTGGCGTTCGCGGCGCTGGGGCAGTATGAAGAAGCACTGGCGTGCTATGTGCAGGCGACGGAGGTCGCGCCGGATGACGTGTGGTTCTGGCATAACCGGGGCGAGGCGCTGCTTCAACTTGAGCGCTGGGACGAAGCGGTGAGCGCGTTCAGCCGCGCGCTGGAACTCGACCCATCGCACCGCCCCTCGCGCGACAAGCGCACCGCAGCCAGACGTAATCTCGATGGGGATGAGGAGTAAACGGATCGCCATGACCGAAATTGTCATCGCGTTGATGAGTGGCCCGCAAGACGGGTCGGTGTTGACGTTTGAAACCTTTCTGGACTCCGGCCAGCCGACCGAGATCACGTTCGGGCGGCGCGAAGACTGCGACGTATGCCTGAGCTACGACAGCCAGGTTTCGCGCGAGCACGCGATCCTGAGTTATGACGGCGAGAAATTCTGGCTGGAAGACACCAACAGCACCAACGGCACGTTTGTGGGCGAAGAAAAAATCACGGGGCGCGTCGAACTCGAACCGGGCCAGATGTTCCGCATCGGGCGGACGTGGCTGCGCATCGAGCCGGTTTCCCCCTTCCTGCTGGATGACGACGATCTGCCCTTCTGACGGAGCAACCACCATGCATCGGACTGCTACCCCCCGCCTGCGCATGCAGGGCACAATCCTCGTTGTGCTGCTGATCACCGCGCTGGCTCCGCTGTTCCATCGCGCGGCCCCGCTTCATGCGCAAGCGGACGATCCGCCGTTGCCGGTTGCCGCGTTTGGCGAACACCCGCGCTTGCTGGTCACGCAGGCGTATATCGACCAGATGCTCAAACCACGCGTGATGCGCGAAGCGCCCACCTGGGTGGCCTTCCGCGAATACGTGGAGTCCGGCGCACCGGAAGAAGACGCCAGTTGGACGGCCAGTACTGCCTTGCGATCGCTGGCGCTGGCGTGGCTGGTGACGGAAGACGCGGCGTATGCCGCCCGCGCCAAGGCGATTATGGTGGGGCTGGTCAACCGCGTGGAGACGCACCCCGCCCTGACCGGTACAGGCGGCTTCGACGGCGCGCTGCTGGAAGATGTTGCGGCGCTGGCGGTGGCCTATGACTGGTTGCATGCCGCGCTCAACGACGCCGATCGCGCGGCGCTGCGCGATACGCTGTGGCGAGCGTCGGTGCGGCTGCGCGATCCGGCAGCGGACACCAGTAACATCGTCTGGCTGGACGGGCAGATCGCGGCCTTTGGCAACTACGAGCCGCGCTGGTTGTGGGCCTTGACCGCCACCGGACTCGCGTTGTGGGGCGAGCATGACGGCGCGCCGGGACTGCTGGCATTTTGCCGCAAGACGTTCGAAGACGTGATCATCCCCGCACTGGAGCTACAGACCGGCGGCGCGTGGTCTGAGGGGCCGGTTTACGGCTTCATCGCCAACTGGCCGAAGGTGCAAACGGCGCTGGCGTGGTGGACGGCAGCGGGTGAAAACTACTTCGACGATACCGGCTGGTGGGCCGACCGCCTCGCCTATGACATGTTCCTTTACCACCCCGGCACAGCCCGCACATACAACGAGGACTGGGGCGACCTGATCCACAGCTACCCGTCGATCATCGGCGATTCCGAGCGCTATCACGGGGTAGCGGTTTACGGGCGCGCGCAAGATTTGCTGCTGCGGGCCGTTTTCGCCGGGACCGAACACGCCAACTGGATGGACTGGTTCCTACGCCAGCCACCGGATGGCATGCCGGGCTGGATGGCGGTCGAAGAGTTCCTCTGGCGCGATCCGTCCTGGCCGGGCCTCCCGCCCGTCACGACCACGTGGTTCGCGCCATACCTGGGACACGTCTTCATGCGCTCGAACTGGCTCGACAGCACGGGGCGCTATGATCGCACGGCAACTTATGTCTCGTTCAATGCAGGCGACCGGCTCAGCTACCACCAGTTCTACGACCAGGGCAACTTCACGATCTATCACAACGGCGAAGAACTGCTCGTGCGCAGTGGCGTATACAGCGGCGACGGCACGTCCGACCACGACGCGAACTATTACGTGCGCTCCATTGCCGCCAACACGGTGCTGGTGTGCGATCTGGCGGAGAACTTCGACGGCATCCGCCCCAACGGTGACCGCGACGTGTGGCTGAACGACTGCGGCCAGCGCACCATGCATCCCTACCCGCGCACGGCAATCAATGTAGAGTACCTGCTTGAGAACTGGCAGGCGTATGACACCGGATCGATCACCCGCTTTGGCGAAATCGGCGGCGCGACATACCTGCGGGCCGACATCACCGGCGCGTATAACAGCACAACCTACACCACGCCGGAGAACCGGGCTAAGGTCAGCGCTGTGATCCGCGAATTTGTGTACTGGCGACCCAACATCGTGCTGGTGTTCGACCGCGTCGTGACCACCTACCCGGCCTATACGCCGATGGTCGTCTTCCACTTCCAGACCGAACCGACACCTTCGGGGCTGTTCTTCGGGTCGCTGGTGCGCGACAGCGTCCTGTACATGCAAAACCTGCTGCCCAACAGCCAGGTGACGATGGTTCCGGGCTATGAGGTTGCCGGGCAAATGATCGACACGAGTTGGGGCGAGCCGGTGAGCAACACCTTCGAGCGCGATCCCTATGGCTTTTACCGGCTGGAAATCGCGCCCGGTGCGCCGAACCTCGATCACTGGTTCCTGACGGCGTTCATCGCGCAGGACGCCAGCGATCCGCCGCCGACGGAGGGGTTGCTGGTGGTGGGAGATACGGTACGCGGCGCGGCGATAGAATCGGTGCAGATCATGTTCGACATCGCGCCGGAAGATGGCGCGGATGTGACCGCAGCAACGTTCCAGGTCGCGCCCGACATTCAATATATGCTGGTCACGGGATTGGTTCCCGGCGCTGACTACACCGCCAGGGGGGAGGGATACGCCACACAAACGCTCACTGCCAACGACGCGGGGATACTGTTGATCGTGAATCCGTTGCCGGGGAACGTAAAGCTCTCGCTGGAATAGATTTCACGGGCAAACCGCCCAGCGCGGGGTGTTCAGGAGGTGTGGGTGGTAGTGGCCTGGCTATCTGATCTCAAACATGACGCCAAAAAGAAAGGCCAGCACACGCCAGCGGTAGGTTATTCGTGCGAACATTGCCCCAGTGCTTTCGCTGATTGTTTCACGATGCATAGGTTAGCGTAGCGAGTTTAACGCCACATTAAGCACGTGCTAAAGTTTGTTTGCCCAGACAGCCCATGCGGGGTGCAAATTCTCCCATCCTCCGAGGCGAGCGCCGCCCGGTTTGCCATCGCCACACGCGCTTTGTTGCGATATACTTTTGCCAGTAGAATTCTACTCCATAGAAAGTGAGCAAGACACCAGATGACATATCCCCGTTGGGTGGAAAATATCGTTGACATTTGTATGGCAATCCAACCGGGCGAAAGCGTCCTGCTGATCACCGACGAGCCGATGGCGATCATGCAGCAATACCTGTCGCAGCGCATCGCCGAAGTTGGCCCCAGCGAGTTATGGTCTTACATCGTGCCCGATGCCACGCGCCCGCTACCCCACTACCCCGCCAGGCTCTACGACTTGGCGGAAGCGGTGGACGTGGTATTGATCTTCGAACACCACCGCAACCCGGAAATCGAAACGCCGCGCGCGCTGGAGATGTTGCAGGCCATCGAGCGCGGTCATGCGCGGTTTGCCTCCGGCCCGATGATCAACCACAGCATCCTGGAACACGAGTTAAGCGCCGATTACCACGCCATCGCCGCGTTGACCAACCGCCTCGGCGATTGCCTGGACGGGCACTCCCGCGTGCGCATCACGACGGCGCTGGGCACCGACCTGGAAATGGACATCACCGGGCGCAAGGTCATGCGCGACACGGGCCTGTTCCACCGCCCGCGCGAGCATGGCAACCTGCCCGCCGGTGAATGCTATGTCGCGCCGCTCGAAGACCGCACCAACGGCGTGTTTGTCGTGGATAAATCGTATCCGGGCATCTTGATTGAGGAACCGATCCGCTTGACGGTTGAACACGGGCGCGTGGTGGACATTGCCGGCGGGCGCGAGGCCGACCAGTTGCTCGCTATGATCCGCGATGGCGAGCACAAGCCGACCGGTGAGGGATGTCGCGTCGTCTGCGAGTTGGGCATTGGGACCAACCCCAACGCGCGTCTGCAAGGCAACGTGCTCACCGACGAAAAGGTGATGGGCACGGTGCACATCGCCATCGGGCACAACGCGCTGGCGAGCTATGGCGGGCAGAACCACGCCCCGATACACCTCGACGGTGTGATCAGCAACCCGACGCTGGAAGTCGATGGCGACGTGCTGATCGACAACGGCGTTTACCTGGTCTAGCGCCGCCGTTCGTCGCACTCGCAGTCGGCCAACCGTCAATTCATCATCGCTACGAGAAGGAGCACGGCGATCATGATCACGGCACTGGTTACGGGAGGGACGGGCTTTCTCGGCTCACACATCGCGCGCGCCCTGATCGCGCGTGGCTACCAAGTGCGCATTCTGCGGCGCACGACCAGCCGCCTCGACCTGGTTGAAGACCTCGACTGCGAGCACGCCACCGGCGATGTCCTAGACCCCGCCTCCCTGCAAGAGGCCATGCAAGGTGTGGATTGGGTCTTCCACGTGGCAGCGGTGGCCGATTACTGGCGCAATGACCCGTCGCGCATCTACGAAGTGAACGTGGACGGCACGCGCAACGTGCTGGAGGCCGCCGAAGCGTGCGGGGTCAAGCGCGTGATCTTCACCAGCAGCGCGGCAGCCATAGGCTACCGCCACGACCTGCACGCCGTCGATGAATCCGTGCGTTTCAACTGGTCGCCCCACCTCACCCCCTACGGGCACAGCAAGTTCCTGGCCGAAGCCGAAGTGTTCCGCGCGATCCGACGCGGGCTGGACTGCGTGATCCTTAACCCCACCGTGATCATCGGCCCCGGCGATCTCAACCAGATCAGCAGCAGTGTTGTGCTGGAACTGGCACGCGGCAACATCCCGCCGACCGTGCCGCCAGGGGGGGTGACCGTAATCGACGTGCGCGATGTCGCCGCAGCGCACGTTGCGGCAGCGGAGCGCGGGCGCACCGGCGAACGCTACCTGCTCGGCGCCGTTGATCTGACTCACAAGGCATGGTTGCGGCTGACCGCACATGCCGTCGGGCAACGCATGAGCGCCACCCGCCTACCGGCGGGGGTTGTTCATCTGATCGCCCTGGTAGCCAATGTCTTGCGGCGTTTCAACGTCCCCATCCCCATCGAGGGCAACCAGCTCCACCTGAGCACGCGCATGCTGTTTTTCAATTGTCAGAAAGCATGGCGCGAGCTTGGCCCGCCGCAAATCTCGATCCACCAGAGTTTGCGGGATACCTATGAATGGTACAAAGCTCACGGGGAGTTGTGAGGCAAATCATCGCCCGCGCGCAGGGCAGTACGGGGTCATAGCGCGGAGCCCGGCAAAGAACAGGCGAGACACATCAGGTAGCATTCTCGCAGTTAACCCGGAAGTGCTAATGGGCACCTACATAACTGGCCGGCGTGCGCCACCAGCTCAGTTCGGAAAGGGGTTGCTTCTACGAGAAGCTTTCCATGTCTCGCCTGGAGCTCCGATCTCAGTGTATCACGAGTCAGATCGCGAAAGCAATACCTCGCGGCGGTCCACGCTAGCACCTCCTCACCCACCACGGGCAGATGGATCGCCCGGATAGTCCGCAACAACCAACCTTGCCCCCGGATAGGACACCTGTCCTGCGCCTGTGTCTTTCGCATGGCGGGCGTGCATGGGTCATTCCGGCAACTTTTGCCTTATAATTGCTAAAAGCCTACTGCTGCATTAGTCTGGGTTAACCGTCCGCTTCCGACGAAACGGAGTCGAGCGCAGTCTGCGAAACTCTCACTTTAGCGGGACTACCGGGGAGCACATCATGCGCCATATCCTCACCGCCCTCATGTGCCTGGTCGTGCTGGCAGGTGGTCTGCCAGTTAGCACGACCTCGGCGCAATCATCGGGCGACATCGAAACCGAACTAATCGCCGCGCTCAACGCCTGGCGCGTTGAGGAGGCCGGGTTGTGGCCGCTCAAACCCAACGCAACGCTTGACATGCTGGCCACGCAACACGCCGAGTACTTGCTTGGCTTACCCTCTATCCCCGATGACATCCACGCCGGACCGGGCGGCAGCCGTCCGAAAGACCGGGCGCGTGCGGCCGGGTGGCCGGTCTACGGGCGTTCGACTCAGATCGCCATCGGCGAAAACGCCAAGATCGGCCCTGGCGTCGAGGACGCGATCAACTGGTGGAAAGGTTCGACCACTCATCACAACACGGTCGTCAACCCGGCCTATCGCGAGGTGGGGGTCGCCATGCTGCCGCACGAATACGGTTACCTGACCATTGTCGTGTTCGGAGCGCGCCCCAATGTCTTGCCTGCTTTCCATGATCCTGTGGAGGGCGTGATTCGGTTATCGAACGAACACTTCAGGGGCGCATC
>CAZSXY010000039.1:0-9345 GCA_964611395.1 uncultured Anaerolineaceae bacterium | reverse complement strand
ATGATCCTGTGGAGGGCGTGATTCGGTTATCGAACGAACACTTCAGGGGCGCATCACTGGGCGACGAGTGGATCTACCGCGCGACACAAATCAGGCTCTACGACAGCAGCGGCGAACCACTCGGTGACTGGCGTGAGTGGCGATCAACCATCCCCGTTCCTGAAAACGCGGGCGAACAGATCGCCATCGAGTTCACGGACGGAACGCAACAGGTGCGTACCACCGTCGATCTGCAAACCGACCTGGCGATCCTGCCATCCGTTCTCGCAGCGCAGGCGGAATCGCCCGCCGCACCGGCGAGCGCAACGACCATCGAAGTGTATACACGGCCCAACGCCGCGAGCGTCGTGCTGCCAACGATAACCCCGCACACAACCGCCCCAACGGATATTCCGGCAACCCCGGCCCCCACAAGCACGCCGTTCGTCGCGCCGACCATCACACCGGCCCCCTCCAGCACGCCATTTGTCGCGCCAACCAGTACACCGGATGTGTTGATCCACTACGACGATCAGAGCCTGTCGCTGATCAATGTGTCTGGTGAGGCATTGGACATGACCGGGCTGGCATTCGTACACGGAATGGAGACATTCGCCGTCACGCGCTGGCAAGCGCCCTGGCTCGGCGCGCCGCTGAATGCGATCCCCGCCGGAGACTGCCTGCAGGTGTGGGCCTGGTCGGAGCAGGGCGAACTGCCGAAGCCCGGCGAATGTCGCTACCGGCTCGGAGTGCTCAACATCGCGCCAGAAGACCGCTTTTGGGTTGGCGGCGGGTTCGCAATCATGCGGAATGGCGCGATACTGGTGACGTGCCCGGTAGCTACGGGGACGTGTGAGGTCACCCTGCGCTGAGCGGCAGCGCGTACCGCCGCCTTTTTGCAGGCGAGCGCCCGTTCAGCGCGAGATCAGCACGATGCTCGACAGGATCAAGCCAGCGCCAACCCAACCGAGCGCGTCTGGAAGTTCGGCGAAGAAGACCAGCCCCATCAACACGCCGAACACCGGTTCGGCCAGCGAGACGATGCTCACCTTTTGGGCGCTGATGCGCTGCAAGCCGAGAAAGTACAACAGATACGACATGCCCAGCGAAAACACGCCCAGCGGCACCAGCACCGGCAAGTTCTCCACCACGCGGTCAGCCGGGGCACGCAACGCAAAGGGTAACAGCACCAGCACAATGGTTCCGTTTGACCACAGGTTCTGCGTCAGGCCGGAAATCTTGCCGCGCAGCGAACGACTGATCATCATCACGACGCCGTAGCCAAGGCCGGACAGCGCCCCCGCCGCAATTCCCCCAACCTCATCCGAGCGCACATTTAAGCGGGCGGGACCGGCCATCAACACCATGCCGGTCAAAGCCAGCGCCAGGCTGATCCAGGTGAAGCGGGCGCGCGGTTCACGGAGCACCAGGGGTGACAGTAACGCCACATAGACCGGCGCGGAGTTGACCAGCAAGGCCGCATTCGCCGCCGTCGTGTGCTGCACCGCGTAGGTGTAGAGCACAACCGTCACGCTGACCGCCCCACCAAGCGCCAGCAATACCCGAATTGAGCTCCGGTACGACCCCAGGCGCACCGGCTCGCGATTGACGGCAACCAGGGAACACAGGAACAAGAACCCGAACAAGGCGCGGAAAAACGCGATGGTGCTGGTGTTCAGTCCGTCCGTCCAACGCGTGAACGGGATCGCGAGGCTGAAGCAAAACGCGCCGATGACGACCAGGACGATGCCGATCCGCTGGTTCATTGGTTCAACCGCATGCATAGACGAAGCTCGTTTCGGGAGGTACGCGTCACCTGAGTCCAAACGCGGGCGATTATAGAGGCGCGCTGTCGATTCGTCCACGCTTTCCTGATTAATTCATGAATATGCGTATCGCACCGGTCCCATTCGGCATATAATACATTTCAAGGGGAGTAGCGATCAGCACACAGATGTAATACGTTTTGCCCACACGACGGGGGGGAAAATAACTTGCAATCCGCATTTACACCCATTTTCAACGAATTGAAGCGGTGGAGAACGATACTACGCCAACGCATGCAACGTCCGCGACGCATCCCACCCGACCCGAACCGGGCACCAACGCTGGCGCTGCCGGAACCGAAGAAGAAAAATAAGCCGCCCGCGGTGCGCTCGCTGATCGAAGACCTGCCAAGGGTGTTTACGCCCAGGTCGCCGGTACAAGAGATCAGTTTCCTGCAAGGCCGTGACGAGTTGATCGAGGACATTCGGGGCGTGCTATACCATCCCGGCGCGGCGATCGTCATTCACGGCGAACGCGGGGTGGGGAAAACGTCGCTGGCGCAACTGGCCTGCGACAAGCTGGTGCGGGAAATGCCCATGCTCGAAGGGATCAAGCCGATTTATTACTCGGTCTCCGAGGGCGACACCTACGAGCACATTATGGGGTCGGTGCTTGCCCAGCTTGGCGTTGATGAATTCGTCGTCAAGGTGCTGACAACCACCACTGACGGGTCAAAATCGCGCTTGAATGCGTATGTGGTGGAGATGGAGGGCCGGACGCGCACTGAAACGATGACAACTACCAAGCGCCTGGTCAATCCACAGCCCCGCCCCCAGGTGATTGTTGACAGGCTCAAAGACTTCAAAGCGCTGATCATCATTGATGATTACGAGCGCGCCCAAGATGCCGAGACCCGGAAGTTTTTCCCCGAATTGATCAAGAAGATTTCCGACAACGGCCTGAAAGTGACGTTGATCATCGTCGGCATCAGCGAGACCGCCGAAACCCTGGTGCGGGTGCATCCCTCGGTGGAGCGCAACCTGGCGGCCATTCACGTCCCGCGCCTGACCGACGAGCAAATCCGTATGATCGCCATCAGAGGGTTCGAGGCGCTGCGGTTGAAATACGAACCGGCGGCGATTGACGACATTGTGAAGTATTCGGCGAACTTCCCGTACTTCACCCACCGCCTGTGTGAAGGCGTCGTGCGGGCGTACATCAACCAGGCGCGCGCCGGTCAGCGCACCGACTGGACGATTCGCGCCAGCGACATGCCCCAGGCCATCCGCGCCGCGATCCGGAATTCCCCGCCCACGGTCGTGAAGAAGTACGAAGCGGAGCTGTCATCCACGCGCACGTTACACGCGATGTACGTCATCGCGGCGGCCCCCTTTGAACCGATCACACGCGCGCAGATACAGGAATACATCAAGGCATGGGAAGGCGAAGATAAAGACATCGACAGCGCGCTCAAGCGCCTGGTTGAGCACGCGATCGTTGAGCGCCCCGAAACCGGGCACTACCGCTTCTGCAGCCCGTTTCAGCGTGCCTACACGATCTTGCGCTTCCGCACCGACACACCCGATCACGAACTGGCCGCGATCGACCGCAAACTCAACCGCGTCACGGCCACGCTGCGGGCCGCAGGCAGTTGAGCGCCCCTCGCTAATATGCAAGCGACCCCTGGATGCAGGGGCCGTTGGTGTTTTCCGGCGCTGGCCGCCCGCGCTACTGTTCCAGTTCCAATTTGACCGCTTCGTACAGGGATTCGGCATGGAGTTCGCCCAGCGTGTAACACGGCCCGCCGAGGTGGTTTGCCAGTTCTTGCGCCAGCCCCTGGTCAAACGCTGTATGCTCCATGTTGATCGTCACGTTACGGATGTCCGCTTCTTTGATCTGGTCGGCGATGCGGTGCGCCTCCTCCTGCGGTGGCAGATCGGTCATGGAGACATTACCGGCCCCATCGGTGAGCAAGATCATCAACGGCATCACGTCCGGGTGCGCCAGTTTTTGCTGCTGGAACACCTGCAACGCCAGGTACAACCCGGAGGAAAGCGGCGTTTTGCCCCCCACCGGAATGTCGGCTAGTGCCTTCTTCGCCAGCGTGACCGAGTTGGTCGGCGGCAATACAAGCTGGGCGCGGTCTTTCTGGAACACAACCAGCCCAACCCGGTCGCGCCGCTGGTACGCATCGGTGAGCAGGGACATGATCGCGCCTTTGGTCGCGTTCATGCGCTCGGCCACCGCCATGCTCCAGCTTGCATCAACGACGAACAGGATCAGGTTCGCCGATTTGCGCACACGGACTTTACGCTGCAAATCCTGGCGGTGAATGGAATAGGCCAGCCGGTTTTCTTCGCGCTCGTGGGCGCGCTCCAACTGGTGGGGAGCCGCCGCCCGCAACGTGGCATCGAAGGCGATGTCATTGGCCCTGTCCCCCGCCGGGCGCGCCTGGATGTAGCGCCCGTTGGTGCGGTCGGTGTGCGTGCGGCTGCGACGGCCCTGCACCTTGCGCGTGATGCGATCAAGGGGGGTGTCCAGGCGGCGGGCGGCGAATTCCCGATCCGGCTCGACAGACTTCCCGCCCTCCCACCAGTGCGTTTCGAGCGATTGCTGGAACACATCCTGCGGCCCTGGTTCGGCGGGCGTATCGGTGATGTCGGATTCAGGCTGACCGGCAGGCTCGGTCAGCGACCGACTTTTTTTTCCGCACCTGGCTGGTCGGGTGATGCGTCCGGCTGGGCATCCGCCCCCTGATCATTGAAATCCTCCGCGATCTGTTCCAGGCGGTCTTCCAACTGGCCCTCATAGAGCGTCGTTTCGGAGAACGGGCCACGCTTGAGACGGTGCGGCAGCGCCAGTTCCGCCGCCAGCAATATGTCGCGCTCCGTGATCTGGAAGCGGCCTTCGAAGGCCGCGTGAGCGCGGGCCGCCTTGAGGATGACGAGATCGGCGCGGTGTCCGTCCACCCCCAGGCCGGCGGTCAGATTCGCGATCATGAACAGATCGCGGCGCGAGTACCGCACCTCGTCCACAATGTGACGGCCCGCCTCAATCTGCCCCGAAAGCTCCGCTTCGCGCGGCATCCATTCGCGCCGGAACGATTCGGGGTCTGCATCGAAGGCGATATGGCGTTCTAAAATGGCCATGCGATCTTCGGGGCGCGTCAAACCAGCCACGTCGACCGACAGGGCAAAGCGATCCAGCAATTGCGGGCGCAACTCGCCTTCTTCGGGGTTCATCGTGCCCACCAGGATGAATCGCGCCGGATGCTGAAAGCTGATCCCCTCGCGCTCAACGACGTTGACGCCCATCGCCGCCGAATCCAGCAGCAGGTCAACGACGTGATCGTCGAGCAGGTTCACTTCATCGACGTACAGAATGCCGCGATTGGCCGCCGCCAGGACACCGGGATCGAAGTGGCGTTCGCCCTTCTGGATCGCCTGTTCGATGTCGAGCGTTCCTACCACGCGGTCTTCGGTCGCGCTGACGGGCAGGTCTACCACCCGCGTGCGGCGAGTCTTGACGGGGAGTTCCTCCCCGTTGGCCACGCGCTCGTGGCACTCGTCACAAAAACGTTCGGGATGGTCTGGATCGCAACCAAAACGGCAACCAGCCACCACCTGGATTTCCGGCAACAGCGCCGCCAGCGCGCGCGCCGCCGTTGATTTCGCGGTGCCACGCTCGCCGCGTATCAGCACGCCGCCGATGCTGGGATTGACGGCATTCAAGATAAGCGCACGTTTCATGCGCTCCTGGCCCACAATCGCGGTAAAAGGAAAAACGGCTTGTCGGACTGACACAGTTTGCCTCGTCTACTGAGTAATCAACTAGCGCTCACAGGTTACGATTATAACCCAGACGGTGCGGGAATGGCAGCGGGCGGATCAGCAGTCAGCAGTCAGCGAACAGCAGTCAGCGATCAGCGGGCAGCAGTCAGCGGTCAGCGGGAGGGGATCGCTCACCACGAAAACAACCGGTTCCTTGAATGGTCAAGAAACCGGTTGTACGCTCTGCGAGCCACTTCAAGAACGCCGGCGGTTACAACGCCTTCACATAGTCGGTCGCCGGGTTGAAGAACGCTTCAGTTGTCCCGAACGCCGGTTCCAGATCAAAAAGCCAGGTAGCTTTCGGATCGTATTTAGCAAAGAACGGACGGCCAACCCAATCAGGATCGCGCCCCTGGATGAAGGTCAGCACAAAGACGCGCTCGTTGTTGACCTTCGTCACGCCGTTGACCAGAACCTTGCCCGGCGTGGCCGACATCACCGGGCCGCGAACTGTGCGCCCCAGCCCCGATACCTGGCTGTACGCCTCGCGGAAGATGCGCAACGACTCGGCCAGCGGCACTTCGAAGTAGTTCTTGGGGCCTGTATCCCGGCTGATGAACATGTAATACGGAACCATGCCCAGCCGGACACCCACCTGCCACATCTCCGCCCAACTCCGCACATTGTCATTCACGTGGCGGATGATGGGCGCTTGCATCCGGATTTCACACCCGACATCGCGCAACCGCCGCACGGCTTCCCGCGCCACCGGGGTAGCCAGTTCGCGTGGGTGGCTGGTATGCGCCATGATCGCCACGTGACGCCCCGTGCCACTGATCATCTCAAACAACCGCAACAAGTCGTCGGCATCGTCGTCGGTGACAAAACGCTGCGGCCAGTAAGCGAGGGCTTTGGTGCCGAAGCGGATGGTCTGGACGTGTGCCAGTTCTGGAACCAGCAGGGGTTCGACGTAGGCGCGCAGCGACTCGGTGCTCATGATGGCCGGGTCACCACCCGTGAACAGCACATCTGTCACTTCGTGATGGTGGCGCAAATAGCGCACCAGGTCGTCCGTTTCACGCGCGGCAAACTTCAAGTCGCGAATACCGACAAACTGCGCCCATCTGAAGCAATATGAGCAATAGGCGTGGCATGTCTGGCCTTTGCTGGGGAAAAACAGCACCGTTTCGGGATATTTGTGCTGCAACCCAGGCAACGCTTTGCCCTGCAAGTGCGGCACATTATGGGTGAGTTGTCCGGCTGGATGCGGGTTGTGGCGTAGTTGGATCGCAGTGGCGGCGGCCCGGACTTCGCGCGATGATGCTCCCTGGGCAAGCAAACCGGCAATGTGAGCATAGTCGTCGTGGGCCATCATCCCACGTTGTGGGAATGTGAGCTGATACAGGGGATCATCCGGAACCCGTTCCCAGTCGATCAGTTCCTCGATCACATACTGGTTCGTGCGAAAGGGAAACACCACCGACACAACCCGGATCGTGTCCTGAACTTCCTTGGGCAACGCCTGAAACTGCGGCAACCGGTCGACCGTTACCCGCGTGATGGGCGTATAGGTATAGTGTCCGTAATGCATCATGACCTCCTGTCCACAAAATCTATCCTGATAAACTGTGCTATCTGACGACAAACCACGATCGGTTTGGTGCGAACGCTCACGACGCGCAACCAGGCCCATCCGGTTGCAGCCGGGCGGTGACATTCTGCTAGCGATCAATGACCACCAACAGCGCCTGAATATTCCCTGAGGTGGGCAACGGCATGGTCAGCATGCCTTGTGCTGACTCGCTGCAAGCCAACCCCATGAATCGCTGGTATGAACCTGATGAACAACCCCACAAGGTGGGTTACGAATGCTGGGATGCACGCACTCGTTGAACTCTCAACCGGCCCCTATCTGGCGGTTGCCAGATGCCAATCGCGGGGAACATGCCACGACACCGGGTCGCCCATTCAGCAGTGACTTTGCATGCTTGCAAGGCGTTAAGAGACGGGTTCAACTATAGCATATTCGAGGGCCGCGCGTCAAATGAATCATTATAATAGATATGTAATAGAGTGGTATTTGAGGAGATCGCTTTGACGCGAGCTTTGCGCAGTTCTTCACAGGCTGGCCCGATCTGAATTCTGGCGATTCACACCCAAAATGCGGATAATGATTTGATCATTAGCAAACCACTGTGTATAATGCGCCCTGCACTCGAGAGTACCGGAGAACGAAACTTCATGGAGTCCAACAACCAGAACCTCGAACCCGACATGGGGGCAGAAGAAACCATGCCGGAAGTCGAGCACACCACTCCCGAAGCTCAAATTGCCCCAGAGCTGTCGGACGTAGCACCCCCTCAGGCGGAGCTTGCTCCCGAAGAGACCACGCCGCAGGACGATGACGATGCGGCTGATTCCGATGCCGAAACGGTCGCTGTCCCCGACGAACCTGCCGAAGCCACCGCAGAAACCGTTTCAGAAGCGGTAGACGAAGCGCCGTTCAAACGCGGCGAAATCGTCGAAGGAACGGTGCTGGAAACCAGCCCGACCGAAGTTCTCGTCGATCTCGGCGAAGGCGTAACCGGCGTCATAGCCAGCCGCGAACTGGAACGCATGGATCGCGCCGCGATCGAAGCGCTCCAGCCCGGCAAATCCATCACCGCTTACGTGCTGAAGGCCAGGGGGGCAGGCGGTCATCCTGTCCTGTCGCTCGCCCGCGCCGAAGAAGAAATGAATTGGCGTCTGGCGCAGGAACACTTTGAGACCAAGAAGGTCTACCTCAGCAAGATTGCCGGTTACAACAAGGGCGGATTGATCGTCCGCATTGGCAAAGTGCGTGGTTTCGTGCCCGCCAGCCAGGTCAGCCGCGAACGCCATGAGCGCACCACCGGCGATAGCCCTGAAGAACGCTGGGGCGGCATGGTCGGCGAAGACATTGCGGTCAAAGTGGTCGAGATTGACCGCTCGCGCAACCGGCTGATCCTGTCCGAACGCGCCGCCGCACGCGAATGGCGTGAGCAACAGAAGAGTCGCCTGCTGGAAACTTTGCAGGTCGGCGAGGTGCGCAAGGGCCGCGTGATTAGCGTTGCCGATTTTGGCGCATTCGTAGACCTGGGCGGGGCCGACGGCCTGGTGCACCTGACCGAGTTATCCTGGAAGCACGTGACACACCCGCGCGAAGTGCTCTCCGTCGGCCAGGAAGTGGAAGTGGAAGTCATCAGCGTCGACCCGGAGCGCAAACGCATCGGGCTAAGCATGAAACGCCTGGAGAAAGACCCCTGGCAAGAGGTGATCTCCGAATACAGCGTGGGCCAGCTTGTCCAGGCAACCGTGACCAAGCTCACCAAGTTCGGCGCATTCGCGCGCCTGGTGGCCAAGCCCGAAATCGAGGGGCTGATCCACATTTCCGAGCTGGCCGATTACCGGGTGACACACCCGCGTGAGGTGGTGCTGGTTGGTGACGTGTTGACGCTGCGCATCGTCAAGATTGATCCGAACGACCGCCGCCTGGGGCTTTCGCTGCGACAGGTTGACTCGGCCAAATACCTCGACCAGGACTGGCAAGCCATCGCCGGCGACATCGAGAGCGAGCCGGAGGTCGACGCGCCAGCAGCCGAAGTGGAAGAGGCTGAGGAAGTCGCGCCAGAGGCGAGCATCACCGCTGACACCGCGAGCGAGCCGGAAGTCGACGTGCCAGAAGCCGCAGCAGAAGAAGCTGAGGAAGCTGAGCAAGAGGCGAGCGTCGCCGCCGACACCGAGAGCGAGCCGGAGACCGACACGCCAGAAGCCGCAGCAGAAGAAGCTGAGGAAGCTGAGCAAGAGGCGA
>CAZSXY010000038.1:23580-29359 GCA_964611395.1 uncultured Anaerolineaceae bacterium | reverse complement strand
GGGGTTCCCATCATGCCGCTGTCGCGATAGCCGAACGTGATCACTTCCTTGATGCCGAGCGTCCGGGCAGAGCATTCCAGTTCGGCCAGGCGGCGCTCGGCCACCGAGGCGAAGCCCTGCAGGAATTCGTCATCAACCGTGCCAACGTCGCCATTGGTTGAGCAGATCAGGCTGATCGCGACGCCGCGTTCGGCATAGTACGCGATTGTGCCGCCCATCCCGAAGGCTTCATCGTCCGGATGGGCGAAGGACAGCAACATGCGCCGTCCGGCATGTGAGCGTCGATTATTACCCCGTAACTTCATGGTCGATCCATTTCAAATACTCGCGGGACCCCACCACGATGGGCATCCCGATGATCTCTGGCGTGTCGTACGAATGGGCGGATTTGATGGCCGCCATGAGGTCGTCAAACGACCCGGAGCGCGTCTTGATAATCATCAAGACCTCTTTTTCTTCCTGGATAGCGCCTTGCCACAGAAACATCGATTCGACCGGCACAAAATTGACACACGCGGCGAGCCGGTTCTGCAACAATTGGCGGGCCAGTTGCCGCGCCTGCTCCCCGGATTCAGCCGTGACTAACACGACAAGATGGTCGTTCATCGCCCCCTCCGCGTCATGATGTGGTTAGCAAGGTTGCAGCCCGGCCACTGCTCTGGTGGGATGGCCCTGCACTGGCGAGATTATAGCACGCGCCAGGGCGGTTGATAACCCGTTCACGGCCTCGGCTATGACTTGACAACCGACCCGAATCCGGCAAAATAGCGCCCCACAGGCAGTTTCCAGGCAAGCGCGGTGTGGGCGTTCCCGCGCAGTGTGCAGGCCCTATCTATAGAGAGTGTACGGGGATTCTATGCATTTTCAAACGGTTGAAGCGGGCCAGGCGGTTGTTCGCGCCCGCAAAGTCTACGGCGCTGATGCGCGGTTTGGCCGGCGGGCAACGGTAACCCCAGTCGTTTTCTTCGGCGGAGCCTTGCTGATCATGATCATCGGCCTCGTGCTGCGCATCTGGAACCTGGGCGAAGCCAGCCTGTGGACTGACGAAGTGTTGACCGCTTTCCGGGCGCAGGCGTCTTTCTCCGATTCACTGGACTCGATCATCGCGGCGGGCAACCAGACGCCGGGTTATTACTGGACGCTGCGCCTGTTTCCCACCCACACCGAAACACTGCTGCGCCTGCCGTCGGTAGCGTGGGGCGTGGTCGGGATCGCCCTGGCAATGTTCGTTGTGCGGCGCTACTACCACGACCGCGAGCTGGCGTTGTGGGTGGGGGCGCTGCTGGCCGTCAACCCGTTCCATGTCTGGCTGTCGCGCACGGCGCGGGCCTATGCGTTGGTGTTCTTCCTGTCGCTGGTGTTGACCGTACTCTTCCTCGAATTGCTGCGCGGTCACCGCTCGCGGCGGGTGTGGGTCGCCTTCACGCTGTTGACTACCGCCGCCTTCGTGACACATTACACCCTGGTGGCGCTGTTTGCGGCGGAAGCCCTGGTGTTCGTGTTCGCGGTGCGCCAGCAGACGCGTTTCTTCCGCCAATGGATCGCCTCCCAGGTGGTGGCCGCCGGTCCGGTGTTGGGGTGGGTGTACCTCTCGTTGCACGACCCGCCCGCCGTGAAGTCCCACTGGATTGCCGTGCCCTCGCTGCGTGACGTGGTCGTTTCGCTCTGGAACCTGGCCCTGGGTTACGGGGGCATCGCGGCATGGTACCTGGTTCCGGCGCTGGTGGTGGTTTCGGTGGGGCTGATTCTGGGGGCACGCTACGCCATCAAGAGCCGTTGGTCAGACCGGACGAACTTCTTCTGGCTGTGCCTGATCGTCGGGCCGCTCCTGCCCGTCTACCTGATGTCGCGCTTCCTCGTGTCGATCTACGTGGATCGCTATTTCATGGTTTTTCTGCCGGCGGTGGTGCAGCTGGTGATCGTGGGGTGGATGCGGTTCGCGCCGCGTTTCTGGCGGCTGGCGCTGGGCGTGGTGGCGCTGACGAGCCTCTACCTTGTGGTGTCCGCCTTTGCCGATGGCAGCTATCGCCGGGCCGACTGGCGCGAAGCGGCGGACTATGTGGCCGGGCGCGTCGAAGCCGGTGATGTGATCCTGTTGGAACGCGAAAACACGCGCGAGGCGTTTGCCCGGTACTACCGCGTCTCCGACACCTTCCGGAGCTACGACGAGGACGTGACGTTAACCAACGTCTATGTGCTGGTTGATATGCCGGACACGTCGGCGCTTGAGGAGCAGGCCAAGCGCGTGTGGGTGATTTACCGCAACCCGAACGAAGATGTGCACCGGCTTGGCCTGATGCCGGACTTCGATCCTTACGATCCGAGTCTGTCGGCTATGGGGGAGTGGCTGAGCGTCCGCAAGAGCCAGGTGCTTGAGCAACGCGCTTTCAACGGCATGAAAATCTTGTTGCTGATCCCTGACCGCGCGTCGCCCGTCGCGGCGGGGCACTGATCGCGTTTTGCCAGGCGAACGAAGGCGCGTCGCATGACACGGCGCGCCTTCAATTGTTTGCGTCGCGAAATGAGGTCATTCCCACACGCGCAACCCGTACCGGCTGAGGTAGATGGGCAGGCTCTTGAACGCGGGGTTGGCTTCTTCGACGGCCTGGATCATCTGGCGTTTTTCGCTGGATGTTGGCCCGCACAACAGGGTGACCGATCCGCCGTCGCCGCCTGCGCCGTTGATCTTCCAGCCGATCGCGCCGTTGGCTTTTGCCACCTCGATCAGCAGGCGGGCGTCTTCGCTGATCAGGTCGGGGTGTAGCTCGCCCTGGGCCTCCGTGTTGACGATCATCGAGCGCCCCAGTTCGTTCCAGTCACCGGCATAGACTGCGTCGCGGGCCATCTCCGCCGTCCGGCGCAGCGTGTCGAGCGCGGCATGTTCGGGGCCGCCTTCTTCCAGCTTCTTGATCACCTGCTCGTGGACGGCTGACGATTGGTGGGCTTTGCCCAGGAAGAACAGCACCAGCCGCCGTTCGAGTTCCCACCAGATCGCGTTAGAAACCTGAATGCTCGATACGCTGGCGTGGGGATATTCGAACATCTCGATGAAATTGACACCCCCATAGGCCGCGCAAAGCTGGTCTTGGATGCCGCTTTGTAGCTTGAGCAGGTCGGTTTCGACGCGGTGCGCGGTATAGGCGACCTCGTGCGCGGTCATCGTGCCGGGTGTCAGGCGATCCAGCGCCCCGATCAATGCCACGGTGATCGATGCGGACGTGCCGGTTGAGCACCCGGCTGGCACTTCAGAATACACGGTAATCTGTAACGCGATGTCGTCGGGCACTCGCATGTACTCGATGGCCGCTTCGAGCAACGGATGGCGATCCCACTCGGAATGGCCGGGGACGATGGGGTACATGTCGCCGTAGTTCTCAGCGTAGAGGATGATGCGGTGTTGGCGCGCCTCGACCGGGTAGACCTTGATCTGCACTTCGACGTAGGGATACACGCCGATGTTGAAAATCTCGCCGTGTCCCGAAAACCAGGTGTCGGTCCACCCGCCGTTGTCGCAGATGCGGATGGGCGCTACGCTGTTGATCACGCGGATGGACTTACTTTGACTATCAGCACTCACGGACACTATCCTCTCTGTGGCACCACGCAGGTCGCGCTCAAGTATACTGCGGTGGTTGGCGAGGGGCGACTCGGTTGGCGCGGGGCGCAAGGGCTTTTGCCCGGGCCGGACTGGCTGCGCCCGGTGGTATAATGGTGCACCTGTGACAATCGTCGGGCGAGCCTGCGGTTGAGGGTAACAGATGAGACGACAACAGGGCATAGCCGGTATCGCATTGCTGGCGCTGGTAATTCAGGCGCTCGTGGTCGGGGTGCCGGTGCGGGCGCAAGACGACAGCCGTTGCCGCGCCATTTACGAAGCGGCAACGATTGACTATATGGCGCACTGTTTTCACCAACCGGCGGGCGTGGCGTGTACCGCGTCCGGCGACGCCCGCATCCACATGGCATCCGGGCAGGTGGTCGAAGGGCCGGGGCGGGCCGCGCAATTGTCGGGCGTCGCGGCATTGCGCCTGGCGCAAGGCGACGGTTCGGCCTGGAGCGTCGGCAGCATCGTGTTGCCCGATCTGCTGGATAGTCGCCGGGCCGCGACGTTGATCGCGCTTGGCCCCGCCACACTGACTTTTGAGCCTGCGCCCGATCTCCCGCCCGGCGCGGCATTCACGCTTGAAGCACTCCTCGAACCGTATCCGTGTGCTGACCTGGCCCGCCCTGGCGTGTTGGTGCAATCGCCCCCAAACAGCCTGGCGTTGCTGCGCGTCAACGGCATCGATGTTGCGGTCAATGGCACGGCCTGGCTCCACCCGTCCGGCGCGGATGGGCTGGTGATCCATGCGTTGACGCGCGAAACAATCCTGAGCCAGAGCGGGACGGTGATTTTTGCCGGAACCAGCGTCACGGTGGCTGAGGATGGCGCTGTGTCCGGTGTGGAGCCGTATGACATGGAGGCCGTCGCCCACCTCCCGACCGAAATCCTGCCCGTGATCGACGTGGTCGCGCTACCGGGTAACGCGATGGTTTTAGTTCCGGTGAACCTGCACCTGCGCCCCGCCTTCGAAACATATACCAACACGGTGGTGAATGCCGGCGTGCCGGTGACCGTGTTCGGGCGCAATGGCGATGGGCAGTGGCTCTACGTGCGTGCCTATGATGGCGAAATGGGATGGGTTCCTGCCGGGGTGTTGGATGTCCGGGTTCCGGTGGAAATGCCGGTGCTGGATGAAACGCCGCCCGTACCGTTGCGGCCTTTCGGCTCGGTTCAGGGGATCATTAGAACGAGAGAGGAGAGCAACACCCTGCGTGCCGGGCCGGGGCAGTTCTATGATGTGGTGACGACCGTCCCGGTCTGGACCGACCTGGCGCTTTATGGGCGCAGCCGCGATGATCAGTGGCTTTACGTCGAAGCGCCGGACGGGCAACGAGGCTGGATCAACGTGGCGCTGATCAGTGCCACCACGCCGTATGCCCTCGAACAATTGCCTTACCCGCCCGAAGCTGACCAATAGCGCCGCGATCGGTTTGTTATGAACGATGCCGGACACACGCGATCAATCGCCGGTGGCTGAAGCCATACCGGTTTCGGTTCCGGCAGGGTGGGGGGTGACCTGTTCGCGCAGGCCGGCGGTCAGGAGCAAGTCCAGGTCACGTTCGTTCTGTTGCCGGAAGCGCCGGAACAGCCACACCGCGCCCGCGACCGGCCACACCTTCACCGCCAGCGGCAGACCGCAGTCGGGACAGGGTAGCAGCCCAATGCCCAGGATGCTTGCCCAGGTGACCAAACGGTTATTGAATGCCAGACGCCACCGTTTCAACATTTCACATGACCTCACGCGCTCGCTATGGTATGGATTATAGTGTATGGGCCGTGCGCTTTGCCCAGGCGCGGGTCGTTTTTTGTGTTGTGACATTTGTCATGTATGATGGTGAAATTGGGAACTATTAGTTCTGCGCGCGTGCGATATTCTTAGGGCCGTGTGACAGCAGGCTGGTGTGACGATCTCTCAGATGATTTGTCTCATTGGCTGAGATGGTGTTTCTCTTCTGCCTCCTTACATAATTAATATTTTGGGCGAATGCCGCATCCTGCTGGGGAGTCGGGGTGCGGCATTTTCGTTCCTCCGTAATGGCTCCGTATTTGTGACAGCTAACCCTATTTATTCGTGTACCTTGTCACAAGCCAAACGGCACGTCTTGCGTTATGATGTGGCTGTGGCTAGTTAAAAAGATTTATTTGAGATTGCATCCCTTTTGCGCAGAGTTGCGC
>CAZSXY010000038.1:12973-23480 GCA_964611395.1 uncultured Anaerolineaceae bacterium | reverse complement strand
TCGGCGGCTTCTTCGGCGATATGGGCCGCGTCATCGCCGGAAAGCGCGGCTTCGGTCAATTCGTGAACCTCTTCCTCAAAGTTGCGCACGGCATCGCGGACGTTGGGCGGGATGCCAAAACGGGCATAGAAGGCCAGCGTCGAGCGGATCAGATCGCGCAGCGGGTCGGTTGGGGGCGGTTTCATAGAGCGGCTCCTTGTGGTGTGCGTGATGTGCGCGAGGAGTGTACCACAGAGAGCGTCAGGCATGCAGCCGGTCGCGCGCCCAGGCCGCATGCTCGCGCACCAGGGCGGACTCGTCGTGGCGTGCCAACTGTTCCAGTTGGGGGATGAATTCTGGTAGATCGCTGTTTCCGGCGGCGACGCACGCGTTGCGTACCAGCCGGTCGCGCTTGATCCGCCAGATGGGCGAGTGGCGGAATCGTTCGCGAAAAGTTGCTTCGTCCAGGGCCAGCAAGTCCGCCAGCAGCGGGGCCGCGCGATTCACATCCCCCGGCCAGAAAGCGCGTTCCGCCGTTGGCGTCGAAAACCGGCGCGTGAAGGGGCAGACGGCCTGGCACACGTCGCAGCCGTACACCCAGTTGCCCATCAGCGGGCGCAGTTCTACCGGAATCAAGCCTTTCAGTTCGATGGTCAGGGTGCTGATGCATCGCCGCGCGTCCAACACATACGGGCGTGGGAACGCACCGGTGGGGCAGGCGTGTAGACAGCGCGTGCAGGTTCCGCACATGGTCTCCCGGCCCGGCGTATCGTATGCGTCAAACGTCACAGTGGTCAGGATTTCGCCCAGGAACAGGTATGACCCGCGCCGGGGATGGATCAACATCGTGTTCTTGCCGATGAAGCCCAGCCCGGCCTGTTGCGCATGGCTGCGTTCGAGGATGGCGCCGGTATCGACGTACACGCGGCAGACGACGTCGTCGCCCGCCTGCTCGCGGAGCCACCCAGCGAGTTGTTCCAGGCGGGCGATCATCAGGTCGTGGTAATCTACTCCCCAGGCGTAGTTGGAAATGCGCCCGCGCCGGGGATCACGCAGCATATGCTCCGGCACGGCGTTGGTGGCGTAGTTGAGGGTCACGATCACCAGCGATTGCACGCCGGGCAGAATCACGTTGAGGTCGCGTCTGCGAATCTGCCGGTCGGGGCGGGCCAGGTACGCCATATCACCATGCATCCGCGCTTCGATCCACCGGAAATAGGCATCAAGGGTCGGGGAGGGGCGGGCGGGGATGATGCCCGCGTCCGTGAAGCCCAGGGCGGCAGCAAACTGGCGGGTGTCGTCGGTGGAAAGGGACAGCGGCATAATTCGTCACCTTGGGGGATAAGAGTATCATACGACTTGTTATACACGGTTCGTCACGAAGTTCAAAAGGTGGGAAGTTATCATGCGTCAGGTATGGATCACCAAAGCCGGGCCTCCGGAAGTCTTGCAGGTGCGCGATGCGCCGGAACCGCAGCCCGGCCCCGGCGAAGTGCGGATCGCTGTGGAGGCGATCGGCGTCAATTTCGCGGACATCATGGGGCGTCTTGGCCTGTATCCTGATGCCCCGCGCATTCCCTACATACCCGGTTACGAGATCGCCGGGCGCATCGACGCGGTGGGCGCGGGCGTTGAACCGTCGCGCGTGGGCGAGCCGGTCCTGGCGCTCACGCGCTTTGGCGGGTATGCCGAACAGGTCTGCGTGCCTGCGTCGTATACCTTGCCGCGCCCCGCGAACATGACCGCTGAGGAAGGTGCGGCCTTTCCGGTGGCGGCGATCACCGCCTATGCGTCACTGGTCGAGATGGCTCGCATACGACCGGGCGACCACGTCTTGATTCACGCGGCGGCTGGCGGTCTGGGGCTGATGGCGATTGCGCTCGCTCGCATCTTTGACGCGACGGTGTACGGCACGGCGTCGGCATCCAAGCATGCTTTCTTGTCCGAGCGAGGCGTCCACCACCCGATTGATTACCGGTCGCGGGACTTTGAGCGTGAGATCATGCGGCTCACAGACGGGAAAGGTGTGCACATTGTCCTCGACACTATTGGCGGGCATTCGTGGATGAAAAGCTATCGCGTGCTGGCTCCAAGGGGGAGGCTGATTGTGTGCGGAGTATCATCGATGGTGTCATCGTTGCGCCGGTCGCCCTGGGCGGTGATCCGGTTTGCGCTGGGCGTTCCCTGGCTGGCGCTCAATCCGGTGCGCCTCGCAAACGACAACCGGGGCGTGATGGGGGTCAACATGGGGCGATTGTGGGATCAGATCGCGTTGCTGCGTGCCTGGGCCGAGGCGGTGTTGGGCTACTACGCGGAGGGGCGCATGCCGGTGCATATTCACGGCGAGTTCCCCTTGGAGCAGGCTGCCGATGCGCACCGTGTCATCCAGAAGCGGGGCACTATTGGCAAAGTGATTCTCAAGCCATAACGCGGAACGACCTATCTCGGTTGCAACTCGCCGAGCAGGGCGTTGACGTGTTCGAGAAGCGTGTTCATTTCAACCGGCTTGATCAGCACGTCATCGGCTTCAAGCTGTTCGGAGAGGCGCTGCGCATTGGGATGTGCTGAGACCACCAGCACCCTCGTGTCGCGGATCTCGCGCGTGCTGCGGACGTAGCCGAGCACTGCGTCGCCGGAGGCAAGTGGCATCATGAGATCCAGGATCAGCATGTCGGGCTTATGGGCATTCAACTGGTACAGGGCCTGGACGCCATTGTCTGCAACTTGAACGTCGTGGCCGTCCCTTTCCAGGATGAATTTTATCATCCGTTGCAATTCAGCATCGTCTTCGATGATCAGAATGTTCGCCATGCGTTTGTTGTCCTGTGAACTGGTCTGCGTATCTTGCATTATTCCCCATTGTACGGCGGCTTGAGGTCGCAATCAAGCAAACTTACCTTTTGTCAATAGACCCAAACAAACCCCGCGCGCAGGCGAACTCTTTACCATGCAGGATCAGGCGCGGCACGCTTCCCTGATCGTGATCCGCCAGGCGAACGCGATGGCCACTTCGCGGCACAGGAGCGTCGCGCCGGATGCGACCAACGCGCCACCCAGTGTAAGATCAGAAAAATAGGCCGGGATCGGCCCGAACAGGGCCACCGTGATGACCCGCCCCAGGAGGCTGGTGTATTGCACCGGCTGCAGCGCCAGGATCAGGATGGGGATGCTCGCGTCAATCAGCCATGCCGTGAAGATGATCGCATAGGCGGCGGGCACGGCGACCCGCATCGAACGCGTGGACGCACTCATGCCGAGCGCCGAAATCGCCATCAGCGTGAATTGCTGGGCGCGGTCGATGAGATACAATCCCGCGCCTGCCGCCATGACGATCAGCCCCAGGCCACACGCTTCATAGCCCGACCTTGTAGCGATATTCGGCGTGGACGTGTGGGGAATGGTGCTCAGGCTGAGGATCGCCACGACAAGCGAGGCGGCGACCAGCAAGGCGCGCCCCGCATAAAACCCATAGCGCAACCGCCATAACGCGCCACGCGCTTTGCCCAGGATAATCTGCTCGGTGGGGAAAGGGGTGGTGCGTAGCGTTTCCCATGTGTGGTTTTCACGCTCGCGGACAATGAGCGGCCCAAGTACCAGCCCCAGGGGGACAGTCCACGTGACAAGTGAGCTGATCGCGAGGCTGATTACCACAAGCCCCGCCGTGAGCAACCGGGTGGCCAGGGGGAGCGGCGCGCGCAAAGCCACCAACCCGGCCAACACGCCCAACCCGATCAGAAGGGTGGGGGTGCGACGTGCAAGCGTACGGGTGACCGGCAACCAGCGCGATTCCCGCCGGGCTTCCCGCGCAATGATGGGGTTCGCCCCGCCGGATGCCCAGAAGGGCGTGATGTGGATAAACAGGTACCACGAGCGCATAGGTGTACTCTGCCGGTGTTCGTCGGGCGAGCGAATGGCGCAACCTTTTCAACCTGGCATGAACTGGAAGTTATGAATGCGGCGCTTGGCGTTATGGGGACAAGCGGTATCGCGTTTCATTTGCGTTGATTCATAACTCAAAACTCACCACTCCGCACCCCGACCGATTGTGCCCGGTGTATTTGTGTTCACAAGAGACTGTATGGATCGTTATACGGGATAGGGGGAGTGATGTGCAAATTCGCGCCGGAGATCGGAGCGGTGAACACCACGCGCCAGGAGAATGCCGCGCCTATCGACAGCGGCACGTACTTTCACGTATACTGAGAGAAAGCCCGTCTATGTTCGGGCGAGCCGCCCGGCAACAGGCGGCAAACACTGGCGGGAGCCAATCACAGCGGAATCACAGGTGACCGGGACTCGAAGGCACGATCCCCCCGCCGGTGGTTCCGCTGTTGCCTGTGCGGGCAGACGATCGACATTTAGCAGGAGGTGCGAGATGGCCGTCGTCACGATTTCGCGTCAGGTGGGTAGCGGGGGGAACGCAATTGCAGACCGCGTTTGCGAGCGCCTGGGGTATCGCTACTTCGACAAGGAAACGCTGCGGGCTGCTGCCGCCGAAGCTGGGCTGTGCGAAGATGAGGTCGTCGATTTTTCGGAGGAAAACTACAAGACGCGCGACTTTTTATCGCGGCTGTTCAGCAGCCGTTCTCGAACGGTGCGCCATGTCCTGATCCGCGAAGAAGAGCATGGCCCGGTGGATGCCCTCACGGCGCGGGCGCTCGATGAGGAACAATGCGTTGATCTGGTGCGCTACGCGGTCACACAGGCGTACGAACAGGACAACATGGTCATCGTAGGGCGCGGGGGGCAGGCCATCCTGCATAGCAAGCCGGGCGTGCTTCATGTGCGCGTTATCGCGCCGGTGGCGCACCGTATCCGCCGCTTGCGCGAGCAGGGAGTCACGGGCGTTAGTGAGATCAAGCTGACCATCGCCGAGCGTGACCGGGCTACTGCGGAGTACCTGAACCGCTTCTTCGGCATTCGTTGGGATGATCCCGCCCTGTACCACCTGGTGATCAACACGGGTTTGATGAATATCGACGTGGCCGGGGACATCATCGCGGAGGCGGTGCAACACCTTGCACCGGCTCCTGCCGCTTGAGCCGCCATGAGCAGCCGGTCGCACGCGGCCTCTCACCGGGCGTCGTGTTACGAATAGGCGCGGAACTTATGCAAACTGGCTATTACGGGGGGAAGTGGCGCGGGTTAGAATGAGAATGCCGTAGCATTAGCTTGAGGAGGCATGGGATGGCAGCCGTCACCATTTCGCGGCAGATCGGTAGCGGGGGCGAGGAGATTGCACGTCGCGTGTGTGACCTGCTGAAGTATCGCTACTTCGATAAGCAACTGATGATTGAGGCCGCTTCGGATGTGGGATTGTCGCGCGACCACGTCATCGACTATTCCGAAGATCGCTATGAACTTCAAACGTTTCTGGCCCGGCTGTTCCGGGCTGGCCCGCGCCCGGTGAAGCGTGTCTCTGTGCGCACCGAAGATGCGTCCGGGCGCGTGAATCTGACCGCTGAGACTATCGACGAGGGGCAATACGTGGCGTTGATCAAGACGGCGGTTAGGGCAGCGGCGGAACAGGGCGACATCGTGATCGTCGGGCGTGGCGGCCAGGCGATCTTGCAGGATCGCCCGGACGTGTTACATGTGCGCGTGGTTGCCCCCGACGGCACGCGGATTGCACGGCTGCAAGAGGAAGAGGGGCTGACTATCGAAGAGGCCCAGGCGAAGATCGCTCGCCAGGATCGCGCCACCGCCGAATATCTAGGGCGCTTCTTTGGCATCCGCTGGGATGATCCAGCCCTGTATCACCTCGTGATCAACACCGGCAAGCTCTCCATTGAAGGAGCCGCGCAATTGATCGTCGATGCCATCGTGCAGGTGCGGGCGCACGCGGTGGCGTGAGCGCGTGCGTGTCACAGGAACGCCCCACACCTGCGCCCTCTGATCCTTTCGCGTTTGCCGGTGGCGTACCGTCCCCTGATACCGCTCGTGCATCGTAGCTCACACGTCCATGAGCGGCGGGTTTAAAATGCCTGGCAAGCCCGTGCCGTTTGTCACTGCCCGGAAATATCAAAATGCATTGTACTATTTGAGGTCGCACGGTAGACTCCCCGCTACCTATCGTGCCATTGTGCCCTCTGGAGGTTTGAGCATGACACGAATCCGGCGAAACCGGTGGGTCGTGGCGGTCAGTTTGCTTGCTGCGTTGAGCGTGACTGTGGTCGCGTGTGGAGGCGACGAAGCAGGCGACCGCACGCCCACAAGTGACGCGCAGTCCTCGTCTGCCGTCCAACTGGTCGATCACTCGTCTTCGACTCGCTACAAGCTGGGCGATCCGGCCCCGAACTTCACGCTAACTGCCGCCAACGGCGAGACGGTCTCGCTGTCCGACTACGTGGACAAGCGCCCGGTGTTGCTGTTCTTCCACATGGCTGCCGGTTGACCGCCCTGCCTGCAACAGATCGTTGATCTGGAAAAGGACCCCAACTGGCAGGCGCTTAATGTGGCGATTGTGAGCATTGCCCTGGATGCGGCGGGCGAGCAGGCCGCCGTCCAACGGGAATACGGGATTCAGGCTCCGATGTGCGTGGATGTGGACGGCTCCGTATCGGAACTGTACGACGTCATGCAGTGGGCCGTTGCGACCGGCGAGCCGGGACACACGTTTGTGCTCGTTGACAAGGAAGGCCGGATCGCGTGGGTGCGCGATTATGGCGCGGAGCAGAATGGCGGCTCGATGTATGTGCCTGTGGCCGAGATGGTCGCGCAGGTGCGCGCCAGCCTGGCCGGGTAGCGTTCGGTTCTCGACGTTGCCGCCCCTGGTACGTGTGGTGTGTGCCAGGGGTTTATTGTTTCTTCAGCCAACGCGCATTGTCGGCAGCCGGGCTATTTGTTAGACTCTCCGTTTGCGCCGGTGCGGGTGCGGCAGCGTTTGACAGGGGATGCGGGCCTGGGTACACTACAGAACAAGTGTTCCGATCCTTCGTTCGCATCATTGCCGCCCCAGAGCGCCTTCCCCCGGCGTTCGTCCTATTGTCCGATGGCGCAGTGTAAGGGCTGGTAGCTCCAATGGCCCAAGAAAAGATCGTCGTGCGTGGCGCACGCGAGCATAACCTGAAGAACATCGACGTGGTGATTCCGCGTGACAAGCTGGTGGTGATCACCGGGCTGAGCGGGAGCGGCAAAAGCTCGCTGGCGTTTGATACCATCTTTGCCGAAGGGCAGCGGCGCTATGTCGAGTCGCTGTCGGCCTATGCCCGCCAGTTCCTCGGCCAGATGGAAAAACCTGACGTTGACCAGATCGAGGGCCTGTCGCCGTCGATCTCCATTGACCAGAGAAGCGTCAGCAACAACCCCCGCTCGACCGTCGGCACCGTGACCGAGATTTACGACTATTTGCGGTTGCTGTATGCCCGCATCGGCGTGCCGCATTGCCCGGTGTGCGGCGACGAGGTCGTTGCCCAGTCTGCGCAGCAGATCGTTGAAGCGATTGAGTCGTGGCCGGATAGCTCGCGCATCCAGGTGCTGGCCCCGGTCATCAAGGATCGCAAGGGACGCCACGAAAAGGTGTTCGAAGACATCCGCAAAGCGGGATTCGTGCGCGTGCGCGTCAACGGCGAGATGCGCGACGTCAGCGAAGAAATTGAGCTGGAGCGTTACAAGCGGCACACCATCGAGGTGGTGGTCGACCGCCTGGTGCTCCGTCGTTACGACGACCCGGATGGCGAAGACGCCAGCGCCGCGCGCAGCCGCCTGACCGATTCCGTCGAAACGGCGATGGAGCTGGGCGGCGGGATCGTGATCATCAACAACGTTACCGACCGCGACAACTCCTCCGATCACCTGTTCAGCGAGCATCTCGCCTGTGTGCACGGCCATGTCAGCCTGCCGGAGATTGAGCCGCGCACCTTTTCGTTCAACAGCCCGCACGGGGCGTGCCCGACGTGCCAGGGGTTGGGCGTCCGGCGCGAGTTTGATCCCCATTTGATGGTGCCCAATCCAAACCTGTCGGTCAGGGAAGGGGCGCTGGCTCCCTGGGCGACGAGCAGTTACGATAGCTGGACGCGCACCATCCTGCTCGAAGCGTGTCGCAACTTCAATATTCCGGTTGATGTGCCCTGGCGCGAACTCACCGAACGCCAGCGAGACGTGTTGCTGTATGGCTCTGATCAAAAGATTCGCGTCAGCCATACACGCGACGACGGCAGCCATTTTTCGTTTAGCACCCATTTCGAGGGGGTGTTGAACAACATTGCGCGGCGCTACCGCGAGACCACGTCCGACTACATGCGCGCCAAGTACGAAGAGTATATGAGCGAGCGCCCGTGCGAGACGTGCAAGGGCAACCGTCTGCGACCTGAGGCGCTGGCGGTGACGGTGGCCGGCACGCCGATCCACGAGATTACGGCGCTGCCGATCAAGGAATTGCTGCGCTGGGTGCAGGCGTTGCGTGGAACGGGGCCGAATGTCAACGGCCATCCCTTGCTATCCGAACGCGAGTTGCAGATCGCGCACCAGATTCTCAAAGAGATTGAGGCGCGTGCCCAATTTATGGTCAATGTGGGGCTGGATTACCTGACGCTCAACCGCACGGCGGGGACGCTCAGCGGGGGTGAGGCGCAGCGCATCCGGCTGGCGACCCAGATCGGCAGCCGGCTTACCGGCGTGCTGTATGTGCTGGACGAGCCGAGCATTGGGTTGCACCAGCGTGACAATGCGCGTCTGCTGGCGACGCTCGCGGGCATGCGCGACCTGGGCAACACCCTGCTGGTGGTGGAACACGATCACGAAACGATGCTCTCCGCCGACTGGATCATCGACCTGGGGCCGGGCGCGGGCGAACACGGCGGGCAGATCGTCGCCGAAGGTACGCCAGAAGCGATCATGGCTCACCCCACCAGCATCACCGGGCACTACCTGTCCGGACGCATGTGTATTCGCGTGCCAGCCGAGCGGCGTCCGGGTAACGGGCGTGTCATCACCATTCGCGGCGCGCGCGCGCATAACTTGAAGAACATCGACGTATCCATCCCGTTGGGCAAGCTGGTTGTGATTACCGGCGTTAGCGGGTCGGGCAAATCGACGTTGATGATCGAGGTGCTATACAAAAAGCTGGCGCAGGCGATCTATCGCTCGAAGGAGCGGCCCGGCGCGCATGACGCCATCGAGGGACTGGAATATATCGACAAGGTCATTCACATTGACCAGTCCCCCATCGGGCGCACGCCGCGCAGCAACCCCGGTACGTATACGAAGATGTTCGATGCCATCCGCCAGCTTTTCGCCGAACTGCCCGAAAGCAAGATTCGCGGCTATAAGGCCGGGCGCTTCTCGTTCAACGTCAGGGGCGGGCGCTGCGAAAACTGTGCGGGCGAGGGACAGCTCAAGATCGAGATGCAATTCCTGCCGGATATTTACGTCCCGTGCGAGGTGTGCAAGGGCGCGCGTTACAACCGCGAAACGCTCCAGGTCAAGTACAAGGGCAAGAATATCGCCGATGTGCTGGATATGACCGTCAGTGAGGGGCTGGCGTTTTTCGAAAATATTCCCACGATCCGCAACAAGCTGGCGACGTTGGACGCGGTGGGCCTGGGATATATCCGCATCGGACAGCCCGCGCCGACGCTTTCCGGTGGCGAGGCGCAGCGCGTCAAGCTCAGCCGCGAACTGTCCAAACGCGCCACCGGCCAGACGCTCTACGTGCTGGACGAGCCGTCCACCGGTCTGCACACACACGATGTAGCCAAGTTGATCGACGTGTTGCAATCGCTGGTGGACAAAGGCAACACGGTGCTGATCATCGAGCACAACCCCGACATCATCAAGGTGGCCGATCATATCATCGACCTGGGGCCAGAAGGGGGCGACGACGGCGGTTACCTGATCGCCGAGGGCACGCCAGAGGAAGTCGCGCAAATCCACGAGAGCTACACCGGGCGCTTCCTGGCGGACTATCTGGAATGGGCCGTGTGCGGCGATTGATCCCGCGAATTCCCCGGCTCCAAGCTCGAACCGGTTTCCGACTCTCGCTCCACACGGGGCGAGAGTTGTTGTTGGCAGCGATGATAGCTCCTCAGGCAAAGAAACTGCATTCTTAATAGATTACGTGATATAATGACACTCCAATGTTCCGCTTTTCACAGTGACGCGGCTTGTCGTTCTCTTCCTCACGTGGCTGTGATGCCCACCAGTTTTGCGCCCCGACGGATAGTTGTCTCACAAAACAAGATGTACAAGGAGAAAAAGATCATGTTATTTGTAGCAACGCTCAAAGCGATAAGGAGTACTCCGCAGGAAAGAACGGCTCGTCGATTGGAGTGGCAATACCCTGAAGGTGTGAAGCCGATCGCTGAATACTGGCCCCAGGGAGGTGATGTGGATGTTGTCGCTATCTTTGAGGCGGATGATGTCGCTCCGATCATGGCAACACTTTCGGCGTGGGAGGATGTGTTCGATTTCTCTGTAGCTCCGGCTGTCACGGCAGAAGAAGGGATGCAATTAGCCCGGCAGATGGCGGGGTGATAGGTGTGTTCCAGGGAATGAGCTAAACCATAGCGCAGAAACGGGCATCGAGCCG
>CAZSXY010000038.1:0-12873 GCA_964611395.1 uncultured Anaerolineaceae bacterium | reverse complement strand
TAGGTGTGTTCCAGGGAATGAGCTAAACCATAGCGCAGAAACGGGCATCGAGCCGGATGCCCGCCTGCGCTTGCTGATAAGGGTCGATCTCAGGGCAAAACCGGCCACAATAAGCTCGCAGGAACGGGTTTTCCATACAGAATATCGGTGGTAGATGATTGGAGGCAATCATGGGTGAGAGTGTGTACAAGATGATCGAGCTGGTCGGGACCAGCACCGAGTCGTGGGAGAAGGCGGCGGCTGCCGCCGTCGCAACGGCCTCGCAAAGCCTGCGCGATCTGCGCATCGCGGAAGTGGTCAAGCTGGATGTGACGATTGAAAACGGCACGGTACACACGTACCGCGCCCGGCTCAAAGTCTCGTTCAAGTACGAGGGTGGCGCTTAGCTTCCAACAGTTGCGAGGGCTTGTCAGGCACGGGCGGCGGGGCGGCAACCCCGCCGTTGTTTTGCGAGTTCCCCTTGTTTTTTGGCGCAAGAGTTGTTAAAAGTGAAACATAGATACGCCGCGCAGTCATGGAATCGAGACAATGGACGATAACCCGCGCTCCTTCACGGCCGATAACCAGATGCCAAAGGTGCTCCAGCTCTATCTGGTGATCTCACAATACCCGGTGCTCAGCCGCAAGATACGCCAGCGCATGCGCCAGGAATTGTTCAGTCGCGGCATTGTCACCGAGGAAGCGTTTGAGCGCGAGGTTCTCCAGAAAGCCATCGAATCCCAGAAACGCGAGGGGCTGACCGATCCATTGTTCGAGGAATCGGCCCAGGATTGGGACAAGCGGGTACGCTACATTCGCGCCCATCTGACGGATTTCTACTTCGCCTACAACCTGCCCTATGAACTGTTTGAGCAGATTTTGGCGCAGGCGCTGCACAAGCGCGTTCCAGACCGCGAAGTACGCCTGACGTTCAACCCCGAAATTGCGCCCTGGGACCTGCTGTTCTCTGAAGGCGAGCGCTATTCGCGCCTGCCGCCGGATGAACTGGCGAAAGCCCAGCACCACCTGCGCGAGATCATCGTGGTGCTGATCAAGGGCATGATCAGCGATCACCTGGCGTTTGTGCGGCTGGCGAAAGAGGTGTTCACGATTGATGATCTGAAGGCGATTCGCTCGCGGCGCATCGGGCGTGGCAAGATCGGCGGCAAGGCGGCGGGGATGCTGCTCGCCTGGAAGCTGCTGCAACACGCGGGCGAAGCCAGCGGCCTTGATCCCAACCTCGTTACCATCCCGGACTCGTACTACGTCGGTTCTGATGTGTTCTACGAGGTGCACGGGTACAACGATTTTCACGGGATCATGAACCAGAAGTATAAGTCGCGCGAAGAGATCGTCAGCGATTACCCGATGATCTACGAGCGCTACCGGAATGCGGAGTTGCCGCCATACATAGCCGACGACTTGCGCCTGTTGCTGGATGAAATCGGCCCCACGCCGTTGATCTTCCGTTCGTCCAGCTTGCTTGAGGATAGCTTCTCGACCTCGTTCGCGGGCAAGTATGACAGTTTCTTCCTGCCAAACTGCGGGACGCCGGAGGAAAACTTTCTGGCGGCGAAGGATGCCATTCTGAAAATCTATGCCAGCACGCTGAGTCCCGACGCATTGATCTACCGCCAGCAGATGGGACTCGTTGACTTCGACGAGCGGATGGCGATTCTGATCCAGAAGGTCGAGGGGCAGCGCTTCGGGCGCTATTACTTCCCGATGATCGCCGGTGTGGGGTTCAGCCGCAACCCGTTCCGGTGGAGTTCGAAAATCCGGCGCGAAGATGGGCTGCTGCGGCTGGTCATCGGATTGGGGACGCGCGCCGTTGATCGGGCTGACAACGACTACCCGCGCATGATCGCGCTGTCGCACCCGCACCTGCGCCCCGAAACGCGCGTCGAGCAGTTACGCTACTATTCGCAGCACATGATCGACGTGATCGACATAGAAAGCAATGCCTTTGAAACGCTGCCGATCACGCAGGTGATCGACACGGACTTCCCGGCATTGCGGCTGGTTGCGGCGCTGGATGACGGCCAGCACCTCCACCCGTTTATCTCCAGGCCCGCGAACATCGATCCGTCGCGCCTGGTATTCACATTCGACGGGCTGGCGCACGATACCGAATTCACCGACACGCTGCGGAACATGCTGGCCTTCCTTGAATCCCGCTACGAGCACGCGGTCGATATTGAGTTCGCCATTGAGGTCACGAAGGCATGGCCGCGCCCGGAGTATCGCATTGCGTTGCTGCAATGTCGCCCGCTCAGCGAACATCCCGCCGGGACGGCGCAACGCATTCCCCCGGATGTGTCGCAGAGCGATATATTGTTCTCGGCGCGGCGTCAGGTTCCGGAAGGCATCATCGAGCGGGTACGCTATGTGATCTATGTCGATCCCCCCGGCTATCACAGGCTGGCCAACGTGGCGGATCGATTGCATATCGGGCGCGTGATCGGGCGGCTGAACGAGCGCCTGTGCGATGAGCAGTTTGTGTTGATGGGGCCGGGGCGTTGGGGAACGTCGAACATCAATTTGGGCGTGAAAGTGTCGTATGCGGACATTTATAACTGCCGCGCGCTGATAGAGATCGCTTATTCCGACAGCAACGCCACACCTGAGATGGCGTATGGGACGCATTTCTTCCAGGACCTCGTCGAAGCGCAGATTTTCCCGCTTGCCCTGTACCCCGACGATCCGGACGTGGTCTACAACTGGGATTTCTTCAACCGGACGACGAACGTTTTGCCTGATCTGATGCCCAACGATGCTGCGTTCGCTGGCATTGTGCGCGTCATTGACGTGGTGGCTGAATCCGACGGGCGCTTGTTGGAGATCGTCATGGACGGCGAGCATGACCGGGCGTTGGGTTACCTGCGCCATTATTAAGGCGTTTCCACAACTTGGTTTTCGTGTCTGATGCGTCAGCCGCCGTCTATTGTGGCAGGACGCGTTTTTGGGGAGGCGAAGCTTCTCCGCTAGTTGGTTAGCAGTGAGATGCCCGCCCAGGCCAGCAAAAAGAGCATGAGCCACTCGAATTTCTGCTGAGCGAAGCGTTGCAGAAGTCGTTTGCCCAGCCACACGCCGACAGGGATCACAGGGATAACCCAGAGCGTCCGTAGAAAGCGGACAGGCTCGATCACGTCCGTCGCCACGAATACCGGCAGTTTGAGCAGATTGACGACCAGGAAGAAACTTACCGAGGTGGCGATGAAGGGGGTGGGCGGGGTTCGCCGCAGCAACATATACGCCGTGAATGGGGGCGCGCCTGCATTCGCCAGCGCCGATCCAAACCCCGCTCCCAAACCGGCCAGCCAGCCGTGCCAGTCATGCGGGTGATAGCTCAAGGCCGTCAGGCGGTCACTGCCGAGCTTGTAAACCACGATCAGCAGCGTGAAAAACCCCAGCACGCGCCGCAACACATCATCAGGCAATATGTTTAGTGATGCTGCGCCCAGCAGCACGCCAGCCGCCGCCGCTGGCAGCATGTGCCGCAGCGCCCGCCCGTCCCACTGCCGCCAGTAGACCGGCAAGGCAATCCAGTCTCCCACGACAAAAAGCGGGAGCGTAATCCCCACCGCTTTGGAAACGGGCATGGTTGTGCTGAGCAACGGCACAATCAAGGCCCCTGGCACGGGGCCTAAGCCGCCTTTGACCAGACCGATCAGCAGTGCGGCAAGGGCGAGTATGGCAGCGAATTCCATAGCCGGTTCCCATTGACGATGCCAGGAGCAGGCGCAATGGGGGCAGTATACCACGAAAAGGTTGCGCGAGGGGGAAGCGTGCTCCCCTGTGGCTGAAGGGGAGCGCGGCATGTAGTGTTACGGGATCAGCAAGACCTGTCCTGCATAGATCAGGCGCAGATTGAGGATGTTATTGATGCGGGCGATGTCCCACATGCTCACCCCGTAGCGTAGCGCGATACGAAACAGGTTCTCACCCGGCTGGACAACATGAGTTCTGAAGCCGGGTTGGGGGGCAGGCGGCGGTGGGGGCGGCACGGGGATGCCCTCAACCGGCAGGGTGCTGATGGGTTGCGAGGTAGCGATGTAGCGCGCGCTCACCCA
Source organism: uncultured Anaerolineaceae bacterium (assembly GCA_964611395.1). Classification (GTDB taxonomy): domain Bacteria; phylum Chloroflexota; class Anaerolineae; order Aggregatilineales; family Aggregatilineaceae; genus CAZSXY01. The sequence goes on along the minus strand of CAZSXY010000038.1, from coordinate 8,821 downwards.
GCCCTGGACGCCGTTGGCGAGCGTCACCTTGACCCAGCTCCCGTCCGCATTGCGGGCGGTGATCACAAAACCGGTGCCGCGCGGAATGGCTGTGAGGCGGCTGTAACTCACGCCGGGGCCGCTGCGCACGTTCAGCGCGTAGCTTGTGACCGTCCCGGTGACCGCGCCAACGGTGCTGTGGATGGGCAGGCTGATAAGCGGGTAGGTGGTGGCAATATACCGCGCATTGACCCAACCCTGTACGCCGTTCGGAAGCGCGACTCTGACCCAGGACGCGTCGGCGTTGCGCCCCAACAACACGAGAGACGTTCCGCGATAGACCGTCGTGAGGACGTTGAAGCTCACGCCGGGGCCGCTGCGCACGTTTAACGCGCCGGTGTTGACGGTGGCCACCGGGCCACCGCCGGCGGACGCATGATCGACCAGTACCAGACTGGAGGCAAGCACAGCTATAAATACGACGGCGCTCAACAAAATCGTATGTCGTTTCATCGTCCTTCACTCCCAATACTCACTCGACCCGATCGTCACTCCGTGCTACTTTTAGTCTACGGTAAGTCGGGGCCTGACTCAATAGGGCGCGTGCCAATAGCGGGCGGGGCGTAGCCCTGCCGGACGCTCAGCGTACGAAAACCCGGCTGCGCATCAGGAATCTGCCGCAAGATGCGGTATAATCGTCTGCCCGCACTATCGCGGCAACTGTCATTGAGGAGATTGCATGTCTGAATCGTTGGGCCAACAGTTCGAGCAGGCGATTCTGGCTCACCGTCCACTGTTGGTAGATGTTCCCTGGGCCGACGAGATCGTGTTCCCCTATTACGAGGGCCTGTCCATCCGCAACCTGGCGCATACGGTCGTGCGGTTGCTGGACGGCACGCCGTCATCAGAACGGCTGGGAACATCGCCACTCGATGCGCGTCTGTGGGCGCACCTGCAGGGCGATGTGCGCCGTATCGTGTTGTTTGTGACGGACGGGTTAGGGTGGCGTTTGCTGCAGGAAATTGTCGCTGAGGACGAGGCGACGGCGCAGGTCGTCGCTGACCTCGTCGGGGATGGGACGCTGACGCCGATCACGTCGATTGCGCCGAGCACCACAGCCGCCGCGCTTCCCTGCCTCTGGACCGGGGCCAGCCCCGCCGCAACGGGCATGGTCGGCACGCACCTGTTCCTGCGTGAGTTCGGCGTCCTGGCGAGCATGTTGCATTACCGCCCGCTAACCGGCAAGCATCGCAATGAGGTGCTCGAAGACTGGGGACTTGATTTTGAAAACTTCCTGCCCGTTGAAACGCTGGGCGAGGTTCTGGAAGAACACGGCGTTCCAACGTATGTGCTGCTGCAAAAAGACCTGTATGGGAGCGGCCTTTCGCGGCTGATGCATCGCGGGGTTCGCCGGGTGGTGCGCCATTACGGGTATACCGACCTGTGGATAGCATTGCGCGACCTGCTACACAAGACGCGCCGCAATCGCTGTTTTGTTAGTATCTATTGGAGCGCGGTGGATGCCGTTTCCCATTTGTACGGCACGGTCACCGAACAGTCGATCACCGAGGTGCGGCGGCAACTCACCGACCTGCGCGATGTTTTGCTCACCAATGGGGTAGGAGACCGGCGGACGCTTTTCATGCTCGCTGCCGATCACGGCCACACGCCGGTGCCCGACTACATCGACATCAACGAGCATCCGCCTTTGCACGAAGCGCTGCGCTGTGCACCGGGCGGCGAGGGGCGCTTTGCGCATCTGTACCTGCGTTATGGTTACCGCGAGCAGGCGATTGCCTATCTGCGCGAGCGACTGGGGAAGAAGGTCGCGCCCCTCATTGCATCCGAGGCGCTGGCGGCAGGTGTGTTTGGCCCGGAGCCACCGTTTGCCGAAACGGGACCGCGTTTGGGTGATCTGACGGTTATTGCGCGGTCTGGGTTGGTGATAGGAAACCGGCCACGCCACAGTAGTTCATCCGTGAGCAGGCATGGCGGGCTGAGCGAGCGCGAGATGCTCGTTCCGCTGATCATGCGTATGCTATGAGAGGAAGTCCCTGGCTAACCGCGTATCTTGCGCCAGCAGACCGGCCAGCCAACTTCGTATGGGAATGGGATAGTCTATGCAAAACTTGCTAAAACGTCTGTTGGGCGGTTCGTCTGAACCGGCACAACCGGTACTCAACCCGGCCCAGCAAGAGATCAACGCGCTGCTTGAGACGGCTGCGGCTGCCCTGGAACAGGGATTCCACGAAACGGCGCTGGAAACCTACCAGCGCGGTCTGACGCTGGCACGAACCCTCGACGAAAAGGCGAGCGTTGAGCATTTTCTGAACGGGATGGGCGCGGTCTATGTGGCCCAGGAGAATTTCGAGGCCGCCCGTGCCGCGTTTGACGAGGCGCTCAGCCTTGCCCGCGAGTCGAATGACGCCCGCGCATTGGCCCGTTGCTTGAATAACATGGGGTCGCTGCATGCCAAGCAAAAGGAGTGGGGCGTGGCCCAGATGTATCACCAGCAAGCGCTGGACCAGGCGCGGCGCTCTGGCAGCGGCGAAGCGGTGGCGCTCACGCTGGAAAATCTCGCGAAGGATTATCTCCAACAGGACAATCCCAGCTATGCCCAGCATCTGCTCAAAGAAGCGGTGGTGATCACGCAGGCGGGCGGCTATACGCACCTGGCGGCGCGGGTGATTGGCCTGCTGGCCGAGGCTACGCTGGCAGCCGGTGAGCGCAACAGCGCCCACAAGCTGCTACAACAGGCGGTGCATCTGGCGCGGCAAACCGGGCAGGCGGAACAGGAATTGCGCTGGCTGCAAAGCCTGGCGCATGTGGAAATGTCCAACGGCCATTTCACCGATGCCATCACCCACCTCCAGGCTGCCGAAAACCTGGCGCTGCGACTGGGCAACCAGCCCGTTGAGTTTTTCATGAACAGTGCACTTGATCTGACGGCAGCGTACCAGCGTACCGGCAATAGCGCCCAGGCCGAGGAATACGCCACGCGCGCCCTTGCGCAAGCCCGTAGCACCGGCAACGCGCGGCACGAAGCGATGGCGCTGACGCGGTTGGGGATGGCGGCGCATGATATGGGGAACTATTCGCGCGCGCAGAGCTTCCTTGACGAAGCGTTGGCCTACTACGAACGCGGCGAACTGAACGATCGCGCCGAACACATGCAGATTTTGCTCACGCTGGGCACGACGGTGTTGCGCCTCAACGATCTCGACAAGGCGGAAGTGTATATCCGGCGTGCGCAAACCTTTGCCCATGAATCCGGTGACGTGCGCCTGGAGGCTGAAGCCGTGCATTTGCTGGGCACACTGGCCGCGCGTCGTGGAGACAGTGATGCCGCGCTGGAGCACTGGCAGCGGGCCCTGCGCCTGCTCGCGGAAAAGCAGTCTGGCAACCACCATGCTCAAGCGGCGCGGCTGCGCTGCGATATTGCCCAGGTGCGCCGCGAGACGGGGAATCTAAAGGCGGCCCTGGATGAGTATGAAAAGGCGCTCGTGTTGCTCAACCATATCGATCACCCGCCAACGCGGGGGTTGGTTCTCGCCAACGCGGCCACGCTGTATACGGAACTGGGCGACATCGACACCGCGCAGGCATTCTATAACGATGCCATCGAGATCGCGCGCGCCTCTGGCGATATCCGCGCCGAGAGTCTGCGGTTGGGCAACCTGGGGTGGTTTTATTTGCTCACCGGGCGGCTGCAAAAGGCCGTCGCCCAGTTGGAAGAGGCGCTCAAGCTCAGCCGTGAGCTGGACGATACGCTGATGATCGCCGTCCAGACGAACAATCTCGCCCGCACGTACTACCAGTTGCAGGATTATGCGACGGCGCGGTCGCTGCACAAGCAGGCCGTCGCAGTGGCGACGGCGCTCGACGACCGGCGCTGGCTGGCCGTGTTCCAGTGTGATCTGGCGGAGACTCTGGCCGCCGAGGATCGCGTTGACGAGGCTGAGCAGCTATTGTCCGCAGCCCTAGCCACCAGCGAGCAGACCGGCGATCAGGAAACCCAGGTGCGTGCCAAAGCGCGGCTGGCCGCGATCTATGCCCGCAATGGGCGTCTCGATGAGGCGCATGATCTGGCAACGGAGGCGGCAAAGCAGGCCCGGAAGATGTTTTTCAAGCGCGGGGTGGCTGAAGCGACCGTTGTCTTGGGCGATATTGCGCGGGCGCGTGATGACGACACCGGAGCGCAACGCCATTACGCCGAGGCCCACCGCCTGTTTGCCGTCTTGCACGACCCCGCAGCGAGTCGGATCAAGCGCTATTTGCCGCAGACCACGTGAGATAATCCGGCGGCTTGTTTGAGCGGAAAAAAAACAACACGGTGCACACATGGCGCACCGTGTTGTTTTATGGTTGCCGTGAATGGCAGGTTGAGGACTATGCCCAACCGCGCAGGTGGACGGCCTCTGCCACGCGCTGCACGGCCACGCAGTACGCGCCCATGCGATTATGTACCTTGAGCTTCTCCGCCGTCTCATGCACGGCGTGGAAGGCGGCGGTCATCTTGCCCTCCAGCCGTTCGTGGACGGTCTTTTCGTCCCAATAGTAATCGTAGGCATTTTGCACCATTTCGAAGTAGGACACAATGACGCCGCCTGCGTTAGCGAGGATATCAGGGATGACAACCGTGCCCTTGTCGTACAGAATATCATCGGCTTCCGGCGTGGTGGGACCATTGGCACCTTCGACAATAAGGAATGCTTTCACATCGGATGCGTTGGTCGCAGTGATCTGATTTTCCAGAGCACAGGGGGCCAACACATCGCACTCTAGAGTGAGCAGTTCGGTATTGGTGATAGGTTCAGCGTTAGGATATCCCTGTAGTAAATGGTGGGCACTGGTCGCGGTGTAAGCCAGGACATCCGGAATATCCAATCCCCTTGCGTCGAAATACCCGCCACTCTCGTCACTCACTGCCACGATCTTGTACCCTAGATCGTGGGCAATACGTGCGGCATGCGAACCAACATTGCCAAAACCCTGGATCGCTACCCGTACTTGCGTGGGATCATCGTGCCCCATCCGGTGCAATGCCTCATTCATGCAGATGACCACGCCGCGTCCGGTCGCGTCTGTTCGGCCCGCCGATCCGCCCAACGGCAGCGGCTTGCCGGTGATTACTCCGAACTCGTTGTGGCCGCGCATGAAGGCGAACTCGTCGGCCATCCATGCCATGATCTGCGGGTTGGTGTAGACGTCGGGAGCCGGAACATCCATCTCCGCGCCCAGAATGCGCCCCACCTGCCGGATGTAGGCGCGGCTGAGTCGTTCTAATTCATTTTGCGATAACTCTTTTGGATTACAAATGATCCCGCCTTTGCCGCCGCCGAGTGGGATATCGACCACGGCGCATTTCCACGTCATCCAGGCGGCCAGCGCGCGCACGGTGTCAATGGTTTCGTCGGGGTGGAAGCGCAACCCGCCTTTCGTCGGCCCGCGTGCGTCGTTGTACTGGACGCGGAAGCCTTTGAAGACTTTGACGGTGCCATCGTCCATCTTAACCGGCAAGGTCACGTGCAACTCGCGCAGCGGCTCGCGGAGCAGGGCATGGACGGCGGGGTCCAACTGCAACACCTCAGCAGCCTGGTCGAGTTGTGCCTGGGCGATGGCGAAAGGATTAAGCGAATCGCCTGACATAAAAGAATACCTCCTGCTAAACCGGCTTTTAGTAAAAAAAACATCGCCCCTTGTGGAGCGATGGAAACACCTTACGGATAAATGCCGCGCGTAATGGCCGCGTCGCTTACCCGCTTGATGGCGGTGATCTGCGCCGCGGTTCGCATATCGACCTGGTAGCGGCTTTTGGTGTGGGCCACCTCGTCGTACGCTTTAATCAACACGCGCCGGAGCTGCCGGTTGACCTCCTCCACGTCCCAAAAGAACGCCTGCAAACCCTGGACCCACTCAAAATACGACACGATCACGCCGCCCGCATTGGCGAGTACGTCGGGGATGATCGCCACGCCCTTGCCGGACAGGATGTCATCGGCTGCGGGGGTGGTGGGGCCGTTGGCTCCTTCGACGATCAGGAACGCCTTCACGTCGTTGGCGTTGTCTGCCGTGATCTGGTTTTCCAGGGCGCACGGGGCCAGCACGTCGCAATCTAGCGCCAGCAGATCGGCATTGCTGATCGGGTCCGCGTGCGGATAGCCTTGCAACTGGTGGTGTTCGCTGGTGGCCGTGTGGGTGAGCACATCGGGGATGTCGAGGCCGTCCCCGTTGAAATAGCCGCCGCTCACGTCGCTGATGGCCACGACCTTGTAGCCCAGTTCATAGGCGATCCGTGCGGCGTGCGAACCCACGTTGCCGAAACCCTGAATGGCCACGCGAATCTGTGAAGGGTCATTGTGCCCCATCCGGCGGAGCGCTTCATCCATGCTGATCACGACGCCGCGCCCGGTGGCTTCGATGCGCCCCTGGCTGCCCCCAATATTGAGCGGCTTGCCGGTGACAATGGCCGGAACCGAATAGCCGACGGTCATGCTGTACGTATCCATGATCCACGCCATTGTCTGGGCGTTGGTTCCCATGTCCGGCGCGGGAATATCACCATGGGGGCTGATGAACAGGCTGATCTCGCTGGCGTAGCGCCGGGTGAGACGTTCCAGTTCGCTGGTGCTCAATTCGTAGGGGTCGCAGACCACCCCGCCTTTCGCCCCGCCGTAGGGCAGGTTCACCAGGGCGCATTTCCACGTCATCCACATCGCCAGAGCGCGCACTTCGTCAATATCGACGCGGGGGGCGTAGCGAATCCCGCCTTTGGAGGGGCCGAGGACGGTGTTGTGATGCACGCGATAGCCGCTGAACATCCGGATCTCGCCATCGTCCATGCGCACCGGAAAATTGACGTGCAATTCGCGTTTAGGGATGCGCAAAAAAGTTTTGATGCCTTTGGGTAGCTCTAAGTATTCGACCGCTCGATCGTATTGCGCCAGTGCCACTTCAAACGGGTTGATGTGCCGCGTTGTGTGTGCTTGAAGCGCCATAACGTGTTGATGCTCCTCAATAATTTGACTGCTTTGTTATGTGTGATGGTTGAATGTATAGCGAGCGTTTTTCTCCTTTCGGGATAGGGAGCTTTAGCCGGTGGGGGCGGCGGTTTCCGTCACCGTAAAATGAACCGTCTTTTCGAGTTTGTTGTCTACATAGACATCGACGCGCCACTCGCCGGGCGTCCACAGGACAGCGCCTTGCGCTTCCCAATCGAGGCCAAGCAAGACCTCGCCGACCGCTTCATCGGCTTCGAGCGGGTCGGTAGCATACACGTCGCCCGCAGGCCCGGTAAAGGTGGCCGATACTTCCAGCTCGCGGTTGTGGGCGTTGAGGCGCACGACGACGTTCAGATCATCGTCCCCGCGAAATGTGGTGGTCTTGGTCAGGTCGGCGGGTTGCGTGCCGTCTCCGGCGGCGGTGTAAACATCCTTCACCAGTTCAGAGCTGCACGCGGCGAGCAAGGTGATCAATACCGCAGCCAGCAAGAGCAGGTGTGGGGACTTTCGTAGCATTCGTGAAACCCTCCTGATGAGAGTGTCTCTGGCGTGAGCCAGCTTGTTGCCAATCAAGGCCGCCCGTTGCCGGTGTGGCGGCACTTATTGTACACAATATTCTGCGGAATTCATCATACCTCAATTCGGCCTGGAGCGACACTCAAGCGCGAGCGTCCGCTGGTTCCACACCCAACCTTGACGCTCACGCAGTCCGGCGGCTATAATGGCGTCACACCGGGTGGCTAGCTCAGTTGGTTAGAGCGCTTCCCTTACAAGGAAGAGGCCAGGGGTTCGAGTCCCTTGCCACCCACAGGAAACACTGCCATGTGTGGGGGAAACTTACACGTGACGGTTGTTGTTTTTTTTGCAAGGAACGCGCTCTACGGCGTGCCATTTTTTGTGCTGCTGTTGTTGTACGGTTGTTGTCAAAAGGCAAGGCCCGCTGGAAACGTTGTCCGGCAGGCCTGTGTGTTAGACTTTTCCTTGCCGAGCTGTCGCAACCAGCCCGGCCATGCCTTGGGTTGTCACCCGCAACGCCAAGGTTTTCATTGTTAAGGTATGCCCTCAGTGTAGTGTAGAACCCGCTAGGGTGAAGTTGGCGGCGTTGCTTCAAGGTTAGCGTATCTTCTCGAAAGTTACGGTGTAGGGTGAGTCAACCCACCATGTATTCCAAATCACCGTGCACCCGTCACTTTGCAAGAGCGCCTGAACCCCTTTTGAGGCGTCCTGGTCACTGCCAACTCCGAACAATCTGAAATCCTCGCCAGCCTCGTAAAATTCCTGGCACTTTCCGTCAAGTACAAGAGCTTCGAGTCGCATAATGCTACCCGCTGCCGCTGTGAGGGTAACTCGGTAAACTCCTGAAGGAACGAATACCGGGTCATAAACTGTATCGGTATTTCCTTCAAAGTTTAGCCCTAGGCACATTCCATCTAGCGTGAACAATGTATTTCTTGCTTGTAGTGCCAGCTGATAGGCCTGCGTTGGTTCCCGCGAACGCGCATCTGTCAGCATACCTATCGCGCCGTCTATTACGGCACCAATATCGGTTTCGCTACACTGCAATTCGTCGCCGTCCTGTGCGCTCACCACGCCGGGTACCAAGAGCGCACAAATCAATGGTATCAAGACCAGTCTGTACATGAGGTACCTCCTATAACTGTTTGCGCGATAGCCCAACATAGCACAAAAAAACAAACCATGCAGGCTGTCCAGCGAGAAAGAACCATCGGACTACCGTCCTGCCAAACACACCGTGCCAATGGGGACAAAAGACAGTGGTCAGGCAGTATCCCGCATGTTAGAATGCGGGCCGGAAAATAAAAGGTCTGGTACTGGCAATT
>CAZSXY010000037.1:27335-29598 GCA_964611395.1 uncultured Anaerolineaceae bacterium | reverse complement strand
GCTTTTCCTGCGATTGATGGGTGAGGTTACTCTGTTTGCCGAGAATAGGAAAACCCTGACTAATGCGCATTCGCAAAAACGGTCAAACAACCTTTTTGCAGCAGGCGTACTCACAACTAACCTGTTTTTGCCAGACACGGTGATGGCGAACGGAGCGAAACTCCGGCAGTGACGTTTGGGCGCATAACGCGTATCCCCTGGCGGAGCACGCTGGACGTTGTTTGTGACCAGGTTGTTGAATTGGTGGTAGATCGCAGGCGCGGGCCACCAGGCTGGTGACCCGCGCCGATAGTGGCAGAATGTGCTAATCCGCTACAACGATGTCGTCGATGTACCAGCCGTCTCCTACTCTCGAGTCACTACGGGCATCCAATCGGAAGCGGATGTTGATTTGCTGCCCCGCATAGGTGCTCAGGTCAATCAGACGCTTTCTCCACGTGGTATCGGTTCCGCTGGCCGACCGTACGGATACCCACGTGAAGCCTTCGTCCGTCGATATTTCGGTATAGACGCGGTCGCCACGGCCTAGTTGCCGCTTGTCCCAGTAGGTCAAAGCAGGATTCGCCGTACCAGAAAGGTCGATCATGCCCTCCAGGGTAGTTGACATATTACTCAGGTGGAGATAGTTGATCGAATCGCTGATGCTGTCGTGGAACACATATCCTTCCTTGCCGAAATCAACCTGCACACGCGCATTTCCGGTGTTTTCGTAGTATTCGACGATGATGGTGTGCAAACCTTCATTGAGGACGACTGTTCCCGTCGTCGGGTTGCTGGAATCCGACCACCCTCTGTTGATCCAGTCGATGGCGTTCCACGACCAGCCATCGGGGTAGTTTGGATCGGTGTCGGGGTCGCCAGGCGGGTCGATGATCACGCGGATGCCATCGTCGGACCGGGCCTCAATGTATAGCTGTGTACCGTCCCTGGATATGTTGATCGTGCGTGTCCAACGGATAATGTAGCGGTCGTTCGATGGCAAGGTGGGATCGCCAGGATTATTCGGCCAGGGGCGACCTTTGCCCCAGTTGTAGTTGATTTCTGCCTCATTGAAGTTGGTGAACCGGTATTCGCCGGGGTCGATAGCCTTGTTTCGATTCTCGTCGTAGAAGTACTCGCCGGTCCAACCGCCAGGGCCAAGGCCTGTGCCGCTGCCTATCATGCGGAAGTATGGAATGCGGCTCCACGTGCCGTCGAAGACCCAGAAGTTGTTTTCGAGATCGACATCTTCGGTGAAGGGGAGGGAATGAATTGGCTCGTTCCCGTTGCGGTCGACAATCGAAACATCATCGATCCACCAGCCTTCAGCGACGCTCGAACTACGTTCTGCATAGAGCCGGAAGCGCAAACGAATAACCCGGTTCGGATGCGTAGCGTCGGGGATGAACGGCCTGAGATCGACCTGACGCCGGTCCCATGAGAGCGTTGTGGTATAGCGCTTGCGTGCTTCGGTGAGTTCGCGCCAGCCGTCCCATGTATCACCGCCATCATCGGACACATTGACTTCGACCAATGCGTAGTCCAGGTAGGCGAGGTTGAAGGCGTCCCAATAGTACAGCGTCGGCTCAACCGTGCCGCTGAGATCAATGATCCCCTTGAGTTCCAAGATGGCATTCGACTCATGGCTGTAAAGCGTTCCCACACTGTCTGAGAATGCACTGGACTGGTGCGCGTTTTCTGGTGAAATGCTCCAGTTGCCGCCGGCGTGCCAGTTGTTAGCACCGCCCTCAAAATCATCGCTGAAGCCGACTGTACGGACGATGTCGTTGCGTTCCTGGAAGCATACGTCATCGATCCACCAGCCGTCATCCACGCTTGAGCTGTAAAGCGCATCCAGGCGGAAACGAACCTTAATCTGCTGACCCACATAATCCCTCAGATCGACGACTTCACGTGTCCAGGACAGGATGTGGTTGTAGCCGTGATTCACGATGGTGCATCCGGGGCACCCGTAGCCCTCCGGCAGACTACCATACTGGAAGGTCCATGCCGTATCCCAGGTTTCACCATTGTCAGCGGAGACCTCAACATACAGGTCTTCGGAGTATTGGAGATCCCACTGGTGCCAGAAGACCATTTCCGGCCTGGTGCTCGCCGTGAGGTCAACTTTGGGGGCCAGCGCAAGCGAACTGTTGGTGTCATCCAGGTAGTTTACTCCTGGGCTGTCAGACCAGAAGTTTGACCCGGCATGAGGCCGGATAGTCTGGTCGTTTGGCTGGTCGGGATTGTAGTCCACGCCGCTGATGACCGTCCAGGTTCCTTC
>CAZSXY010000037.1:0-27235 GCA_964611395.1 uncultured Anaerolineaceae bacterium | reverse complement strand
CGTTTGGCTGGTCGGGATTGTAGTCCACGCCGCTGATGACCGTCCAGGTTCCTTCAGGAATCCAGTTTCCGCCGCCCAATTCCATGCCGTCGCACCAATTGGGAGTGATGAGCGTCGTTGGCTCGTTCCGAATGGCAAAATCATCGATCCACCACCCATCAGCAACCCTGGTGTCGCTCGTTGCGTCCAGCCGGAAGCGGAAATAGAGTTTCTGCTGGCCGATGTAGTCGGACAAAGGAATGACAACCTGCGACCAACTCCAGTTGGTAGTGCGATAGGCCAGCCCATCTGAACGCACACCAGTTGCACCCGTCAGGTTTTGCCATGTCTGGCGGTTATCGGTGGATACTTCCGCGTAGATGACATCGTTGTTGGTGAGGTTATAGCGATGCCAGAAGACAATCTCCGGTTTGATGACCGCCGGGTCGGCCAGGTCAATGTAACCATCTAGCTCAAGTGTTGAATTTGTGCCGTGCGTATAGTTTCCACCGGGGCTGTCTGACCAGGCCATGGAACCGCCGTGCACGGCTTCATTGCTTCGTGCCCAGGTTCCGCTTGTGTACCAGTGCAGAACGCCTTCCATGTTGTCTTCGAACCCGACCGTATAGCGAGGTTCAACGAAATCCTCAACCTTGATGTCATCGATCCACCAGCCATCGTACGAGCTGCTGGAAGCTGTGGCGTCGAGCACAAACCGCAACTCGATGACCTTGTTGCTAAAGTCAACACCGGCAAAATCCGTGAGGTCGAATATCTGTCGCGTCCACGTTAGATTGGTGCTGTTGGTATGGACGTCGATTTCGACCCAGTTGGTCGTACCAGCCTCGGCAATGCCGACTTTGGCATACGTGCCCGATCGGAGATTGTACCGGTCGTAAAACTCCAGTTGGGGATTAGCCGCGCCGGTCAGATCAATCGTTCCGCGCAAGGCCATGATGCAGTACGAACCGGGGTCGTAGTACCGGCCTGGGCTGTCAGACCATGCTGTAGAGGGGCTGTAGTACGCTTCATCGGATAGCGCCCAGCCACAATCCCCCTGGTCAAGGTCAACCTGTTCGATGAGTTGGAGGTGGAGGTGCGCTCGCCCGGCGGTTTCGACCCATTCAACCACGACTTCTTGAGGGCCAGCGGTCGTGGGGGTGAATTCGCGTTCGAACCAGTTTTCCCGAATGGTATCTGAACTCCAATCCACCCATGTGGCTGGATCGCCAACATTGGGGACATCCTCATCGACAACAAGCTGCCCACCGACCCACACGCGCACGCCGTTGTTGCGCATGATCTTGAACGCGTACGTCTTGTTTTCAAAGTTGATAGTCGTCTTGAAGCGTGCGTAGAAATCCTCATCCACGCTTGGATCGGGGCTTTGCCCGTTGTCATAGAAGAAATCAAGCTCGTTACACGTAGTTGACCAGACACCAGTGCCATCTGGCATGGCTGACATATCATCCTGCCAGCCAAACGTATCATAATTCCAAAACTCGGCGTTCCATGTTGCGCCTGCGAGCGGATCGGCCAAATCAAGCAAGAACACGTGCAGGTGCGCCTGGCCTCCCGCCTCAACGAATTCAACCACCACTTCGTGTTCGCCGGCTGTTGCGGTAAAGCGCCGGTCGAACCAGCTCTCTTTAATCTGGTCATTGCTCCAGGTAACCCAGGTCGCGGGATCACCCGCATTGGGTACGTTCTCATCGACCACCAATTGCCCGCCAACCCAAATCCGCACGCCGTTGTTGCGCATAATGCGGAAGGTATATTCTTTGTCCTCCAGAATGACAGTACTTTTGAAGCGGGCGTAGAAATTTTCTTCGACGCTGGTGTGGGGGCTTTGACCGGTTGCGTAGTAGAAATCCAACTCGTCCAACGTGATCTGATAAACGCCCGATCCATCTGGCATGGCGGACATGTTTGATTGCCACCCAAACGAGCTATAGTTCCAGTACTCTGCCTGCCAGGGGTTATCAATCAGGTCGTCGAAGTCCCGTTCCCACCAGTCAGGATTACCGCCGGTGTCGTCGAAAGGATAGCCCCATGCCTGATCGGTTGGTGTGGGGCTAGGCCCTGGGCTTGGGATGGCGGAGGGAACGGGGGAGGGGGTGATCTCAGTCGGAGTAAGTGTCGGCCCCTTGGTGGGGGTATTGGTGCTGGGCGCAGGCGTGTTGGTAACCAGGGCAGGACTTTCGGGTGTGTAGGACGCCACGGCTGCCACCTGAGTCCAAAACTCGTCGGCTGCAAGTGTGTTCCTTGGTTCAATCGTCCCGCCCAGGAGGTTGTATACAGTGTTGCTGAATACGTTGCCGACCGCCGGCCCGGTGATGGTGAGTACGGCAATCAGCGCGATTATAACCAGGGATAGAATCAGCACATATTCAATCAGTGCCTGCCCACCCGATCCGGTGTTGGAAGCTGGCCTGAACCAGGAAAGACATCGAAAGTGGGGGCAAAAACGCTTTGCTTTTTGGCCAGACATTTACGCATCCCCTCCTACAAAGACAGAACAGGCGGAATCGTTCTGTTGAATTCTCTTGGTGTCCGCTCTGTATCAGTGTCCTGATTATACTCATTCCGCAAAGCGGCGTATTGGCACCATGATATTGGGGGATGGCCGTTGAGAGATCACGGAGCCTAACCCCCCTACATCTAATAGTACCTGAGTCTGGAGATTGCGGGGGTGTTTTTTTGTCGAAGAGTTGTCCAAAATCATTGACAATTGGCCTGGTAAATTAGGCCGACGTGATACTGGTGTTCACTTCCGGGTCGTGTTAGGCTCATGTACACCAAGAAACGGCATGTACATTTTGCGTTATGGAGTGAAAGGTGCAAAAGACCTATGAGTGCCAAAATAATTGACGGCCGGGCCGTTGCCGCACGTATTCAAGAGGAGATCGCTCGTGATGTTGAGCGCATGAAGGCCGACCATGACATCGTGCCGGGGTTGGCCACCGTTCTCGTAGGGGAAAATCCGGCGTCGCACAGTTATGTGCGCATGAAACGCAAGGCCTGCGAGAAGGTCGGCATTGCGTCGTTCCCCAACGAATTGCCCGCTGATGCGTCTCAGGAGGAAGTCGAGCAACTGGTTCAGCGGTTGAATGACGATCCTGAGGTGCACGGCATTCTTGTCCAACTACCGCTGCCCAAGCATCTTGACGAAGAGCGCATCCTCGGACTGGTCAGTTTGAACAAAGATGTGGATGGATTTCATCCCGTGAACATCGGGCGGCTGGCGATGAAGGGGCGCGATCCGTTGTTCATCCCCTGCACGCCACATGGGGCCATCGTTTTGCTGGAAGAGGCAGGGGCCCAGTTTGAAGGAGCCAATGCGGTGGTGTTGGGCCGCAGCAACATTGTAGGATTACCCGTCGCGATGTTGTTGATCCACCGCAATGCCACCGTGACGGTGTGCCACAGCCGAACACGGGACTTACCCGCCGTCTGTCGCGAAGCCGACATCCTGATCGCTGCCGTTGGGCGTCCAGAAATGGTCAAAGCGGATTGGGTCAAACCGGGGGCCTATGTGATCGATGTTGGCTCGAACAGAATAGACGATCCATCTAGCGCGAAAGGGTATCGCTGGGTTGGTGATGTGGCTTTCGATGAGGTCAAAGACGTTGCTGGCGCGATTACGCCGTCACCCGGTGGTGTGGGGCCAATGACGATCACCATGCTCCTCAAGAACACGTTGCGCGGGGCTGAATTGACGCTTTCAGCGGGAGCTTAGAGCAGCGTACCCTGACCTATAAATTCGCTAATGCAGGCGTGTGCATCGTTGTTCGTGCGACTGTTGCCTCACACGCCTGGTTATTCTGAGGTTGAGCGGTTATGACAACACTTCTGGTTAAGAACGCACGCGTGCTAGTGACCATGGACGACACGCGCCGGGAGATTGAAAACGGCGCGTTGTATGCCCGCGATAACGTGATTGAAGCAGTGGGTCTCACGTCTGATTTGCCGGACACTGCCGATGAGGTGTTGGACCTCACGGACCACCTGGTGTTGCCCGGACTGGTGAACACTCATCACCACATGTACCAGTCGCTGACGCGGGTCATTGTTGGTGGGCAGAACAAGGAATTGTTTGGCTGGCTGAAAGCACTCTATCCGATCTGGGCCGGGCTAACATCTGAGGGGGTGTACGTTAGCGCCAAGCTGGCGGCAGCCGAGTTGATCCTGTCCGGATGCACGACATCGAGCGACCACCTGTATATCTTTCCCAACGATGTCACGCTTGAGGATGAAATTCGGGGTGTGCAGGAGGTTGGCTTACGGTTTCACGCGACGCGGGGCAGCATGAGCGTCGGGGAAAGTCAGGGTGGGTTGCCGCCTGACAGCGTGGTCGAAAACGAAAATGATATTCTGGCCGACAGCCAGCGAGTCATCGAAGCGTTCCATGACAACAGTCGCTATTCTATGTTGCGCATTGCGCTGGCTCCGTGTTCTCCCTTCAGCGTATCCCAGGACTTGATGCGGGTGTCGGCAGAGATGGCACGCAGCTATCCTGGAGTGCGTTTGCATACCCACCTGGCCGAAACTGAACCCGATGTCGCATACAGCCTCGAAAAATTCGGCCTGAAACCGGGCGATTATGCCGAAGATGTTGGCTGGATCGGTGATGATGTGTGGCATGCGCATTGTGTGCACCTGACCGATGAGGCGTTAGACAAGTTTGGCCGCACCGGTACTGGCATCGCGCACTGTCCTGCCAGCAACGCGCGCCTCGCGAGCGGCATCGCCCGCGTACGGGACATGTTGAACCGCCATGTTCCGGTCGGGTTGGGCGTTGATGGTTCGGCGAGTAACGATAGCGGACATTTGCTCAATGAAGCGCGCATGGCCATGTTGTTGCAGCGGGCGCTCACCTGCGATCCAGACGCCATGACTGCACGGGAGGCGCTGGAATTGGCGACTCTAGGCGGGGCGCGGGTGCTTGGTCGTGAGGATATTGGCTCGCTACAACCGGGCATGGCCGCCGACTTCATCGCCATTGACATGAACCAACTGCCGTTTGCCGGGGCACTACACGACCCGGTTGCAGCGGTCTTGTTTTGCACGTCGGTGAATGTCAGTTACAGCGTTATCAATGGCCGTGTTGTCGTGCGTGAGGGCCACTTGACGACGTTGGACCTTGCGCCTTTGGTCGAACGCCATAACGCGTTGGCGCTGGCGCTGGTAAATGGCGATTAGAGAGCAAACGATGACCGATCACAAAGTGATTCGAGGCGGCGACGTTGTGACTCCCTCAGAAGTCGTCGCGGGAGATGTGCTTGTTGCGGGCGAACGCATTGTGGGAATAGTTGCTCCCGGCGCAGACGTATGGCCCGATGCAACTGTCATTGATGCGCACGGTTGTTACGTCTTCCCCGGTGTGGTTGATCCCCATACACATATTCAACTTGATACGGGCATCTATAAGACGGCTGATGACTGGGAAATCGGCACGACGACCGCGGCTTTCGGCGGCGTAACCACCGTGATCGATTTCGCGACTCAGTTTCCGGGCATGACTTTGCCGGAAGCGCTCAACGCGCGTCTGGCAGAGTGTGAGCCAGCCCTGATTGACTACGGGCTACACATGATGGTCACCGAGTTGCCTGATGATCCGTCGGTGGCCCGTGAGTGGCTCGAAGAATTACGCGATCTGGGTGTGCCGAGCATCAAGCTATACACAACCTACCGTCCCAATTATTACGCCGACGATGCTACCTTGCTGCACACATTCCGCGCAATGCCGCACGACATGCTGGCGATGATCCACTGCGAAAACGATGCCCTGGTAACGGATGCAACGGCCCGTTTGGTAAAGGCTGGCACGACGAGCTGGGCATATCACGGGCAGGGGCGACCACCTGAAGCCGAGGTGGAAGCGATTCGCCGTGTGTTGTACCTGGCAAAAATCGCGGGGGCAGCCGTCTATATCGTGCACAACTCGACCGGGGAATCGGTGCGCGAAGTGGCCGTTGCTCAACAGAGCGGTATGCATCCCCCGGTCTATGGTGAAACGTGCCCGCAATATTTCTGGCTGGATGATAGCCATTACGCCGGACCGAAGGCCGAGCATTATATTCTGCAACCCCCGTTGCGTCCGAAAAAGTGGCTGGTGGATTTGCTCGATGTGTGGCCGGTGCTCAGCGCCGTCTCAACTGATCACTGTGATTACACACTCGCTCAAAAACAGGAATATAGCGAGTTCACGAAGACCCCAGGCGGGCTGCCAGGTTTAGAAACATCGTTCGCGTTGACGTATACCTTTGGGGTGCACCGGGCAGTTGAACGAAAGGAAGCCGGTGAACTGGTTGAGCCGCTTCCGCTGCCCGAACTGGCGCGGCTCATGGCGCTTGACCCTGCGCGACTCTTTGGATTGTATCCAAGGAAAGGGGCCATTTTGCCGGGCAGTGATGCGGACCTGTTGATCTACGATCCTGAACCGGCGGTAACGATACGAGCAGATGACATGCACACCGTTGCTGGCTATACGCCGTTTGAGGGGATCACCGTCAAGGGACGTGTCAGGACGGTGCTCAGTCGCGGGCAGGTGATTGTGCACGATGGCAGCCTGTTTGGTGAACTGGGGCGCGGGCGCTTCTTACGTGGGGAGCCATTCGAGCCGATCCCCGTAAGAAAATGGGGATGACATCTTCACTTTCACGTGGTATGCTTGCGAATTCCAGGGTAATGGCTGTGAAGTTCCAATTGACGAGCGGTGCATTACCCTGTGAAGTAATCAATCTCATTGTGTACAGGAGTTCTTGACAATGCGTAGCTTTTTAGGACGTGACATTCTGTCATTGAAGGATTTTGAACGCCACGAGTACTTCCGCGTGTTTCAGGTTGCTGATGAACTGGAGCCTTATGCACGCGATCGGCGTAATGGCGATTTGCTCAAGCACAAGACGCTGGTGACGGCGTTCTACCAGCCCAGCACGCGCACGCGTCTTGCCACCGAGGCGGCCATGCACCGGCTTGGCGGCCATGTGACCGGCTTCGCCGATGCTAAAATGACTCGTGCCGGGGATTTTTACCAGGAAGGTATCCAGGATACGGTCAAGATGCTGGAATACTACGGTGACGTGATTGCCATGCGCCACTTCCAGCAAGGTGCGCCTGCCGAAGCTGCCCAGCACGCCAGCGTTCCGGTGATCAACTGCGGTGATGGTTGGGGCGAACACCCGACTCAGGTGATTACTGACCTGATGACCATTTACCGCGAGCGCGGCACGCTCGACGGCCTGACCTGGATCTTGATCGGCGATATGCGTATGCGTACGATGCACAGCATCAGCTACGCTTTGAGCAAGTTTGACATCAAGGCTTATGTGATTTCGCCCGATGAGATGTATTTCCTGCCGGAATTCGAAGCCGAGGTGCATGACATGGGCTTCCAATTCGAGCGCAAGGAACACATCGAGCAAGTCATTGGCGAGGCCGATGTTATCTACATGGAACCGGTAGTCCAGCCGGATTACACCAAAGCCCGTGAAGAGGTGCGCGAAGACAAAGGCCGGACACCAGCGAATTACCAGGTCACCAAGCAGTTGCTGTTTGAGAAGGCTCGCAAGGACGCCATTGTGTTGCACTCGCTGCCACGTCAGGATGAGTTGCTGGCGGAAGTCGATACCACTCGCCACCAGCGTTATTGGGTCGAGGCGTACAATGGCGTGCTGACACGCATGGCGCTGCTGGCTTTGATCCTGGGCGCTATGGAATAATTTCGCGCGTTCGAGCAAAAGGCGGGCGCTTCTGCCAGAAGGTGTTTCCGGAAGCGCCCTCATCCCACTTGGGAAGCATTTTAAGGGTTTTGGTAAAAGGATAGAACGATGCAAAGTTATCTGGCCGGTCGTGATATGATCACGACGCAAGAATGGACGCTCGACGAGCTAAAGACGGTCTTTGAAGTTGCTTTTGACTTGAAGCGGAAACGCGCATTGGGCGAGTCGCACGCTTTGCTGCGAGACAAAGTATTGGCGATGCTGTTCTTCTTCTCCAGCACGCGGACGCGCGTTTCATTTGAGGCTGGCATGGCTCAACTTGGCGGCCATGCCGAGTTCATCGATTCCCGCACGACGCAGATCAAGCACGGTGACACCGGCAAAGAAATTGGCGAGATTATTGGCCGTTATTGCGACGCAATCGCGATCCGGCAATGCGATTGGGGCATTGGGAATGACTACATTCGCGGTGTTGCCCAACACAGCCGGGTGCCTGTGCTGAATATGCAGTGCGACCGGTTTCACCCGTTCCAGGGCTTGGCCGATATGATGACGATTTTTGAGCGTTTTGGGCGCGAGGTGCGCGGCAAGACGATCAACGTGTCGTATGCTTACGCGTCCAGTTACCAGAAGCCCATGTCGGCCCCACAGAGCCTGATCTTGTTGGCGTCCCGGTTTGGCATGAATGTGCGCCTGACCCGCCCGCCGGAATTCAAGATTATGCCAGAGATTGAAGACCAGGCACGCGAAAACGCTCGCAAAGCCGGGGGCAGTTTCGAGGTGCTCGACGACTTCGACGCGGGCTTTAAGGGTGCTGACGTTGTGTATCCCAAGAGTTGGGGAGCCATGCTCACAACGACCGACGAGGCCGAGTCCGCCGAGATTGCCAAGAAATACGCTGACTGGATCGCTGACGAACGTCGTATGGCGTTGACGAATAATGGCATCTACATGCATTGCCTGCCGGCTGACCGCAACATTGAAGTGACAGATGCGGTGATCGATGGCCCGCAGAGCGCCGTATATGACGAAGCCGAAAACCGCTTGCACGTGCAGAAGGCGGTCATGGCGTTGACAATGCGCTAATGCGTAGGAGAAAGTTGGCGCGACGTTTCGACCGGTGACGTGAGCAGTACATAAAGCCGATCAGCCGCACACAAGGGGTGGTCGGCTTTCGTATCCCTTAATAACCTTTGCAAGAATCTTGAGTGTTAGAGAGGAAAAAAGTAATGCCATCAGCACGAACAGCCGTTATTGCCATTGGCGGCAACTCGCTCATTCTCGATAAGACCAGGGTGGGTGTGGAATACCAGTGGCAAGCGGTCTATCAAACTGCGCAGCACATTGTGGACATGATCCAGGCCGGCTGGCGCGTGGTTATCACTCATGGTAATGGCCCGCAGGTGGGCTTTATTTTGCGCCGGAATGAGTTGGCCAACAAGGTCGAAGGCGTACATATGACGCCTATGGATGTAATTGGGGCGGATACGCAGGGAAGCATCGGGTATATGCTTCAGCAAGCGCTCAATAACCGTCTGAAAGGCGTTGGTATCCGTCGTGGCGTGGTGACGGTGGTAACCCAGATGCTGGTTGATCGCAATGATCCGGCGTTTGAGAATCCTGCCAAGCCGATCGGTGGCTTCATGACCAAGGAAGAGGGCGAGAAGTTTGCGGCGGAAGGGTGGACGGTTGTTGAGGATGCGGGGCGAGGGTATCGCCGGGTTGTTGCATCGCCGATGCCGAAAGAGATCGTTGAACTGGATGCTATCAATACTCTGGTCGAGAAGAATTTTGTTGTCATCTGCACCGGTGGTGGTGGTATCCCCGTAGTGCGCGACGAAGAGGGTAATCTGAAAGGCGTAAATGCTGTGATCGACAAGGATCGCGGTACAGCCTTACTGGCGAACGGTCTGAATGCTGACCTGTTCTTGATCTCGACGGCGGTTGAGAAGGTTGCGCTCAATTTTGGAAAGCCTGGCCAGAAAGACCTGGAGCGCGTGACTCTGGCTGAGGCCCGTCACTATATGGCGGAAGGGCACTTTGCTCCGGGCAGCATGTATCCGAAGGTCGAAGCGGTGGTGAACTTCCTGGAAAATGGCGGCCCACTCGCGATTATCACTAATCCGGAAAATATCGCGCGTGCGCTACATGAAGAGGCGGGTACACGCTTTGTCCCTGCATAACGCTGGAGACCGCTGATGTTTGTTTCGGAACTACGATGTGCCATCTGTGGCAAGACATACGATCCAGAACAGGTACACTACACGTGCCCGGCCTGTGGACAGGCGGGCACACTCGATGTCCTGTATGACATTGGCGCGATACACAAGGCCGTGTCGCGCGAAGCCATTTCGCGCAGCACCGACCAGACTTTGTGGCGCTATCGTCCCTTGCTGCCATTGGCTGAACATGCTGCGATCCCCCCCCCGGCGGTTGGTGGAACGCCCCTGTATGATGCCCCGCGCCTGGCCGCGAACCTGGGGTTGGCTCAGGTGTGGATCAAGGATGATGGGCGAAACCCGACGGGGTCGCTCAAAGATCGCGCGAGCGCTCTGGTTGTCGCGAGGGCGCAGGCCGAGGGTATCGAGGTGGTGACCACCGCCAGCACGGGTAACGCGGCGGCTGCTCTGGCGGGACTGGCGGCCAGTGTGGGGTTACCGGCGGTCATTTTTGTGCCTGCGTCGGCTCCTGAAGCCAAGATCGCTCAACTCCTGACATATGGGGCGCACGTGTTATTGGTTCAAGGAAACTATGACAATGCGTTCGACCTGGCTGTCGAGGCATCCGAGCGATATGGCTGGTACAACCGCAATACAGGCATGAATCCTTATACGCTTGAGGGCAAAAAGACCGTCGCTTACGAGATTGCTGAGCAACTAGGCTGGCAAGCACCCGATGCGCTCGTGGTCAGCGTGGGTGACGGCAATATCATCAGCGGGGTGTACAAGGGCTTTCGCGATCTGGTTGACCTGGGCTGGATCGATCGCATGCCGCGTTTGATCGGCGTGCAGGCTGAAGGAAGCGCCGCTTGCTACAACGTATGGAAAAGTGGCGAAGATCCGGCAACGATGGCCCCCATCGAGTCGCATACGGTAGCCGATAGCATAGCGGCGGACTTGCCCAGGGACAGGGTGCGCGCCGTGCGTGCTGTGCGCGAGACACACGGGGCTTTTGTGTCGGTCGCTGATCAAGCCATCCTTGACGGAATCCCGGTGTTGGCTCGTCTGAGCGGGGTGTTCGCTGAACCGGCAGCCGCAGCGATTTATGCTGGCACGCGTGCAGCCATCGAAGAGGGGCACATCCGTAAAGATGAGCGCGTGGTGTTGCTGGTGACCGGCAATGGCCTCAAGGATATCAAGAGCGCCATGCGCGTCGCCGGATCAGGACATCCCGTTGCACCAGACATCGCCGAAGTTGAAAATGTTCGGACGAAGCTAGGCCTGCCGACCCTCAGGTAGAGTTGGGGGAGCAAAAGGTCGCGGCCATCTGGGCATTTGGTTACAATGGAATCAAAACCGATTGGCTGGCTCGTGGGGAGTTAATGAGCACAAACCCTGTTATCTCGGTAATTGCTCCGGTATATAACGAAGAGCCGATCATCGACGAACTTTACCGGCGTATTTCCCAGGTATTGGACAGTACTGGGGACTCGTGGGAATTGATCATGGTGAATGACGGCAGCGTTGACGGGTCGGCGGAGAAAATGCGCGCGCTCGTCGAGAAGGATGCCCGCGTCCGCGTGATCAATTTTGCCCGCAACTTTGGCCACCAGAACGCCGTCACCGCCGGGATGGACTATGCGCGCGGTGATGCGGTCATCGTGATCGATGCCGATCTGCAAGACCCGCCAGAGGTGATCCTGCAACTGCTGGAAAAATGGCGTGAAGGTTACCACGTGGTTTATGCGGTTCGCTCTGAGCGCAAGGGCGAAACTTGGTTCAAGAAATTCACGGCCAAACTATTCTACCGGCTGATCTACAAGATAACCGACGTGAACATCCCCGTTGACACGGGCGATTTCCGCTTGATGGACCGGCAAGTTGTGGATGCGGTCAACGCGATGCGCGAGCATAACCGTTTCATCCGAGGGATGACGAGTTGGATCGGATTCCGGCAGACGGGGGTGTACTATGTTCGCCAGGAGCGGTTTGCTGGCGAGACAAAGTATCCACTGCGCAAGATGATCCGGTTTGCGCTGGACGCGATAACGGGTTTTTCATACTTTCCGCTGCAGGTCGCAATCTATGCCAGTCTGGTGCTGGCGCTGATTGCCGTTTTGGGTGTTCCTGTTGTAGCCATCTTGCGACTGACCGGCAGCAAGGTTCAGTTTGAAGGACAGGCCACGACACTGATTGTCCTCTTGCTGGTAAGTTCTTTTCAGTCGCTCTTCTTTTTCATCCTGGGGCAATATGTGGCGCGCATCTATGATGAAGTGCGCCAACGGCCCCATTACGTGGTCGCGGATGTCTGGGAAGAGCCGTCGAAAGTGATGAGCGGTGCGACTGGTGCCCGCGACACCAGCCCCGATGTTGCTGGCGAGAGCGCGTCTGCAAATGAGGCGCAGCCCTCGTCTGAGTCGTGAGTGTGAAGAGGTGTATCGGTGACGGCGAATCCTCAATCTGATGAGACAGGTGGTCCCGGCGAGTTGGATCAGGTCAAAGAATATCGCAAGCTTGTGCTTGAGTATGAAGCGCTGGATGAAGAAATTGATGCGCTGCTTGCGGAATACAATGGGGCTACCGAGAACATGCCGGATGAGGAATACTATCGCTACCGCGAGTTGGCTCATCATCGGGACTATATCTACAACCGGATGAAAGAACTGGAGCGCCAGCTTTTCGCAGATGATGATGCGTCATAGCCATATCGAAGCATGTGCTCCAGCATGAATTTATCAACCAGGCGTCCCGCGAGAAGTAAAGGTACGCCTGGCCATTCCTAAGCAAAGGCAGGAGTATTCACAGTGACAGAACGAAAGCTGATTACAGGCCCAACTTTTGAAGAGATGCTCCACCCGGAGAAAATCGATCCAGAGATTCGGGCACAAGCGAATGAGGCTCGCACAAAAGACCCTCTGGCCTCGATCAACCTGTTTAATATCACGTGGCGCGACATCAATAACAAGATCCAATATGTGGTACTTCCGCCGGAACTGACGGGTGTTGAAACGCCTATCGCGATCTTGACCAGTACCCACTTCCCGACCCGCAGCCACAAGGTTGGCGCGACCTATTCGGTGCTGATCGAAAAAGAGCTGTTTGGTGACGTGGACCCGTGGAAACACACCTTGATCTGGCCGTCAACGGGCAACTATGGTATTGGCGGGGCGTATGTGGCCGGGCGTATGGGCTGCAATAGCATCGTCATCTTGCCCGAAGAAATGAGCCAGGAACGCTTCGATATGATCGAGGAGTACGGGGCCAGGGTTATCAAGACGCCAGGATGCGAAAGCAACGTAAAAGAGATCTACGACAAGGTCGATGAACTGATGGCGTCGGATCCCAATATGCGCAACATGAACCAGTTCGAGGTGATGGGAAACTACCGGTTCCATTATTATGTGACCGGTAACACCATCGTTGATCTGGCGAAAGAGTTGGCCAAACAGGGCATCGGCAGCGGCAAAGTATCAGCCTATGTCTCGGCTATGGGAAGTGGTGGCACGATTGCCGCCGGCGATCGCCTCAAACAAGAATGGTACGATCACAAGATCGTGGGACTTGAGCCGGTTCAGTGCCCGACACTGGCTTTGAATGGATATGGCGGACACGATATTCAGGGCATCGGCGACAAGCACGCGACGTGGATTCACAACGTCAACAACATGGACGCGATCATGTTGATTGACGACGTGGAGAGCAAGCTGGCGTTGCAGGTCTTCGCTGATGAAGGGGGCCTGAAGGCGCTGGTTAACCACTTTGGCATTCCGCAGGAGACGGTCGATTATCTCAAGACGCGGTTGGGTATCAGCAGCATCTGCAATATCTTTGGTGCGATCAAGACGGCCAAATACTACGGTCTGGGCAAGGATGATCTGGTTGTTACCGTCGCGACGGATGGGCTTGACCGCTATGGCAGCGTGATGGAAGCCATGCGCCGTGACTATGGCGTGGTCGACGAGACTGAGGGTGTGGCGCGTGTGCGCAGTCTGTTCCATGGTTTGCGTACAGACTATGTCTGGGAAGGCAATTGGGAAAACCGCGCGCGCTGGCACAATCTGAAATACTACACCTGGGTCGAACAGCAAGGTAAGACGGTTGAAGAACTGGATGCCCAAAAGGACCCGGCGTGGTGGGAAGCCGAGCAGGCACTGGTCAAGGAAATCGACACCAGGTTGCTCGAATATCGCAAGACCGGACAAATTTAGTATCAGGCACAACTATGTACCCCGAGGACCGCGTTTTGGTCGGCGTGATCAATCGCAAACGCGACCTGGAAAAGGCACGACGTGAACACTGGTATCGCGTGCCACAGGGACGGGCTTCGCAGGGTATCTATGCGGAATACGTGGCGTTTTTTCTTAGCCGCGTGTTCAAGGAATTGAACGGGGCCGTGCATTACTATGCACGCCGCACGGGGCTTGAGTTGGTTCGCCGCAGCGATTTGTTGCCGGAAGAATCTACTCATCCCCGTGCGCAGGTACTCTATCATAAGCTTCAGCTTGGAGAGCTAAGAAAAAAAGACCCTCCAATCGTCAATACGGATCGTCGCGCGGTGACGTTTATCTATACAACGTGGGATCGGTTTTCTCAGGCGCGAACGCTGGCCGATCTCTACAGCGAAGCTGACGAGTTTGTTGACCGCGTATTTCACGCCCTTGAACGTCAAGGGGTGCGCTCAGAACGAAGTTGGGCAGCCGGAGCGCGGAAAGATAATGTCGGGGCGGAGCTTCGTATTGGATGTGAGAAAGGGATAGTAATTGCCTCGACTGTTCCCCGAAATGAGCACACGATACCGTTGCCTGTTTCTGATGCCCCGGACGCTCTGCAAGCCAGTGTTGAAGCTATTCTTGAGGCAATTCGGCAGCATGGCGGCCCGCTGATCGCCAGCGAGTCGCTCGTAGAATAGAGAAGAGCCTGTGATGACTCTATTAATTACGAATGCAACAGTAGTTACCTGGGAAACCCCAAATAAAGTAATTGAAAACGGGGCAGTATTGCTCGACGGCGATTCGATTCGTGACGTGGGCACGTCCGCCGATCTGGAAGCGCGTTATCCTGATGCTGAGCGTCTTGACGCACATGGCCAACTTGCCATGCCAGGGAGCATTTGTGCGCATACGCACTTCTATGGGGCTTATGCGCGTGGAATGGCGATCCCTGGGCCAGCGCCAAGGAACTTCCCCGAAATCCTGGAGCGGTTGTGGTGGCCGCTTGACAAAGCGCTCGATGAAGAATCGGTTCGTTTTAGTGCCCTCGTGTCCCTTGTGGACGCAATCAAGCACGGCACAACAGCCCTCATCGATCACCATGCCAGCCCTAACTTCATAGATGGTAGCCTGGATGTGATTGCCGACGCGGTGGAGCAGGCGGGTTTGCGGGCCGTGTTGTGTTACGAGGTGACAGACCGCGATGGCCAGGAGAAGGCCGAGGCGGGGATCGCTGAGAATGTGCGCTTCTTAAAGGCGGCCAAGGATCGACCGTTAATCGGCGCGACCTTCGGCTTGCACGCCAGCCTGACACTTACAGATGAGACATTGGCGGCCTGCGCGCAAGCGGCTCAAGGGTTTGACACGGGGTTCCACATTCACGTTGCTGAACATGAGGCCGATGAAGAAGATAGCTTGCGCAAATCCGGTATGCGTGTCGTCCACCGGCTTGAGAAGTTTGGCATATTGGGGCCGCAGACGATTGTGGCGCACGCTGTTCACGTGGACGAGGGCGAGCGTGCGATTCTGAAAAATGCTGAAACATGGGTTTCACACCAACCGCGCTCAAATATGAACAATGCGGTAGGTGCTGCCGCCCTTGATCGTATGTTTGAAGAAGGTATTTCGTTGGTGTTGGGGAACGATGGTTTCAGCAATAATATGTGGGCCGAGTGGAAGGCCGCCTACTTGCTGCAAAAGGTGGTGAACCGCGATCCACGTTTGGCTCCGGGTGACCGTATTGCTCATATGGCGACGGTGCAAAACGCGCGCCTTGCCTCATCATTCTTTGCGCGTCGCATCGGCGCACTGGTCCCAGGTGCAGCGGCGGATGTGATCCTGGTGGATTACCATCCGTTCACCCCTATGACCGACGGCAATCTGCCCTGGCACATCTTGTTCGGGTTTGAATCATCCATGGTTACTACAACGATTGTTGCCGGTCGGGTGTTGATGCGAGACCGTAAACTCCTTACACTGGATGAAGCAGCGATTGCCGATGCGGCGAGAGAATATGCGCCAAAGGTGTGGGAGCGTTATAACCACTTCGTACACCAAGCGCTCAATCAATAGGAGGAAGTGACCGTTGGCTGGCGTGAAGAAAATGCTTACGATAGCCGTTCTGGGTGGAACGGGTAAAGAAGGCTCTGGACTGGTTTTGCGGTGGGCACACAGCGGATACCGGGTATTAATCGGTTCTCGCGATGCGGCGCGCGCGGCCTCTAAGGCGGATGAGCTGAACGCCTTGTTGGGAGAATCATTAATACGCGGCCTGAGCAATGTCGAGGCAGCCGCCGAAGCCGATCTGGTTGTGGTCAGCGTGCCGTATGGTGGTCACCGGGCCATTCTGGAATCGATTAAAGATGCCGTACAGGGCAAGATCGTGGTTGATGTGACGGTTCCTCTCAAACCACCGGCTGTGCGGGTGGTTCACGTTCCAGAAGGGCAATCAGCCAGCCTGGAAGCTCAGGCTATTCTTGGGGACAATGTGCGAGTCGTTGCTGCATTCCAAAATGTGGGAGCGGCACATTTGAAAGACCTGTCTCACGGCGTTGATTGCGATGTCCTGATATGCGGGGATGATCCGGACGCTAAGAACGAAGTAGCACAACTGGTCGAGGCCATACCAGGCATGCGCGCAGTAGATGCTGGCCCGCTGGCAAACGCTGTTGCGGCTGAGGCTTTGACCCCGGTGTTGCTGTATATCAACAAACGGTACAAGGTATCTGGGGCAGGCATTCGCATAACAGGCTTGAACTAACGTGCATGCGCAGCAGCGGGTGACTCAGCTAACGCTGACCGGGATTTCCGGGATTCCTCACGTTCGAACGGGAGATGATCTGGCTGGCCTCATCGTTTCGGGCCTGGAGTCAACAGGGCTGAAACTGGTTGCGGGTGATATCCTTGTCATCACGTCCAAGCTGGTGTCAAAGGCAGAGGGGCGTTTCGTAGACTTGCGGACGGTTACGCCGTCGAACCGCGCCCTGGATGTGGCCAGCCAAACCGGCAAAGACCCACGCATGGTAGAACTGATTCTGCGGGAGTCAACAGCCATTTCGCGGATGCGCAGTGGCGTGCTGATCGTGCGGCACCGGCTTGGTTTCACTCTGGCGAATGCGGGGATTGATCATTCGAATGTCGGGCAGGACACCGAGGATTGGGTCCTCTTGTTGCCCGAAGACCCCGACGCATCTGCTGCTGCCATCCGTCACCGCTTGCAGGAACTGACCGGAATCGCGCCAGGGGTTGTAATCAGCGATTCGCATGGGCGACCGTTCCGGAACGGTACGGTTGGGGTTGCCATCGGCCTGGCCGGGTTTCCTGCGATATGGGACAAGCGGGGGCAGCGCGACCTGTATGGGCGTGAGTTGCAGGTGACGATCACCGGCCTGGGCGACGAACTGGCCGCAGCGGCGGGTCTGGTCGCAGGGCAGGGAGCCGAGGGTGTGCCCGTTGTGTTGGTGCGAGGCATGACTGTGCCGGAAGGAGAAGGTCGGGCGGCGGAACTCGTCAGACCGGAGGCGCTTGATCTGTACGGCGATCACCAGGAGGTGATTGATTGAGCGTTGTAAGCCCGCAGGCGCTGTTGGACACAATTCGCTCGCGACGTTCGATCCGGAGGTTTGAGGATCGGCCAGTTGACAGCGCGGTGATTTTCCAGTTGCTTGAGGCAGCGCGGTGGGCACCTTCTGCACATAATCGCCAGCCGTGGCGTTTTGCCGTCATCACCAGTGCCGCGCAGCGCGATCGCCTGGCGCGTGCGATGGGAGCGCGTTTCCGGTCTGATCTTGAAGCGGATGGATTGGCATCTGCCGAGACGAACGCTCGCGTAACGCGTTCATATGAACGGATCAGTCAGGCTCCCGCGCTGATTGTTTTCTTTCTGAGCATGGCCGACATGGATCAATACTCTGACCCGCGCCGGCAGCGGTTAGAAAGGAACATGGCAGTCCAGAGCGTCGCTTTATCCGTACAAAACATGATGCTGCTGGCACATGCACAGGGCTTAGGGTCATGCTGGATATGCGGACCGCTGTTTTGCCCGGATGTTGTGCGAGACACCCTTGACCTTCCCGTAGATTGGGAAGCCCAGGGGTTGCTTGCTGTTGGGTATCCGGCGGAGCGGCGCGACAAGGCGCGCCATCCCGTAGAAACAATGGTCAGGTGGTATTAGCGTTGGACAGGCAGGTTGTGGCATTAGCCGGAGGAGTGGGGGGCGCAAAGCTGGTATTCGGGCTGGCGCAGATTCTTTCCGATGAGCAACTGGTTATCATAGGCAACGTTGCCGATGATTTCGAGTTGTACGGACTCCACATTTCGCCAGACCTCGACACTGTGATGTATACGCTTGCTGGCGTTGCTAATCCTGAAACGGGGTGGGGTTTATCCGGAGACTCCTGGCAGATGCTGGACATGCTGGCGCGGTATGGCGAGGATACGTGGTTTCGGCTGGGCGATAAAGACGTCGCCACGCACCTCTTACGTACTCACTGGCTGAATCAGGGCCTTTCGCTCACGGAGGTGACGGCCCGGCTTGCTAGTGGGCTTGGCGTGCGACACCGGCTTTTGCCAGTTACCGATGATCCTGTAGCGACGATGGTAGAGACGGTGGAATGGGGAACGCTGGGGTTTCAAGATTACTTCGTTCGCCATCAGTGGCAGCCAACTGTACGGAAAATATGGTTTCGTGGAATCGAGCAGACGTGTGTGACAGATGACGTCAAAAAGGCCCTTGATGAGGCTGATGTGATCATTTTCTGCCCCTCGAACCCCATTCTTTCCATCGAGCCGATTCTGTCTGTGCCGGGCGTCCGCGAAGCGCTGCGAACGCGAAAGGGTGTCTGTGTGGCTGTCAGCCCATTTATTGGAAATCGAGCAGTTAAGGGACCGGCGGCGAAGTTGATGCCGGAACTGGGATTGGAAGTGTCTCCAAGGGGAGTAAGCAGGTACTACGAGGGTTTATTGGACGGTCTTGTAATCGATAGTTCTGATGCCGAACGAGGTCAAGAGGTCGAGATTCCGTTTTTAGCTACAGAGACGCTGATGGTATCCAACCAGGACAAGGTGCGTTTGGCCGAAGAAATCCTGGATTGGTCAGGGAGTTTCTAGCGATGAATGTATGGGCAATAGTCCCGGTTAAGCCTCTCAATCGTGCGAAAAGCCGGTTGGCGGATGTGCTGACAGGCGAACAACGCGAAGTGCTCGCAACTACTCTGCTGGAGCGAACGATCAGATTGTTGGTTCCCATGCCGCAAATTCGGGGTGTATTGGTTATCAGCCGGGATACCAAAGCGCTGGCCATGGTGCGCGATCTTGGCGCGCAGACGGTTCAGGAAAGTGGCGCACCGGAATTGAACAATGCCCTTCTGCGGGCTACGCAGGCGCTAACGGTATGGCAGGGTGACTCGGCCCTGGTCGTGCCCGCTGATATCCCGTTGCTTTCGGCAGATGATATAGCGACTGTCATCGATCTGGGGCGTTTCAATAATTCTGTCGTCATTGTGCCCGATCGCAATGAGAAGGGGACGAACCTGCTATTTGTCCGCCCTCCCGGCTTGATCCCATACGCCTTTGGCGAAAACAGTTTTCAGCGACACCAGGCCAATGCGCGTGAGGTCGGCGCTGCGGTTGTTGTGCATCGATCAGCGCGCGCGGCGCTGGACATTGATACGGCGGATGATCTGAAACAGTATGCGCAATTTGCCAAGGCGCTGGGAGACCCTATCATAGACTATACTGGTGCGAATGAATTGCCGCTCTCAGGTGAATCTCATCTGGGTTCATTACAGCGATTGAATCCGTAAATTTTGGCTTTCTAGAGGAGAAAAGTAATGACTGACCGTGTTGCTTTATATTTGCAAGATGCGCACCCACTTTCCGACGCAATCGAGTACGTGCAATATGCCGAAGACCGGGGGTTTGAAGCGGTCTGGCAGGCAGAAAGCCGCCTGGTGCGTGATGCTATTGTGCCGATGGCTGCCTACGCTGCAACCACCAAGCGGATCAAGATTGGTTCTGGTGTCATCAACAACTGGACGCGAAACGCAGCGCTTACGGCTGCAACGTTCCTCACGTTGGACGACTTGGCCCCTGACCGGATTCTGTTGGGTATTGGAGCCTGGTGGGATCCGCTGGCCAAGAACGTTGGCATCGAACGTCGCAAGCCGCTGCTGGCGATGCGCGAGCATGTAACCGTAGTCCGCGACCTTCTGGCCATGAAGACTGTAACGTTTCACGGCGAGTTTGTGAACGTGTCCGGCATCGAATTGGACATTGTTCACGGGCGGCGGGAACCGCGCAATGTGCCGATCTATATTGGCGCAACCGGCCCGAAGATGTTGGCGCTATCGGGTGAGATTGCCGATGGTGTGCTGCTGAATTACCTTGTGTCCCCAGCCTATAATGTGAGAGCCTTGGAACAGATCGAAAAGGGGGCCAAACTATCCGGGCGGGCCGTCGAGGACATCGACCGGCCACAACTGGTTGTATGCTCAGTTGACAAAGATCGCAAGAAGGCTCTCGACGGCGCACGAAAACTGGTGACCCAATACCTGGGGCAACAACCGCATATCATGAAGGCTAGCGGCGTCAGCCCTGAGTTGCTTGAGGAAATTCACCAGGTGCTCACCTGGCCAGCGACCGAGGAACAGATCGAGCGTGCCATGGAACTGGTGCCGGATGATGTAGTGCAGCTTATCACGGCGTCGGGCACGCCTGAGGAAGTTCG
This sequence comes from uncultured Anaerolineaceae bacterium, assembly GCA_964611395.1. GTDB lineage: Bacteria > Chloroflexota > Anaerolineae > Aggregatilineales > Aggregatilineaceae > CAZSXY01. Next base: position 6,438 of record CAZSXY010000037.1, on the reverse strand, counting down.
GACCAAAGTTCGTGAATATGTCGCGGCAGGATGCACCTGTCCGGTGCTGTACCCCTTGGGGGATGACGTGCGTTTGATGATTGATACATTCGCAGGCGGTTATTCTGCCTAGTGCCCCTTAACGGAGTTCGACCATGGGTGATTCTCGACAATCTGGGCGGCTTGACCAGCAACCAAGCGCCAGATGGTGCTTTGTGTGCGGCGTTGAAAACCCGTATGGGCTTAAGATTCGATTTTTTAACGACGGGTTTCACCGCGTGCTGGCACGGGTTACGCTGGGTGATGAATACCAGAGTTATCCGGGAATCGCCCATGGCGGAATTCTGGCCACTATCCTTGACGAGACGATGGGGCGCGCGATTCTGGCCGAAGATGGCGCGGACGATATTGATCGCGCGCGATTCATGTTCACTGTAAAGATGGAGACGCGTTATCGAAAACCCGTCCCGCTCAACGAGGAATTCGTCGTCCAGGGGTGGGTTGAAAAGGATCGTGGCCGCACCGTCCAGGTGGGGGGTAAGGTCATTTTGCCGGATGGCACAGTTGCCGTCGAGGCGTCTGCGACGCTGGTGGATATTCCGCGCGAACAGGTTGACGAAATGTTGACAACCGACGTCGGGTGGCAAGTGTACCCGTGATGAGGCAGTCCATAAGACGCAGTGGCTCATGCCGCAGTATAGGCCGCATGTCATGAGGGTGGCACTTGGTGACAGAGTGAGACTCCGGTCGCTAAGGGCCAGTCGCGAGTATCTGATAGCGTGGCTGGCTCTTTCTTTGACTGTAGGCATGGTGGTGGTTCTGTACCTCGGCGTTAGTCTCGCTGTCAGCTATGATCCCTTGTTAATGCCACTGGACGACACATACATCCACTTTCAATATGCACGCCGGTGGGCCGAGGGCGGCCCCATGACATACTTTCCCGGTGATCCTCCAACGTCTGGCGGCACCAGCCTGGTCTATCCCCCATTGCTCGCGTTGGGATATGGCGCAGGTTTCACGGGATGGTCGCTGGCCTATTGGGCGCTGGCGATAGGGGCATTCAGCCATTTGGGGGCGGCGTGGCTCGTCTATGTAATTGGCCGGGCAAGCCCGTTCAGCCCGAAGCGCCGCGCACCAGGGTTTGCGTTGGTGATGGCGCTCGCGTTTGCGCTGTCTGGCCCGTTTGTCTGGGCTGCGTTGAGTGGCATGGAAACCTCGTTATTCACGTTTGCCGTCCTTCTCACGCTGTATGCGTACACACGCGGACGCCTTGGCCTCACGATATTTTCTGCTACGTTGGCCGCTTTGGTTCGCCCTGAAGGAATTGTTCCGGCGGCGCTGACGATGGCCGTGTTGGTGAGGCGAACCTGGCAGGCAGGAAAGCGGTGGCAGGCCGGTGTGTGCGCCATCCCCTTTGCAGGGGCGGCAGCACAACCGTTGATCAATTGGATTGCGACGGGCAGCTCTTCATCAGCGGGATTGCAGGCGAAGTCCATTCTGTACAATACGAGCGTCACGCTTGATCAACGGATTTTCGATAGCGTTCGCTTCTGGCTGAAGATGTGGCGGGAACTGATATTGGGGCGAAGCGCGGATTTTGGCACGTTCACATCGCCTGTGCTCGCGGTCGCAGGGCTGGCGGCGCTGGCTGCGGGGTGCTGCCTGGCCTTACGTCGTAAGACGCCCAATGCGGCGATCCTGGTTCTTGCCTGGGTGGTAGCCCTGACAGTTGCCATTGCCACGCTTGATACGGCTTTCTGGCAGTTCAAGCGCTACCAACTTCCGGTGATGGCCCTGTTTTACCCGGCTGCTGCCTGGTTCCTGGCCGAGCTGTCGCGCTTTGGCAAACGACGTCGCGTGGGGGCATGGATCGCCGGTATCGTGGCTTTGCTGATCGTGGCCCCTGCCGTGTTTACGACGGTGGCGTTTGCAGGCTATTATGGTGAAAACGTTCAAGTTGTGCGCGATCAACAGGTGCCGATGGCCCGGTGGATCAGGGCGCATTTGCCGTACACGGTGGGTGAGTCAGGCTCAAACGGGTTGCGGAATGTTCCGGAAGAGACAGCAGGCGGGGAAACGCTATCTGTTTTGACGGGTAGTTCCCGGGTCGGCGTGCACGATGTTGGTTTGATGGGGTATTTCAGCCAGCGTCCGCTTTACGACGTGGTTGGACTCACGTTGCCTGGCCCCGCTCCGTCATGGCGGCAGGGGCCGGGGACGATCTATGAGCATATGGCTCATAGCCGGTACCGGCCTGATTTCTTCGCCATTTACCCCCAGGTTCAAGGGTTGAGTTATCTTTTGGACGCCGGGGTGTTCGGCGAAGTGCTGGCGGAATTCCCGGTTGCTTTGCCTGCGCATAACGTCGCTTCAGCGACCGATTACCAGGCCGTTTACGTGGCGAACTGGTCGACTACGCGGCCTGCAGAGGTTGTGGCCCAGGCTCCAACGCTGGAAATCATTGGCAAGATGACGCTTGTTGACCAGGTTGATGTGGCCTATCTGGACAGCGAAGCGGCCCACGATTATCGCTGGTGGCAGAGTTCGCAGCCCTCCGGCTTCATATCTGAAGGCTATACGCATGTATATCATGTGTGTGGGCTGGACGATCCGGACACGTGCTGGGCGACAGACGGTGGGCGCGTGCTAACAGGTGGCGAAGAATTCACGCTGAGTACACGAACGGGGCAGGACCTGGTTTTGGTAACGCGTGTTCATGGCCGCACTAGCGTGCCTTTCGAAGTCTACGTCAACGGGAAACGGGTTGCGCAGCGGGTGCAACCGGGTGTGCCTGGTCGCTGGGTCGAAGTTGCGACATGGGTTCCGGGGAGCCTGATCACGAGTGAGAAAACCCGGGTTTGGATTAACGTCACGGGTTCAGGTGAGGCATCTGACGCCTATTTGCCGTATTACCATTGGGCGTATCAAGGCGCATTTGTAGCGGAAGCGCCGGACGATGGAGTGCCTGTGGCTTCATTCGGCGACGGGGGAACCGTCCGGCTGCTCGATGTGGCGCTTGACTATTCGCCGCCAGGTGACGGCGGTCGCGGTGAGGTGACGGTGTCGGCCACCTGGCAGGGGCCAGCGCCGGACGCTGGTGACGGAATTGTTTTCATACACTTGTATAATAACGATAATATCGATAGTGAACCGGTGGCCCAAATTGTGATGCGACCGGGAAAAGGTGTTTTGCCGCCAGGAAACTGGTTGCCAGGGAAGATTCGTGATGTCTTTACCCTGACGCTGCCGGAAGATATAGCGCCGGGCGTGTATGACGTGGCGCTTGGCTTGTATGATGCTCGCACAGGAGAACGGTACCCCGTTACTGGCGACGGAGCGGGACCCGATAGACGTTTATTCCTGGGCGAAATTACAGTCGAGGAGATGGTAGAGTGAGGATTAACTTTAGATTAAACGGTCAATTCGTCGAAATGGACGCTGCGCCTAACGAAAGCCTGATGCGTATGCTGCGCAACCATGGTGTATTTGGCGTTAAGTACGGTGATGACCAGGGATACACGGGCACCGATGTGATCCTGTTAGATGGTGAACCAGTTGTTTCGTCACTGGTGCTTGCCGCGCGGGTCGACGGGCATTCCGTCGTGACCATTGAAGGTGTTGGTGGGAAGCAGGAACGCGGCTGGCGTGGCTCTGAGCCGTTGCACCCGCTTCAGGTGGCATTCATCGAAACTGGCGCGATTCAGTGCGGATATTGCACACCCGGCATGATTCTTGCAGCCAAAGCGCTGCTCGACCGCAACCTTAACCCTACCGAACAAGAAGTTCGCGACGCATTGGCAGGCGTGTTGTGCCGGTGTACGGGGTATGTCAAACCGGTCGAAGCCGTCCTGCGTGCTGCAGCGGTGTTGCGTGGTGAAGAGGTTCCTCCCATTGGTTCTGAACGAGGCGCGCCGGTTCCCGCAGAGGTTTTTCTGCCGCCGGATGACGGCGATGCTGGTACTCCAATGCCTGACCCTGCGGGGTACGTGACGGGAATGCCGCAGGTCAAAACGCCCACGCTGCCAGCCAGGGCTGTCGCACCAGAAATTGACACGCTGCACCAGGTTGGAAAACCTGTGCAGAAAGTGGATGCCCGGAAACTGGCCCAGGGAAATCCAGCATTCACGGATGATGTGGAGTTTCGGGGCATGCTGGTTGGCAAATTGCTTCTGAGTCCTCATGCCCATGCCATCATCAAACGCATTGATGCCTCCAGAGCCCGTGCGTTGCCAGGGGTTCACGCCGTCCTGACGCATGAAGACCTGCCACGTGTGCCGTATACAACAGCGGGACAGAGTGACCCCGAACCCGGCCCCCACGACAATTACAGTCTCGATTACAAAATGCGCTTCGTTGGCGACCGGGTAGCTGCCGTCGCTGCCGAGACCGAGGAAATCGCTCTGAAGGCTTTGGAACTGATCGACGTTGAGTACGAGGTGCTGCCAGCGATTTTTGATCCGCGTGACAGCATGCAATCGGGCGCTCCGGTGCTTCACGACGAGCCGGAGAGCTGGCTTATCGAAGACAAGGCGCGGAATCTTGCGGCCATGATCGAGTGGGAAGTCGGCGATGTGGAAGCCGGTTTTGCGCAGGCGGATCGCATTTTCGAAGAGACCTATTACAGTCCCAAGGTGCAACAGGTGCCCCTCGAAACCCACGTTGTAGTGACATGGTGGGATGAGGATGATCGGCTGGTGATTCGCACGAGCACCCAGGTTCCGTTCCATGTGCGGCGTATTCTCGCACCCGTTCTTGGGCTGTCGGAAAAGCGCATCCGCGTCATCAAGCCCCGGATTGGCGGTGGTTTCGGAGTCAAGCAAGAGGTTTTGATCGAAGACGTTTGCGCCCACCTCACCATCGCCACAGGCCACCCCGTACGGTTGGAATATACGCGGGAAGAGGAGTTCTGCGCCAGCCGTTCTCGTCATCCCATGTACATTACGCTGAGAACCGGCGTAACCAACGATGGCAAAGTCGTTGCCAACCAGATGTATGTTTTGAGCGATACCGGCGCGTGTGGCTCTCATGCGCTGACGGTGGCGGGGAATACCGGCCACAAAGCGATGTCCCTGTATAACGCCCCGAATATCAAGTTTGTGGCAGACATCGTTTATACGAACACGCCTCCGAGCGGGGCCTATCGTGGCTACGGTGTCCCTCAAGGATTCTGGGCCGTCGAACAACATATGGAATGGATCGCACGCGAAATGGGTCTGGATCCGCTTGAGTTCCGGCTTGATAATGCGATCAAGAGCGGGGACGAACACCCGGCCAGCAAAGCCTGGAGCGAAGGGCGTGAGGCCGAACCGGAGTTTATTCAGTCGTGCGGCCTTTCGGAATGCGTCGAGCGAGGAGCCGCAGCCATTCGCTGGGCGGAACGCTATAACAACCCGGATTGGCATGTCGTGCCCGGCAAGCCCCACCTGCGGCGCGGTATCGGCGTGGCCATGGTCATGCAGGGTACGGCAATTCCGCGCCTGGATATGGGAGCGGCCAGCATCAAGATCAACGATGACGGATCGTTCAATCTGTTGATCGGCGCGACCGATCTGGGTACGGGTTCTGATACAGTGCTGACGCAAATGGCGGCTGAAGTTCTGGGATGCTCTCCGGAAGACTTCATCACCTATTCGTCGGATACAGATTTCACGCCGTTTGACAAGGGGGCGTATGCTTCGAGCACGACCTACATTTCAGGCCGTGCCACAGTGCTTGCGGCGGAAAAAATCGCCGCGCAAATGCGTGAAGTGGCCGCCCGTATGTTCAACAAGCAGGACGATTTCCCGCCCGTAACGCCTGGTGAATTGGTACTCCGCGATCGCGGCGTTCATGCTCCTGATGGGCGCAGCTTAAGCCATCGCGACATTGCGCTCAACAGCCTGCATCATGAAGACCAGCACCAGATCATGGCGACGGCCAGCTACGTCAGTCCCGAATCACCACCGCCGTTTGCCGCGCAGTTCGTCACCATCACGCTGGATATGGAAACCGGACAGTTTACGGTTGATGAAATGGTGATGGCGGTGGATAGTGGCGTCATCATCAATCCGGTGACGGCAAGCGGGCAGATCGAGGGTGGCATGGTGCAAGCACTGGGCTATGGTCACTCCGAAGAAATGGTGCTGGACGCGTATGGTCGCATGGTGAACCCCAATCTGAAGGCGTACAAGATTTACCGCGCCGATGAAATGCCGGAGATGGGGGTTATTTTCATCGAGACGTTCGAACCGAGCGGCCCGTTTGGGGCGAAGGCTGTGGCTGAAATCCCGCTGGATGGTGTCGGGCCAGCGCTGGCCAACGCGCTCTATGACGCGGCTGGAATTCGCCTGACACACGGGCCATTGTTGCCGGAGCGGGTATGGCGTGCGCTGCAGGAAAAGATAGGGCAGCGCTCATGATGACGAAAGGAAAGTAAGTGAGCGAGGAATTGACTGTCTTTGAGGCAGTTTTGACGGCACA
>CAZSXY010000036.1:0-29801 GCA_964611395.1 uncultured Anaerolineaceae bacterium | reverse complement strand
GCTTATGGGGCGGCGCGACGTTGTTCGTGATCGGAACCGTCCACGCGGGCGCTTATCGCGTGCCCGTTGATCCGCTGCCAGGGTGGGCCTAAGCACGTCCCACGCGACGATCACCGACCACACTGCATCCAACCAGTAGGTCGATAGAAGCAAGGAGGCATGATCATGCATCTGGTCATCATCGGCGGCGGCCCGGCGGGAATCGCTGCTGCCCTCGAAGGCGCGCGTCTGGGCGCGCAGGTCACCCTGGTCGAGCGCGATCACGTCGGCGGGCGGGCCACCTGGCACAGCCTGCTGCCCAGCAAAGCCTGGCTGACGGCTGCCGACCGTCTGGCAGGCCGTCCGGCGGCTCGCCGCATGGGGCTGGGTGTTGGCGGGACAGCCCACGATTTCACGAAACTGATCGCCTACATCGACGCGCTCAAGCGCAGCACCGGCGCGATCTACGACCGGTGGCTGGCCGATGCCGGGGTGCGCGTCGTGGCGGGCACGGCCTCGCTCGCCGGTGCCGCCCATGTGCAGGTCGAAACGGACGGCGAGACCGATGTGCTCGCGGCGGACGCGATCCTGATCGCGACCGGCTCCGGGCCGATCTTCCTGCCGGAGGTCAAACCGGACGGCAAGTCGATCCTCGCGCCACGCCTGATGAGCAAACAGACGGCCATCCCGCAGTCCCTGATCATGATCGGCGGCGGCGTGACGGGCCTGGAATTCGCCTATATGTATACGCTGCTCGGCACGCAGGTGACGTTGGTCACCGACCAACCCGCCATCCTGCCCAGCGTCGATGACGACATCAAGGCGGTGCTGGCCGCTTCGCTGGAGGCGCGCGGCATGGTCATTCGCACCCGCAGCCCGGTCATGACTGCCCAGGGAGGCCGCGGGCGAGTGACGGTGACACTGCAAAACGGCGAACCCCTCGCCGCGGAAAAAGCCTTCATCGCCATTGGCCGCCGCCCACACCTCGACGGGTTGAACCTGCCAGCCGCTGGTCTGGACGGCAGCAGCGGCACATTGACCATCGACGGCTATGGCCGCACGCCCATCCCCGGCATCTACGCGGCGGGGGATGTGACCGGCCCGCCCATGACCGCCAACAAGGGCATGGCCCAGGGAACCATCGCCGCGCGGCACGCCCTCGGCGCACCCGTCCAACCCTACCGCGCCGAAACGGTGGTCGAGGCGGTGTATACCGGGCCGGAAGTGGCCCAGGTCGGCCTGACCGAAGCCGCCGCCCAGGCCGCCGGACGCGCCGTCCGCGTCATCCGCCGCCCCTTCGACGCCAACCTCAAGGCCCACCTGCTGGGCCAGAGCGAGGGCGTGCTCAAGCTACTGATCGATCCGGAAAGCGGCGCGTTGCTTGGCGGGGCTGCTGTCGGAATGCACGCCGTCGACACGATGGCTCCTCTGGCCGTCGCGCTGGCCGGTCACGCCACCGTCCACGATCTGGCCGGTGTCTATGCGGGACATCCCTCCATCGCCGAATTGCTGTTCGAGGCAGCCCGCTCCGGCTAATCGGCGGCGGTTATTCAGACATTTTTAATTATCCCGCCATTGCCAGAGCCGCATCGCTGCGCTATAGTGGGCGGGTGCGCAAACTCTAACCGGCAAAAAGTAAAACCGTGACTGCGACCAACACCACCCAATCGTTGTACGTTGAGGATGAAGTCTTGACCAACGTCCCCCGGCCCCGCATTCGGACCGGGCGGTCGTTTTTGCGGGAGATCATCGAAACCGTCCTGCTGATCGTGGCGATCTACGCCTTCGTGAACCTGGCGACGGCCCGCTTTGTGGTCGATGGGCACAGCATGTTGCCAAACTTCAACACCGACCAGTTCATCATCGTCAGCCGCATCTCGTACCTGCTGAGCGAACCGCAACGCGGCGATGTAGTCGTATTCCACTACCCCTTGCAGTCCGACCGCGATTTCATCAAGCGCATCATCGGCTTGCCCGGCGAAACCGTCACGATTCAGGATGGGCGCGTGTATATCAACGGCAAGCTGATCGACGAACCTTACATTGAGAACTTCTGTCGCGGCAAATCGTGCGACGGCGAATGGGTCATCGGCCCCGACCAATACTTCGTGCTGGGCGACAACCGGAGCGCCAGCAAGGATTCGCAGGATTTCGGCCCGGTTGATCGCAAGTACATCATCGGGCGGGCATTCGTCCGCTACTGGCCGCCGCCCGATTGGGGCATCATCAAGCATTGGACATACGACGAGCAAAACGGCGCGCCGCTGCCAACGCTCACCCCGACGCCCACCCCCACACCCACGCCTACACCCACGACGACGCCACGCCCGTACGGTGTGCAGCGCTTCGACCCGGAGCCGCCCAAACGCACCGCGACGCCCCGCCCTTACGAGGGTTGGTACAGCGATTTCTAACCCGGCATGGCAATGCTAACCATTCATGAGGATTCTATGACCACTAGCTGCCCGGCCTGCCAGATGGGCCGGATGAAACTCATAACGGCAACGTACGTGCAGTTCCTTGACGGCACGCTGATCCAGGCCCCCGATACTACCGCGTGGCAATGCGACATCTGCGGCGAAACCTTTTTCGACGGCGTCGCCATCCAGGCCATCGAAACCTTGATCGGCGCGGGGGGGCTGCCGCCCAATCACCAGGACGCCGCTCCAGATGCGTCACCGGCGGCGGATAGCGGGTCGAATGCGCATGACAAAGCGGTCGATCACGCTCGTTCGCCTTCAAAGTGACGCGGGGGTGGCCGAACCACCCGCATCCGTCGTATGATCATGATCGTTGGCGACTGCGCGTCGCCAGCGATCTGCTGAACAACTACCAGACACAAGAAAAAGGCACATAACCTATGGGTATCAATCTATGGCACCGGCTCCCCACCGGACCCGACGTGCCCAACAACGTCTATTGCATCGTCGAAATCCCGAAGGGGAGCCGCAACAAGTACGAATACAGCAAGGCCGCGGGCGTGATCAAGCTCGACCGCGTGCTGTACAGCCCGATGCACTACCCCAGCGACTACGGGCTGATCCCGCAAACCTATGCCGAAGATGGGGACCCGATGGACATTCTCGTCATGGTCAACGAGCCGACATTCGCCGGTTGCGTGATCGAGGCGCGGCCCGTCGCCATCTTCCACATGCTCGACCGCGACGATCCGGATGACAAGATTCTGGCCGTCCCGGCCACCGATCCGCTCTTTGACGATTACCACGACATCGAAGACGTGCCGCGTCACTTCTTGAACGAAGTGGCGCATTTCTTCCAGACGTACAAGCAGCTTCAAGGGATTGAAGTCACGCCGCTGGGCTGGGAGAACGCCGACAAAGCGCGTGAGGTCATCTTGCAGGCTATCGAGCGCTACAAAGCAAAGTTCCCGCCGGAGATGGTCTGACGCCGGATGCCTCACCACGCCATCCAGCCAACGAAAGCGCGCAAGTGATCACTTTGCGCGTTTTTTCTTACTGGGGCCACGCAAGGTTATCCCAAGCCAGCAGCACCCATGTATAATGAACTCAATCGCTTGTTCTGGAAGAATTGCCGTCACCACGAACCGTGAGTGGACAGGGACGCATGTTACCGCGAGCTTCTCCATTGCCGTTTGACCTGCACGAAACCCTGCTCGATATGGTCAAGCGCACCCGACAACTCGTGCCGTTCGACAGCGGCGGGATTTCGGTTGTCAACCCGGCAACGAATGCCCTGGTTCCGCATGTCTACGTTGGCGAATCGGGGCACGTGGTGACCAGCATGCCCGCCGGTGAAGGGCTTATCGGCTACGTTGCCCTCCACCGGGAAGCGGTGATTGTCGATGATATGGCAACTGACCCTCGCTGCCGGTTCATCGACCCAAAGTCGCGGGCCGAGCTGGCGGTTCCGATCACCTTCGAAGACGAATTCATCGGCGTTCTCAACGTAGAGAGCCACACGCCCGGCGCGTATACTGAGGCGCACCTGGCGATTCTGCAAACCATTGCCCACCAGGTGGCGCTCATCATCCACACCACCCGCCGTTACCATACGCTGGCAGCGCAGCACAACAGCCTGCTCGACGGGCTGGAAGAACGGAAGCGCGAAAGCGACGCCTTGCGCAAGCTGGCCACCATCACCAGTGAAACGCTCGACTTCGACGAGATGCTGGCCAAGGCCGTGCATGAAGCAGCCGCCCTGCTCGACTGCGAAGGGGCGCAGGTGCTGCTCCCCGATCACAGCACGTACCGCCTGACGATCCACGAGCCATCGCTGTTCGGGCTGGCGAAGACGTGGCCTGTCCTCTCCTGGGCGCTGGATGGCCCCGGCCATCCGGTCGACGTGTACCACACCGGGGAGCCGTTCGTCAGCCGGAGCGCCACCATCGATGCAGGGCCGGGATGCCACAACCTGCTGGCCTGCCCGTTGAACACGCGCAACCGCACGCTGGGCGTGCTGCGCCTGATCAATCGCCGGTCGGGGGACTTCGAGCAGGCGCAGATCGAACTCAGCCAGGCTATCGCCAGCCAGATCGCGGTGAGCATGGTCGGGGCGCAGGTTCTCGCCGCCGAGCGGCGGCGCACCATGATGCTGAAGCAGATCAACCATATAAGCCAAAGCCTGTATGCCACGCTCGATCCCCACACGCTGCTTCGCCAGGCCGCCCAGCATATCCTCGACGTGTTCGCCCCGGACGCGGTGCACATTTTCCTGCTCATGCCCGACAACACATCCGTGCAATACCAGGCTGGCGCGACGCGCTCCTCCAGGCTGGCGCTCGCGGAAGACACCGTGTTTCCCGTCGACGAAGGTCTCATCGGGCAGGCCATCCGCACCGGCGAATCGCTCTTCGTGACCGACCTGGAAGACGAGCCATACGGCGTGCCGCACCTGAACGCCCCCACCCTGCAAAGCGGCCTCGTCGTGCCCCTGCGCCGGGCGGATGAATCGGTCGGAGCGATAGGGTTGCTCTCAACCACGACCTTCGCCTTCAGAGACCTGGAACGCGACGCGCTCGAAACGCTGGCGACGCAAATCAGCATCGCCCTGGAAAATGCGCAACTCTACCACCAGGCCCAGCGCCGCCTGCTGGAACAGGGGATCGTGTACCAGATCGGGCAAGACCTGACGGCCATCCTGAATTACAACGAACTGGCGCATGTCATGGCCGAGCACATGAACCGCGCCCTCAACACGTCCGGTTGTGTCGTGGCCTTGTACGAACCGGAACAGAACAGCGTGCTCGTGGAAGCCGATTACCGCGCCCCGCACCACCACGACATGGACGGCTCCCGCATCACCGGGCAGCGACTGGCGCTTGACGCCCACACGGCCATTGCCACCGCCATTCGCTCCCGGCAACCCGTGACCATCTACGCCAATGATCCCGAAGCCGATCGCGAGGCTCCCGCCTGGCTTGAATCACCCGGCGATCACAGCCGTCTCATCATCCCTATGGTCGCCGGCAGGCGCGTGCTGGGCATCGTGGACTGGACCGACAACCAGGCAGGCCGGCGTTTTTCGAATGAAGACATCCGGCTGGCCAAGACCCTGGTGGCGCAGGCGACGATTGCCATCGACAACGCCCTGCTCTTCCGCCAGCTTGAGCAGCGCGCGCACGAATTAGCAGAAGCCAATCGCCTCCGTTCCCAGTTCCTCGCCACGATCAGCCACGAGCTGCGCACCCCGATGAACAGCATCATCGGGTTCACCGAGACGCTGCTGGGGGGGCTATACGGCGAACTCACCGAACGCCAGGCCAGCCGCATGGAGCGCATCCAGCGCAACGCCTACGCCCTGCTGACCCTGATCGATGACCTGCTCGACCTGTCCCGCATCGACGCGGGGCGCATGAAACTGCGCCTGGAGAAGCTCAGCATCAATAGCGCGGTAGAAGCCGCCATCCAAACCATGCAAGACGCGGCGACGGCCAAAGGGTTGTCGCTTGAGGTGCAACTGGCCGACGAACTGCCATATGTCTCCGCCGACCCGGAACGGCTGCACCAGGTTATCATCAACCTGCTGAGCAACGCGATCAAGTTTACGCCCGAAGGCCGGGTCACCATCGCGACACAGGCGATCACCCAGCAGGATCGGAAGTACGTGCAGACCACCATCACGGATACGGGCATTGGCATCAACGAGGCCGACCAGACCATCATCTTCGACGAATTTCGCCAGGTGGACGGCAGCAGCACGCGGGCCTATAGCGGCACAGGCCTGGGACTCGCGATCACCCGGCGGCTGGTCGAGATGATGGGCGGCTCGATCTGGGTCGAAAGCACGCCGGGCGAGGGCAGCGCCTTTTCGTTCATCCTGCCGGTTGCCGCCCAAACACTTAGCCGTTCGACCTGACGCGCACCACCCCTGCCCGCGCCCCGCCGGGCGGCAGGCGAGAAGCATGGTACAATGGGGGGCATCGTCACGGTCATCACATCCCAATTGGTAGTGCCTGGATGTCGATCAATCTCGCCATATTGATCAGCCTCACAGCCAATATGACGCTGTGCATTTTCTCCTGTGCGCTTGCCTTCCTCGTTGTCTGGCAGGATGCCCACCGGCGCAGCAACCAGTATTTCGCGCTCTGCGTCGGAATTTTTGCGATCTACGGAGTGATCAATGCCGCGCTCACGGTTGCTCCTTTCTTCAACCTGGCCCCTGAACCCCTGCTGTACCTGTTGACCACGCTGTACATCGTCGGCATCACGCTGATCTTCGGCTTCGTGCTGGCGTTTGCCGGGCTGCCACGCTACCTCCGGTGCACCGGGCGACTTTTCAGCATTCCAGTCGGCTTGATGTACATCCTGCTCACGTGGGGCGGCGCAATATACGAGGACTTCACCCTACGCCCCAGTGGGCGCTACGACTACAATTTTTCGACGATCGGGATGTTCGGTATGGTGCTGGCCATACTCTACCTGGCGGTGACCGTCGCGGTGCTCTACCGGTGGCGCAGCCCTCACGCGAGGCCGCTGTCGCTGGCCGTCGGCATGTTCGCCCTGGGCGTGATCGGATTCGCCATCGTGCCCGCCATGCGAGTCTACGCGTTCAACTCGGTGGCAATGACCGCAGCCGTGGTCATGTTGGGGCGGCTCGTGATCAAATACCAGGTCTTCCAACCCCTGGCCGACCTGAACGCGGAATTCGTCCTGAAGAATGCCGAATTGCTGGAAGCCACCGAACGCAAAGGGCAATTCCTGGCAAACATGAGCCACGAGCTGCGCACCCCGCTCAACTCGATCATCGGTTACACCGAGCTGATCGTAAAAGGCACCTATGGCGACCTGACCGAGCTGCAGCGCGACCGCCTGCAAAAGGTCATCAACAACGGGCGCTTTCTGCTGCGGCTGATCAACGATGTGCTAGACATCAGCAGGATCGAAGCGGGGCGCATGGCATTGAACATCAAGCGGATTTCAACAACGGCGCTGCTGGACGACTTGTTTCAGACATACGCGCCGCTGGCCGCCGAGCGGAATCTCTCGCTGGTCAGGGGCTACGGACGCCTGCCCGATATGATGGTAGACCAGGCGCGCGCCCGCCAGATTTTGGACAACCTGCTGTCAAACGCCGTCACCTTCACCGAGCGCGGCGTGATCATCATGCGGGGCTGCTTCGATGACACCCGGCAACAGGTCGTGCTGAGCGTGACCGATACCGGCCCGGGAATCGAGCTGGCCCAGCAGGAACGTATTGACCGGGCATTTCGCCAGCTTGACGGGTCGCTCAAGCAGCGGCACGACGGAACCGGTCTGGGGCTGGCCATCGCCCACAGGCTGGCCAGCATTCACGGTGGTAATCTCTGGTTCGAAAGCACTGCAGGCCAGGGGTCAACGTTTTATGTGGCGCTGCCCGCCACCGGTGATGCCCCCCGGCAAACGGTCGTCCAACCGGCGCGGCGAGCCAGCGGCCCGATTGTGCTGGTGATCGACGGCGATCGCCACACCATCAAAACGATTCAGGCGCAACTGGCGCGGACACAGTTCCGCATCTACGGCGCGTGCGATGCCGGGACGGGGCTTCACCTCGCACGCGAACTGCACCCCGCGCTGATCGCCCTCGATCCGGCGTTGCCGGACATGCCCGGCGAGCAGGTGCTCGACACGCTGCGCCATGACCCCGTAACCACCAACACGCCCGTGGTGATCATCTCGGCCAGCGAAACCCAGGGGTGTGAAGGACTTGACACCACCGGCGGCTTTTTGACAAAACCCGTTGCGCCGGACGCGCTGATCGCCGTGGTTCGCCGGTTGGCCCTGGGCGCAACCCGGTTCGAGGAGGGCGGGTGATGCTATCGACGACGACGATCGTGGTCTTGCTCGGCAATGGGATCACCGCGATCATTGCCGCCGCGCTGCTGATGCTGGTGCTATGGGAGGCCCCGTGCCGCCGGATGAACCAGCTTTTCGCCCTCATGATGACGGCGTTGCTCGCGTATAGTTATGCCAACGGGCTGGGGCGTTTCATCGATCGCTTCGGCTTCGACCCGGCCCGGATGACGTATGTTGCCATTTCATTCATGGGGTTGTTCGTGGTAGCGATCTTCTTCTTCGCCTCCGAATTCGCCGGCGAGCATTCGCTCGTGACGCGGGTCATGCGACTGCTGGGCCTGTTGATGATCGTCACCAACAATCTCGCGCTGTGGTCTGGCCGCCTGCTTGTTGACATCCATCCCACTGGCAGCGGCGATGGCAGCTACGAGGGAACCTGGACGACGCTTGGCGTGGGCGCGATCCTCACGATCCTCGGCTACCTGCTCATGACGACCCTGGTGCTGCGGCGCATGGACAACGAGCGCGGGCGCGCGCTGTGGCTTGGACCGGCGCTGGTGAGCCTGTCCTTGATCAGCTCGACCGCGTTGTGGCCCATCGTGCATATTCCGCTGCAGGCCATCGGGCTGGCGCTGGCTGCGCTGGCGTTGGGCATTCCCGTGCTGCGCTACGAACTGTTCAACCCCCTCGCCCAGT
This sequence comes from uncultured Anaerolineaceae bacterium, assembly GCA_964611395.1. Classification (GTDB taxonomy): domain Bacteria; phylum Chloroflexota; class Anaerolineae; order Aggregatilineales; family Aggregatilineaceae; genus CAZSXY01. The sequence goes on along the minus strand of CAZSXY010000036.1, from coordinate 20,874 downwards.
TGCATATCGAACTGGCCCGGAAGAACGCCGAGTTACAAAAAGCCAACGAGACGAAAAACCAGTTCCTCACCAACATGAGTCACGAACTGCGCACGCCGCTTAACTCGGTCATCGGCTATTCCGAACTGGTGTTGAAGGGAACCTACGGCGCACTCAACGATACCCAGCGCGATCGCCTGCAAAAGGTCGTCCGCAACGGGTATAACCTGCTCGGCCTGATCAACGATGTGCTCGACCTGAACCAGATCGAAACGGGCCGCCTGTTCCTGGAGCGCAGGCCCGTTGACACCGCCAGAGTGATCAACCGGGCGCTTGAGACCATCGAGCCGCTCGCCCGCCAGAAAGGGCTGGCGATCAAGCGCAACTTCGACGGCGCGCCACCCATCAACGGCGACCCGGTGCGCGTCCGGCAAATTGTCACCAACATCCTGGCCAACGCCGTCAAGTTCACGCCCAGAGGGCACATCACCATTCAGGCTCGTCAGGACGGTGACCACGTCCTGATCGCAATCAGCGACACGGGCATCGGCATCGCGCCCGACCAGCATGAGCGCGTGTTCGTCGAATTCCAGCAAGTGGACGGTTCCGTGACGCGCGAATACGAGGGTAGCGGGCTGGGGCTGGCCATCACCAAGCGTCTGGTCGAATTACACGGCGGGCGCATCTGGCTCGCCAGCGCCCCCCAGGAAGGGACGACGGTCTACGTCACGTTGCCGGCGGCGGCTAACCCCGCCCGGCGCTCACAGCACACAACATCACCGGCTGCGCCAGAGCCACCGGTGAAAACCGTCGAGGAGCTATGAAGATGAACGATAGCCACCAGCGTTCTCCGGAGACACCGATCGACCCGCTTCGCGCCCGCATCCGCGAACTGGAAACCGCACTGGCCGAACACGAAGCGCGCTGGCAGACACTTGAGCGCCATGCGCCCCACTTTATCGTCGTCGAGTTTGACCGGGACGGGACTATTTTGTTCAACTCGGTGCGGCGGCCATCAAGAGACGGGCGTAAGAGAAACGTCCTCGACTTTGTGCTTCCCGAAGACCGTGACATGGTGCGGCAGGCTATCGCGCACGTGTTCGCCACCGGTGAAAGCACAACCTGCGAAGCGCGCATTCAGGTGAGAAGCAACGAACCCGTGTGGGTCACCGCGCAGCTCAGCGCCGTCGAGCGCAACGGTGTCATCACGTCCGTTCTGGGCGTTTCGCAGAACATCACCGGCAGAAAGCAGGCGGAGATCACCCTCCGGGAACAGCAGCGAATGTACCAAACGCTCATGGATAACCTGCCGGGCATGGTTTATCGCTGCCTGAATGACCCGGATTGGACGATGCTCTTCGTGAGCGACGGCTTTAAGGAACTCACCGGTTACGAGCCGCACGAACTTGTTCGCGACCGCACCATACGCTTCAACGACCTGACACACCCCGACGACCAGCGCATGGTGTGGGAGGATATCCAGCGTGCGGTTGCCGCCCAGGAATCTTTCACGCTTGTTTACCGCCTCATCACGCGGGACGGCGCAGTGAAGTGGGTATGGGAGCAAGGGCGGCAGGTGATACTACCGGACGGGCGCGACGTGCTTGAGGGGTTCATCACCGACATCACCGAGCGCATCGAAGCCGAGCAACGGCTGCGCGCGAGCGAGCAGAAGTATCGCGGCATCGTCGAACAGGCCCATGAAGGTATCTCGCTGATCGATGGCGAGAGCATCGTTCTGGAATGGAACCACGCGCTGGAACGAATCACGGGGATTCCGACCTCGCAGGCCATCGGGCAATCGATCTGGGAGATAATGGCTGAAATCGCAACGCCGGAAAGAACCCGCGATTCGGTCCAGGCGCACACTGAGCAATTAAGAAGTCGCCTGCAAAATATGCTCCGCCCAACGATGGAGCTATGGTCCAGCACACGCCCGATACAGCGACCTGACGGCACGCGCCGCTTCGTGCAAATCACTGTATTTCCCTTGCAAACGGAACGCGACACGCTGTATTGTTCCATCGTGCACGATATCACCGAGCAGCACGAAGCCGAGCAACGGCTGCGCGAAAGCGAGCAGAAGTATCGCGGCATCGTCGAACAGGCCCATGAAGGTATCTCGCTGATCGATGGCGAGAGCATCGTTCTGGAATGGAACCACGCGCTGGAACGAATCACGGGGATTCCGACCTCGCAGGCCATCGGGCAATCGATCTGGGAGATAATGGCTGAAATCGCAACGCCGGAAAGAACCCGCGATTCGGTCCAGGCGCACACTGAGCAATTAAGAAGTCGCCTGCAAAATATGCTCCGCCCAACGATGGAGCTATGGTCCAGCACACGCCCGATACAGCGACCTGACGGCACGCGCCGCTTCGTGCAAATCACTGTATTTCCCTTGCAAACGGAACGCGACACGCTGTATTGTTCCATTGTGCACGACATCACCGAGCAGCACCAGGCCGAAGAAGAACGCATCCAACGGCGGATGGAGCAGGAACAGATCAGGCTGCTGTCCCAATTCATCGAAGATGTGTCACACGAGTTCCGCACGCCGTTGTCTGTCATCTACACCGGCCTGGAATTGCTCGAACGCGGTATGGAGCTTCCAGAGGAGATGGCCCGCCGCGTGACGCGGATGAAAGAGCAGACGCAGTACATCGTGACGCTGCTGGAAGATATGCTCACCATGACGCAACTGGACAACCAGGCAACCTTGACCATGACTCCGCTCGATATGAAACTCCTCGCCAGCGAACTTCACACCGAAATCCGGCCTGCCGCCGAGAGCAAAACGATTGCCCTGGCGCTTGATCTCCCGCCAGACCCCCTGATGATTGCCGGGAATCACTCCGCCTTGCGCCAGGCGCTGTTGAATATCGCCGAGAACGCCATCCAGTTCACGCCTGAGGGGGGCACAGTGACGCTGCGCACGGCTGCCGCCAGTGGCGAAGCCCTGGTGAGCATTACGGACACCGGCAAGGGGATCGCGCCCGAACACCTGCCCCACATCTTCGACCGTTTCTACCGGGCGAACCTGGCCCGCACGGGGCGCTACGCCGGGCTGGGCCTGTCGATTGCCAAGCGCATCATCGACATGCATCACGGGCGGATCGAAGTCGACAGCACGCCCGGCGAAGGCAGCACGTTTACGGTGTACCTGCCCCTGCTGCCCGAACCGGACAATGCAGAAAGCGAGTAGCAGCGCGCAAATATGTGCGCCCCGTCCAACAATAGGCTAAGATATGGCACGGTCAGGCGGGGCCACGACCCCTTATTGCAAAAGGAGAGAGCGCCGGCAGAGCGCAGATCGGTCATGGCGAAACGCATTCTCGTTGTCGAAGACAACCCGGACAATCGCATTCTGATCATTGACGTGCTAGAGTCAATGGATTATGAGGTGCTCGTGGCCGAGAACGGCGAAGAGGGCATCACCCTGGCCAACCGCGAGACTCCTGACCTGATACTCATGGACCTGTCGCTTCCCAAAGTTGACGGCTGGGCCGCCACCCGGAAGCTCAAGACGAACGCGGCGCTGGCGGATGTCCCGATCATCGCACTGACAGCACATGCCATGGTCGGCGACCGCGAAAAGGCGCTCGAAGCCGGGTGCGATGATTACATCTCCAAACCCATCGACCTGCGCGAACTCTCCAGCAAACTCAAACATTACCTGGGCTGACGATCCGGCCAGACACACGCTCGCACAAGGGTGAAAAGCCGCAGTGGAAAACTCCAAGACAACGGCGATCAAAATCCTGGTGGCTGAGGACGACCGCGACAGCCGGGACCTGGTGAGCGATATTCTGCTCAACCTGGGCTATACGCCCGTCACGGCAGCCAACGGGCTGATCGCGCTGGAAAAAATCCAGCAAGAAGCTCCAGACCTGGTCATCCTGGATATCAACATGCCCAAGATGGACGGGTTTGAAGTGTGCGCGGCCCTGCGCAACAATCCCAAAACCGCTCAAATTCCGATCATCATGCTGACGGCGCAATCGGATGTCGACTCGCGCGTGCGCGGCCTGGGCGTTGGCGCGGATGACTACCTGCCCAAGCCGTACCACCCCCGCGAATTGATCGCCCGCGTCGAGGCGCGGCTGCGTGCCAAAGTGGAAGCCGACTCGCTGCGTGCCCAGCGCGAGCAGATCCGCCAGACCTTCGAGCGGTTCGTCGCGCACGAGATCGTCGAGAAGTTGCTGGAAAATCCATCGAGCGTGCAGCTTGGCGGGGCCGAAGCAACGGTGACGGTGTTGTTCGCCGACCTGGAAGGGTTCACGCGGCTGGCGGAAAACACCAAGCCGGTGCGCATGATTGAGGTACTCAATGCCTACCACCTGCTAATCGTGCAGCACATCAAGGGCAACGGGGGCACGCTCAACAAGTTCCTGGGCGATGGCGTGATGGCGCTCTATAACACCCCCCTGGCGCAGCCCGACCATGCGCTGCGGGCGGTGCGCACGGCGTTGCACATCCGGGATGCTCTGCCCGCCTTCCACCTGACGCTCGAACCGCCTTTCCGGATGGCGGTCAATTTCGGGATTCACACCGGAACCGCCATTGTAGGAACTATTGGCACACCAGAGTTGATGGACTTCACCGCCGTTGGCGATACAGTCAACCTGGCGAGTCGCCTGCAAGAGTTGAGCGCACATAGCCAGATCACCATCAGTGAAGAAACCTATTCGCTGATTGCCGATCGCGTTATCGCCCGGCGCATTGGCGCGCAGAGCGTGCGGGGGCGCGAAGAACCGGTCGTCGCCTACATGATCGAGCGCCTGCGCTAAGCCCTCCAAAAGAACGCATGTCCCAGACGACAAGCGCTGACCATGACCTGGATTGCGGACTGTGCCGGTAACACCTGAACCATTCGTCACCTTGCAGGAGAAACACACGATGTTCGACAGCTTCTTGCGAGAACACCTGGGTAACACCGCCACCGACCTGATCACGCACCTGTTGATCGTGATCGTGATCCTGGCGCTCACGGGGCTGGCGCGAAAGATCATCACCGCCGTTGTGCCCCGCGTGGTGCACCGCCTGACGCGCCGCACCGAAACCGACTGGGATGATCGCATCGTCGCCGCGCTGCAACCACCGGCGCGACTGCTGGTCACGCTCATCGGGTTGTGGAGCGCCCTGATAGTCCTGGAACTGCCGCAAAGTATCCAGGACAGCCTGTCCCTGCTCATGAATTCGCTGGTCGCCTTCGGCATCTTTTGGGCGATCTACCGCCTGGTGGAACCGGCGGTGGACATCTTCTGGGTTTTGACCCGCCGCACCATGCGCGAAACAGGGCTGCCCAGCCTGCTCGACGAACAGCTTTCGCTCGTCATCAAGCAGATCGGCAGGGCGCTCGTCATCATCCTGGGCTTCGCCACCATCGTCGATGCGTGGGGCTATAACATCGCCGGACTGGTCGCCGGTTTGGGCATTGGCGGCCTCGCGGTGGCGCTCGCCGCCCAGGACACGGTCGAAAACCTCATCGGGTACTTCCTCATCCTGGCCGATGAGCCGTTCCAGGTTGGCGATTTCATCGTCTTCAACGGCATCAAAGGAACCGTCGAAACGCTTGGGTTCCGCAGCACCCGCATTCGCATGCCCGATCAGGGGCTGGTGACCGTACCCAACAACACCATCATGCAGGCCAGCATCACGAACTGGTCGCGCCTGGAAAAGCGACGGCTCGACATGACGCTTGGCCTCGAGTACGGCAGTTCGCCGGAACAGATTCTCGCGGTGGTGCAGGCCATCCGCGAGATGCTGAAGTCGCACGAACGGGTCGAAGCCGACTCGGTGGTGGTGCAATTCGTCAATTTCAACGATAGCTGGCTTGACATCCTGATCATTGGTTTTGTGAACACGCCGGCCTGGGCCGACTTCCAGGCTACCCGGCAGGACATCAACCTGAAGATCATGCAATTACTGGACGAACACGGCGTTTCCATCGCCTTCCCCTCACAGAAGCTGTACGTTCAGGCCATCGAAGCGCACGAAGCCGCCGGGAAAACGCTGCTGCCTTCGCAGGAATCCGAACCGGCAACCAGCACCGCGCCCGATCCGCCACCGCCCGCCAATTAAACCGGCGCGTTCCGGCCTCGCCCGAAAATGGCGAGGCCGGTCTCATTCCCCGCCCCACCCTTTCGCCTGTTACACGGGGCAAACTGTTGCACAAGCCAAGAATCAGCTATCATAGACAGTATCAGAACGGTGCGACAGGGAAGGGCTTGATGAATCGTTTGCGCTCATGTCGCCGGTGCGGGCTGGTGGCGCTGTTACTGACCTGGCTGGTGTTGCTGGCTGTGCCGGGATATGCCCAACAGGGCGATGCCGTCTCGACCGTCAACGGCGAACCCATCAGCCGGGATGCGTTTCATGCGCGGGTGCGGCTGGTGCGCTGGCAATACCTGCACCAGTTGGCGACGCTGTATGAACTGACCGGCGGGAACCTCGCCCTGACGCCAACCTACGTCACCAACCTGGTGACCAGCCTGCAGAACCCCGTTTCGTTGGGTGACGCCATCCTGGCCGAGATGGAAACTGAGCGCCTGCTGTGGCAAACCGGCGAAGAACTGGGGCTGGTTCCGACACTCGAAGACGCCCAGGAACACGAAGCGGCCTTCTTCAGCCTGTGGACTAACGTGCCCGTCTCCGAACTTGAGCGGGACGCGGAAGCGCAGGCGTTCATCGCGTCGTGGTATGCGGACGCGCAAGCCGCATCCGGCCTGAGTCGCGAAGACATCCAGGCGCTATTTGCCACCGAAGCGTTGCGGACCCGCCTGTTTAATCACCTGGGGAGCACCGTTCCCACCGAGGAGCCAGCGGTTCGCTCGCGGCACATTCTTTGCAGCTTCCATCCCGACAATCCCGCCGACACGTCCCCGCCGAACCAGGAACAACGGGAGGCAGCGCAGATGTGCATCCGCGCCGCGCAAGCCCGGCTGGCCACCGGCGAACCATTCGCAGACGTGGCGGCAGCGCTTTCTGACGACGAATCCAGCGCGGTCAAGGGCGGCGACATCGGCTGGGCGTTGCTCAGCTACCTGGCCGAAGGCTATGCGGATGCGGCCCGCGACGCCGAGCTTGACACCGTCATTGGCCCGGTCGAGACGGACTATGGTCTGCATTTGATCGAAGTGCAAGACCGGCGTCTGCAAGCGCTCACCGACGAAGAATACGAAACCAGCAAACAGGGCTATTTCACCCTCTGGCTGGAAACTCTCCGTGAGGAGGCAACCATCGAACGCGCCCCGGACTGGGACGCCGATCTGCCGGTCGAACCGGCACTTGAGTCGCTTGATAGCAACGTGCAAGAAGCCATCACGCGGCTGCAAGCAAATTAACCGGCGCGCTGGAACGCATCCACCGGGGATGTTCGCGTAGCAGCGCCCCGAATATATTTCAGGCTGGCCGGCCTGTGTGGTTCATGACCACCGGCGTGCTCACCCACCACCACACGGCCCTACGCACAGGGATGAATGACCTATGCAAGCGCAAGTCAGTATCCGAAAAGGATTCGTCGCCGGTGAATTCATGACGCATACTTACCGTATTAGCGGAGAAGTTGAACTACGCGGCACACCGATGCTCGACCAGTTGAACGATCAGAACGCGCTGTTCCTGGGGTTGGAGCGCGTGTTCGTCTCACCCCTGCTTGACCCGGCCACCCTGGTTGGGAACTTCAAGCACGGTGAGGTGCGCAAAGATACACTCGGCATCGTGGTGCTGAACCAGATGCGCGACGGGCTGCCGTTGCGTGAAGGGCGCTACATGGGCCGCGATCATATCGATCGGGCCGTGCTGGTCGTGGTCGCCGGGTTCGAAGTCAAGGGCGCGATCCGACTACACCCGTCGGTGAACGTTCCTAATTTTGTGCGCACCACCCCGGAGCACTTCATCCCGGTGTTCGACGCCGAAGCCACGCTTGCGACCCGTCGCGAGATTACGTTCAAAGGCGGCGCGATCCTGGTCAACCGCAGCCACATTGAAGTATTCGCCATGCTCGAAGGGTAACCGGCCTGTTGCCGGACCTGAGGGGTTTCACTAGACAAGAGGGCCAACCCATGTCCCGTATACTCGTTATTGATGACGACTTGAACCTGCTCCAGATGGTCAAACTGATGCTGGAACGCGTCGGACACGAGGTGCAAATCGCCAACGAGGGTGAAAGAGGCATTGTAGCCGCTGGCCAGACACAACCCGACCTGGCGATCATTGATGTGATGATGCCCGGTTTAAGCGGGTACGACGTCGTGCGCAGACTCCGCAAAGACCCCCTGACGGCGCACATCCCGATCATCATTCTCACGGCGCGGAGCCAGCCGATGGACAAGGCAATGGCGCTGGAAGCGGGCGCAAACGCCTTCCTGTCCAAGCCGGTCACGGCCCAGGAATTAATCGACCGCGTCGATGCGGTCATCCGCGCCGGGGTGAATTACCGGGTCCACACCGGGTTGCTCACCGAGCCTATTCCGCCGGGCACATTCGACGTTCAGAGGCCGACCGGGGCGCTGCCCGGTTCGCCCGCCACAGCACCCCAGGGACAACCGGCACCACCCGCACCGCCACCCACCCGGCGGATGCCCATTGGCGCAGAACAAGTGGCTCCGGCCAGCAGCCCGGCACCTACCCGGCTGCCGGTAACAACCGTGATCAGCTTGCGCGGCGGGACAGGCTGCACGACTATTGCCGTTAACCTCGCGCTGGCGCTGGCAACGGCAAAACGCCGCGTCTGCCTGGCCGATCTCAGCGCGGCGGGGGGGCATATCCAGTTGCATCTGCACATGAAGCCCAACCACACCTGGGAAGACCTGATCGGCGATAGTGACGTGCCGGACGCCGAGACCATCGCCAACGTCCTTTCCCATCACGAGGCTTCCGGGCTGACTCTGCTGGCCGCGCCAGCACGCCCGCAAGAACTGACGCTATCGAGCGGCGCAACCACCGGCATCATGCAAAACCTGACGGCGACCTACGACCCGGTCATCGTCGATGCCCGCTACCTTGACCCGGCGACACGCGGGGCGCTCCAGGTATCCAGTACGGTCGTCGTGGTGATGACGGATGATCCGCCGTCAGTGCAAACAGCGGGCCAGTTGTTAGCCACACTGGACGCGATGAATATCGAACCCAGCCGCATCCATGTGGTGCTCAACCACGTCCGGCCCACGTTTGACGTCCCTACCGACGCGATCCAAAAGGCGCTGAAACGCCCGATCGCGGTCAACGTGCCCTATGATCCCAACCAACCCAACGCGATCCGGCGTGGCGTTCCCATGGTCAATTTCAAGCCGGACAGTCAGTTCACCCAAAGCATCAAGCAGCTTGTCCAGGCTATTACGTGAGGGGACATAGTCCCGCACCGCCGAGTTGACTCCTGAAAGCGCACCGGAAACCGAGTGCCGGCCCGGTGCGTCTTTAGCGACACAGAAAGGCAACCGATGAGCCAACGATCCTTCCTCATAACGACCACGCTCGTGATCATGGTGCTGGTCATCGGCACGGTCCCCATTGCCTGGGGCGGCGTCGCAGGACAGGCCGACCCCACACAACAGCAACAAACGATTGACGCCCTCATCCAGGAGCGATTCACGCAGACCGCCGTTGTCCAGCGCCAGATCGACATGACGCAAACGGCGCAGGCGGCCACCCTGTTCGCCCCCACCTTGACGGCGGCGTTTGAGGCCACCGTTGACGCCGCGTTCAACCAGGCGCTGACCGCGACGGCTGCCCCCCAGGCCACCGCCACCGCGCACTCGGTCATGAAGACGGTGGCGCACATCGCCGCCGCGCTCGAAGCAATGGCGAGCGAAAAACAGGCAGCAATCGCCACCTGGTTGGGTGAAAACCAGGCGGCCCTCGAACTCATCTTGAACCAGGCGGACTTTGCCCGGCTCCCCCCAGATGATCAGACCAGCGTGCTTCTGGCAGCGCTCGACGCGCAGGAGCGATTCACCGGACTGTTCATCTACGATACCGGGGGGCGCGTACTGGCGGCGACCACCCCGGAACTGGTCGGGAGCAGCATCGAGGACGCGCCCTACTTCAAAGCCAGCCTCACCGGGCCGCTCACGCAGCCGCCCTACCTCGTTGATCCCGAGGGGACGCTCACCATGCTCGCCATGCGTCCGATCTTTGATGACACGGGGCAAACCGTAGCCATCCTGGCCGGCACGATCGATCTATCCCTGCTGGACGCCCTGCTGGCCGAAGAAACCACATTTGAGCGCCTGAACCCGGTCGTCGGCACTGCGGGCATGCGCCCTCCGGTGTACCTGGTCGAAGCCGCGACGCGCCGCGTCCTGGCTCCGGAGAGTTTCGACGCCATTGCGCCGCTTGCCAGCGACGGCATCGCGCGGGCGCTGGCTGGTGAGAATGGATCGGGGTTGTATAACGACTTCAAGGGCGAACCAGTGCTGGGCGCGTACCGGTGGATCGCGGCGCTGAATGCCGCGTTGCTGGTCGAGTTGCCCGTCGAGCAGGCATCATACCTGGCCGCGAACATCCCCACGCCCACGCCGACCCCGACGATCACGCCGACTCCATTACCGGCTTCGGCCACGCCGCGCCCCGAAATCTTCCCGACCAACACCGTCGCGGATGTCCAGATGGCCGAACAGGTCTTTGAGCGCGGGCGGATGTTCTGGATTCGCCACACGCGGCAGATCTGGGTCATGGTCAATGTGCCGCCGGACAACCCTGGTGGCGACTGGTTCTGCTACAACGATACCTACCAGGAAGGCGAGCCGGAAATAGACCCGAACCTCGTCCCACCGGCAGGGCTTTACCAGCCCCGGCGCGGGTTTGGCAAGCTGTGGCGCAACCATCCGGAGCTGCAAGAGGGGCTTGGGTGGGCCATCACGCCGGAGTTCGAGCTGACGAGCCACTACACGTACATCGCCGGGGGCTATGTGCAGAACAACCAGTACTTCCCCGGCCCCGGTGAGCACCGTTTGACCACGCTCTACAACGAGAGCATTTCGTTTTTCGAAAGCGATATTCGCGGGGACTGCGTCGGCGGGACATGGCGCATGACCGGTGTGCCGTAAGGGGGGCGTGTGGGAAGACTCTACCCTTGAGATGAGGGGTGGCCTCCTCTAGCTATCCAGTTTAGAAACCTCAAGCACTTTGCAGGCTAGTGGATTCCTCAACTCTGCACTAAAATACACCTGTATTACTTTGAAGTTAACTTTAGGATTGAGAAGAGGCAATGATGAACCTCCAAAGCTGGTTGAACGGTGTCAAGCAACGCCTCCCCGCCCACCCTAATGCTCAAACCAGACTGTTTTTTCTTATTGTGGGAACAGTAGTGGTGTTGCTCTTGAGCCAATGGCTTACAGGAGATTTTATCCCCCCTGATAATCAAGAGGCTAACATTTTTCAGGGTGGCATTCTGTTGGTGATTTTTGGCTCTCTGTTTCTGGAAGACAAGTTCACAAAACCGGCAGATGCTGTTGTAAACGCTATCGCCGCGATTATTTCACTAATTCCTGTTTCCAATTCATTTGGCACAACAGGTTGGTTAGTGGTAGCTTACTGCTTTCTGGTTGGTCTGGTGGGGACGGTGAACTTGGCATTTGGACAAAATCGCCCCAGTGATAGTTGGGCAGTGAGACTTAAAGGTACTACCTACCACGTATCAACCGTCTTTGGAAAATCCAACATCATCTTCTCAATCATTTTTCTTTACGCGGTGTTTTCCTTCTACGGAGTAAACGAGAGGGAAACCGGAGTGTTAGTTCTCTTTTGGGGTATATACATAGCCTTGTGGCCTCTCAAAATCCCTCACATAGTGCAAGCCCTTTTTTCAACCGAGAACTTGTCTCTGGAGAAAGGAGTGGTAATTAGAGTAGATAGCCCTAATTTGGTCAGAGTACAGCTTCATCGAAATGCGCAGTGGTCAGGCAACATGGTTGCTTGTCTAGGTGATGGTGGCAAACGTAACGTCTTGCCTCTCTATACCCAAGTACAAGACAATCGAGTAATCGGAACTGGTTTGTTGTTGGAAGAAGCGGACTTTGAACAACACCGAACCAGGACAGGGGGAGTTTACGAGGCCAGCACTGTCGGAGATGAGTGGCAGGAACCGGTTGGCTTTATAGTAGAGGGGTCTCAAATAGCCAAGATATATTTTGAAACTTGGAGATCTGATGATTTGAGTGAGGGCTTGTTGGCTTTCTGTGATGTGAGAGGTGAGAGGATCTATTATCAGATAATAGACGCTGCCACAGCAGAGGAGTTATTTGAGAGACACAAGCATGGATTTCAGGTTGTGGAAGCACATCAACTAGGCATCCTCGACCCCGAGAGAGGTTTTAAGAAGTTTACTTGGGTGCCGGAAATGAATGCGCCGGTTTATTTGGCCAAGCGTGATGTCCAGGAAGCCCCCCGACAACTTCCTTCTTCTCAAATGTGTTTTGGTACAGTACCAGGCACTAATGTGGAAGTTGTTTGCGACATTAACGAGATGATCTCGCATCATACAGCCATTTTGGGTGTGACTGGTTCAGGCAAAACTGAGCTTGCGTACACCATTATCCACAAAGCTATCGAAAATGGTGTAAAGGTTGTCTGTGTAGATATTACAGGGATGTATACTGGGCGATTAAATGTTTTGGGGCCAGTGGAACTTAGTATAAGTGCTGATTGGGCTGATGAGCTTGGGGAACGGTTATTTGAAGTGGAGACAGGAAAATATAGAGGCCAGGAGGAAAAGAAAGCCCTTCGTGAATTGGATGCACAATTGAGAACAGAAGTTGACACTAAAGTCAAAGATTTTCTCACCGGAGATAATTCACTTGGGATATTCACATTACCTTCAATTTCAAACACTAAGGCTACAGTTCATATCACTGAGCTTTATCTATCTGCAATCTTCAACTATGCGCGTGATCATGTGAAGGAGAACATCAACAGGGTATTAATAGTTTTGGAAGAAGCACACACCGTTATACCAGAGGCAACAACGATGGGATTAGGGGATTGGGACAGTAAAGGAATGGTAGCTAAAATAGCACAGATCGCCTTGCAGGGAAGGAAATACAATGTTGGTCTATTAGTCGTTGCTCAGCGCACGGCTACCGTCAGCAAGACAGTTTTGACACAATGCAACACGATAATCACCTTCGCCAGTTTTGACCAGACAGGCCTGAACTTCTTATCCAACATCTACGGAGCAGAACACACCGCCAAGATTTCAAACTTGCCATTCTTACATGCGTTGGCCTTCGGGAAAGGGATAAAAAGCGAACGGCCCATAGTAGTTGAAATCCCATTTAATCCTGGTTTGGAAACTCCAACACCCTCTGTTGCTGAAGCAGAAGACTTACCATTTTAAGATAACTGCACAGAGAAGGCATTTGGGACATAAGGGGGGAACTAATCCCTCCCTGTAAAGTCCCCCCACCTGCACGTGATTCGCACTCCGGCTATAATCTCCCCCATAGGGAAGAAATCCGTTAGCTGGGGCGATCCATCATCTTTATCGCGAGGCAGATCGACCGGTGCCGCCGGTTGCCCACCCGCGACGTGTTGCAATCATTGGTTTCAGAGTGCTGTGAAATGACATGCGCCGTTTCATAACCCTGCTTGGCCCGGTCTTGATTGGTATCCTGCTGGCCCGGCCTATCCCGTCAATCGCTCAGGACGGCGAGACATCCCCACCGGATGGCCCGCCGTTTTCCCTGCCGTTTGCCGATCCGCCGGGGCCAAACACATGGCTGTACGAGCAACATTACGGCAACACCACCCAGGCGTTCAACTTTGGGGATATCTGGTACGCATTCGGCCAGGGAATGCACTTCGGCGTCGACTTCGAAGCGCCGTGTGGAACCCCCGTGCTGGCCATCGCGGATGGTGTCGTATCCTTTGTAGACGCGGAGGGCTTTGGCGCTGGCCCGCACAGCCTGGTGCTATCGCACCCCGGCACAGGGTACACGTCGTTGTATGGGCACTTGCTGCGCCAGCCGCTGCTGCTGCGCGGGCAAGCGGTCGAACGTGGCGACGTGATCGCCCTGACCGGCGATCCCGACGGCTCGTGCGGATCGCGCCCGCATCTCCACCTTGAAATCCGCAGCGCCGACTACCAGACCGCCTTCAACCCGTTGCCGTTCTTCGACGTCAACTGGCACATGCTGACCAGCACCGGGCCGTTTAACCACAACTTTCAGCAAGACCTTGACGCGCCCCACCGCTGGATGACGCTCGAAACCCAACCGGACATCCTCTTTAGCCCCCTCATCCTCAACAACTACCAGCGCCCCTGGCCGCCCAAGCTGGAACTACGTGCGCCGGACAACCCGCCCCCATACCGTCACCTGCCTTCGCTGCCGGACGCCGTCGCGGTGCAGCGCACGACCGTCGTCGTGGGCCGGTGGAACGTCGGCGCGTGGTGGTACGGGGACGATCCCGATGCCGTCTACCTGATCGACGCCCTTTCGGGGCGGAAAGCGGGCGTCTTCCGGCAACCACTCGAAGGCTCGCCGCGCGAGTACCTGCAGCCCGCCCCGCCAGACCTGCGCTCACCGGACGGGAGCATCAGCATCCGGCACGACAACGGCACCATGCAAATCACCCGGCGGAGCGACGGCACAACCTACGAGGTGGCGACAGGCGGCCCTTACCCGGCGGTGTCACCAGATGGAACCCGGTTGCTGTGGGAGGTGGTCTACGGCGAGATCGTGCCCGGCACGTCGAACCCCGGCATGCGCGTGTGGATCAGCGACCTGGATGGATCGAATGCTCGCCTGGTTTACACCATGTCCGGCGGTTACACGCAATGGCTGGACGATCACCGCCTGTTGATCGCCCGCCGCATTCAATACACGCCGGAAACGCGCCTGTTCATCATGGACGTGAATGCCACCACGCCGGAACCGGAACTGCTCGGCTCGTACCAGAACCTGCGCGATCTGCAGATCGCGCCCGGCGGCCAGCACATCGCGTTCTACCTGCCGTTTCAGGAAGACCCATCGGCCAGCGGCGTGTACGTGCAGCGCACCGAAGCCGGTTCGCCCATGCGCAAGCTGCCGTTTTTCGGCGCGTACCGGTGGCGGGACGACCGCTCGCTCTACACGCTTAGCTATGGCATCGACCAGGACGCCCACCGGCTCGGCTATGTGAATGTGATCACCGGCGAACATCGCTGGCTGTCCGATCCGGACACGCTGCCGATCCGCGTGGCGAACGGCGAATGGAGTGTCTCGCCGGATGGCACGCGCATCGTGTACCTCGACCCTGAGAACTACGGCCTGTACATGCTAACCGTCAACGCGGAATGAGAAGAATCGGCGAGGGCCGTATTCCGGCTCACACCCCCCGGCGTTGAGGCGAAAAACCGGCCAAGACAGCCTTGACGCCCCATGATACAGCATGGTACAATGCGCGGCGTGTTGCGCCCCCATCGTCTAGGGGACCAGGACGTGGCCCTTTCAAGGCCAAGACGGGAGTTCGAATCTCCCTGGGGGCACACAGCCAGCGAGCATCATGCCGCTGGTTTTCTTTTTGTCAGGCGAGCATCCCCCCGCGCCGATGCCATTGTGATCCCCGCATTCGTTTTTCGCGCTCATCACGCAATGTGTTATAGTTGCCGGCAAATCTTTTTTTCAACCTGTGAGGAATGTTTATGTTCGATGATTTTGCCCCACGCCTGGCCGACATCCTGACTACGTATTCCACCCCGATTCAGCGCGGCGATCTGGTCGGCATTTTCGCCAACACCAGCGCCGAACCGCTGGTCAAAGCCCTGTATGAAGCCGTGCTGCGACGGGGGGGGAATCCTACGGTCTTCGTGCGGCTGCCCGGCCTGGAAGAACTCTTCTACAAGATCGCCAGCGATGAACAACTGGACTATCTCAACCCCATTTTGCTGGACATCATCGAGAAATTAGATGTGATGTTCCAAATCCTCGCGCCGGAAAACACCAAGCGACTGGCCTCGATCGACCCGGCCCGGATCGCCCGCCACCAGCAAGCACGCCAGCCGTTCGTCCGGCGCTACTTCGAGCGGTGCGACGACCAGTCGCTGCGCTGGAATATCACCGCATGGCCCACAGAAGCGGCGGCGCAAGAAGCCGAAATGAACCTGCTCGACTATACCGAGTTCATGTATAAGGCCTGCGGACTCGACCAGCCCGACCCAATCGCCTACTGGCAAGCGCTCAAAAGCCGCCAGCAAAAGCTCGTGGACTGGCTGAACGGCAAGAAGCACGTCCAGGTCAAAGGCCCCGGCATCGACCTGTCGTTCAGCGTCGAGGGTCGGAACTGGGTCAACTGCTGGGGCAACAACAACTTCCCCGACGGCGAAATCTTCACCAGCCCGGTTGATGATTCGGTCAACGGCACGGTTGCGTTCAGCTACCCCACCTTCTACACCGGGCGTGAAGTGAGCGGGGTGCGCCTGGCGTTCAAGGATGGGGTCGCCATCGAGGCCAGCGCCGAAAAAGGCCAGGACGATCTATTACAGAAGCTCGACCTGGACGAAGGCGCGCGCCGTTTGGGTGAATTCGCCATCGGGACGAACCGGGGCATCCAGCAGTTCACGGGTGAGACGCTGTTCGACGAGAAGATCGGCGGCACGATCCACATGGCGCTGGGCCAGTCTATCGCCGAAGCAGGCGGGGTCAACCAGAGCCAGATTCACTGGGATTTCGTGCACGCCATGCGCGACGGCGGCGAAATCACCATTGACGGCGAACTGCTCTACAAGAACGGCGATTTCACCGTTGATCTCGACTGAATACACCGGCTCCGGCACGCTACAAAACCGGGGCCGGTGCGCTTTTGCGCGTGGGCGACACCCGGCACAGTGCCCTGCGCAATGAATAGTTCCTTATGCAGCGTGACGAAGAGAGAGTGACCATAAATGACCAAGAATCTTGCGACCGAACTGGCAACCATTCTGACCGATTACTGTTCGCCGGTGAAACCGAGCGAGTACGTGACGATTGTCGGACACGCGGCCACGACAGGGCCGTTGGTCGAGGCGCTGGTCGTTGCCGTGTTGGAGCGCGGGGCCACGCCCAACGTGCAGCTCGCCGCCCCGATCTCCCCCGACTATACGCCCTACTTCGAGCACTTCATGCGCCGGGCCAACGACGAACAACTCGACCGCCTCGATTCGACCATCATGCACTGGGTCAACGCGTCAGACGCCCTGTTCTTCATCAAAGCGCCCCTGAACACCAAGGCGCTGTCCACCGTCGATCCGGCACGGATCAGCCGCTTCCGCAAGGCGATCCAACCCTTCTCCAACCGCTACCTGGAACGGTACGCTGCCGGCGAGTTGCGGTGGACGGTGGTCGGCTGGCCGACGGCGGCGCTGGCACAAACCGCCGAAATGGCCCTGCTCGACTACGAAGAATTCGTCGCCCGCGCCTGCGGCCTGGATCAACCCGATCCGGTCGCCTATTGGCAGGCATTCCGCGACCGGCAAGAACGGCTCGTCGCGTGGCTCAGCGACAAGTCGCACGCCGAGGTGAAGGGGCCGGGCATCGACCTGTCGTTTGACTTCCAGGGGCGGCCCTGGATAAGCTGCCACGGGGAGCTGAATTTCCCCGACGGCGAGATTTTCACCAGCCCTATCGAAGACTCGGTCAATGGAACGGTCGCCTTCAATTATCCCTGCGTGTACCTGGGCAACGAGGTTGACGGGGTAAAGCTGCGGTTCGAACATGGCGTGGCCGTCGAGGCCACCGCTGCCAAAGGCGAGGATTACCTGGTGCGCACGCTGGACACGGACGAGGGTGGCCGCCGCCTGGGCGAATTTGCCATCGGAACCAACATGGGTGTGCAACGCATGACACGCAGCATTTTGTTCGATGAGAAGATCGGCGGCTCGATCCACATGGCGTTGGGTCGCAGCTATGAAGAATCGAAGGGGCAGAACAAAAGCGCCATTCACTGGGACATGGTGCACAACATGAAAGACGGCGGCGAGATATGGATCGATGGCGAATTGTTCTATCGCGCCGGTGAATTTGTCATAGAGTGACCGATCCGGATGGCGCAGGACAAAACAATGCGAGGGGCGCGGCGACGCGCCTCTTTGTCTTTCAACGACGGCCCAAACCATGATATGATGAGTGCGGCGCATTTCGCACCGCAGCATCGCTTTGACGCGTCTCCACATCTGAAGATTTTAGATAACTGTTGGAGGAAGTCTGATGTCTGAAAAGCAAATCGGTTATGGGTTGCTGGCGCTGGGTATCCTGGCCGTGCTGGTGTCGATCCTGATCGACCCCATTCGCGGCAACGATATTTACCTGGCCACCAGCCAGATTATCGTGTTGGTCGTTGGCGCAGTTGTTGCGCTGGTGGGCGGTTACGTCACGTTCATGCGTGGCGGTGGGCCCGAACTGTAGAATCACACCCAGCGGGGCGTCGCGGCAGATGCCCCGCTGGGGGATTAGGCTATTCAGCGCCGGACGCGCTGGCGGGCGTCGGGGCCGGGCCTAGTTTCAACCGCACGCCATCGGGCGTCCACGCGCCCCGCTCGCCGTTGATCTCGTACCAGCCGGAGCCGCGCAGCCAGACCGTGCCCGTCCCCTCGGCGGCCAGGTGGATGTTGCGCCCGCGCATCGAGACGATGATGTGACTTCCCTGCACGTAGACGCTGCCGCTAAAGTTGCGGAACACCAGCCGCCCGCCTCGATCGCGCTCCGGCATGGCCGCCGCGTCGTGGTGGTCGTTGTGCTCGATGTTGATGATCGCGTCTCCGGCCCGATCAATGATGATGAGCGTCCCTTCGCCGGAGAGCCGCACCCAGCCGTTACCGCGCAAGACTGCCAGCCCATCGCCGGCGGCAACGAGGGAACCTGTTCCGCTCGCCGTTTGCGCCGCAGCCACCGCCGGAACCGCGAACACGGCCACAACGAGGATTACGGTGAGCAGTATCCATTTGCGCCTGATCATGATGGGTCTCCTTCCACTTTTTCCCTGACGATATGCCTCCAGTCTGGCACCGGCGTGTTTCAAGTGTGTTGCAAACGTGTAAAATAACATGCAGCAATGTGTAAAATTCTTCGTCCTCACGCCGGTGGCGCGGGGCGTGATTCGCGCGCACCACTACGCGTATAGAGAGGAACATACCATGCACTCGCTGATGGTCAAGCCTGTCAAAATCCTGTTGGTTGCCGCCCTGGTCATGCTGGCGCTCTTCGCCAGCACGCCCGCGCGCGCCCAGGATGTTTGCGGCACAGCTCCGCCGCCGCGTCTGAGCGCCGGGCAAAGCGCCCGCGTGACGTATGCGGACGGCGTGGGCAATAACTTGAGAACGGCCCCTAGCGCCGGGGCGACGATTCTGGGCGTCATGGGAGAAGGCGAGGTCTTCACCGTGATCGGCGGCCCGCAATGCGCCGAAAACTTCAACTGGTGGCAGGTGCGCCGTTGGGACGGGCAAACCGGCTGGACTGCCGAAGGAACCGCCGGTGACTACTGGCTGGAACCCTGGCCGTCGGAGCAAAGCGCCACACGGCTTTCAAGCGATCCGCCCGTGTTTGCGGGCAACGCCATCGCCTATGTGGGCGCGGCCATTCCCGGCGCTGTCGCCGTGCCCTATGTGCTGGTTCCCGGCACAGCGACCACGCTGCAAATTGGCCCGGTTGCTTCGGCGGATGGCGTGTTGGTGTGGTCGCCGGACGGCACGCGGATCGCCATGAGCGATGGCAACGACATCTACGTGCTGCGAGCGGACGGTACGCAGGCCGCCAATGTCACCAACTCGCCCGCCGCGTTCGATAGCGGGCCGACGTGGTCGCCGGACGGCACGCGACTGGCATTCGCCAGCGACACCGGCGGCGATTCGGAGATCGTCACCTTGAGCCTCACCACCAACGCGGTGATGAACCTCAGCAACAACCCCGGCATCGACACCTGGCCCGCCTGGTCGCCGGACGGCACGCGCGTGGCCTTTGTATCGGATCGTGACGGGGCGCTCGACCTGTACATGACCAGCGCCGCCGGGGGGATGATCCCCCAACGGCTCACGACGGGACTAACGCTCGACGGGCCGCCGCGCTGGTCGCCGGATGGGCGGCAGATCGCATTCGCCGCCCGCATCGACGCGTCACGCACGGACCTCACCATCGTTCAGGCGGACGGAAGCGCCACCGCGCCGGTTGCAACCGGGCCGGGCAACCGGCACGACCTTGCCTGGTCACCGGATGGGAAGCGCCTCGCCTTTGCCGCCGAAATAGCTCCCGGCACAGGACGCGAAGCCGTGATGACCGTCCGCCCAGACGGCAACGATCCGCTGCAACTGACGACCGCAACGGGCCGGATTACAGGGCTGAGTTGGTCACCGGATAACGCATGGATCGTGTTCGCGTCGGACATGAACGGGACGTTCGACCTGTTCGCGATCCACCCCAACGGGACTAACCTCACGCCGGTAGCAACCTCAACCGCCCTCAACACCACGAATCCGGCATGGCAGCCGGTCGTCGCGCCGGGGCTAAGCCTGCCGGTCACCGGAACCGCCACACCCGCGCCCAACCCCGCCACCACCGACGTGTTGCTGATCTACGATGCTGGCGTGCCGGTCTTTACCCTGCTGAATGCATCGGGCAGGCCGTTGAACCTGCTATCGCTCACCCTCACCGGCAACGGGGTGGCCGCGCCAGCCTCGATCTGGTCCGAGTATTCGTTCACCCCGCTGGACAACTTCAAGCCGGGCGGCTGCCTGATGATCTGGGGCTTTGGCATCCCCGATCAGCCACCGCCGCCAGAATGCGGGGACGCGCGGCAGGCATGGATCACCAACAACCAGTACTTATTCTGGACAGGGGACAATTTCACGGTCAGCTACAATGGGGTCACGGTTGCCACGTGTAGCAGCGCCGCCGGACAGTGCGCCGTCGATCTGCCCTGAGCGACTATTGCAGGCCGCTTCGTGAA
>CAZSXY010000035.1:19606-30700 GCA_964611395.1 uncultured Anaerolineaceae bacterium | reverse complement strand
GATTGGATGAAGTGGCGGGGCGTCTTACGTTTCAGTTTCCGGGTGGAGAGCTTAGACAATATCAAAACGAGCGAACGGGCGAACCACTGGTTTATATCTATTTTGCCGACATTCGTGAATGGGCAGGAGCAGTAGCGCATGATCAAGACAGCGACTCTTGAACTCGCGACCGAAGGGAATTCTCAGGTCATTGATGTGACCCAGGGGGTGCAGGATGCAGTGACCAAGAGCTTGATGCTGGCGGGACTTGTGACAGTGTTCTGCCCTAGTGCAACCAGTGGTGTAACCACAATCGAATTTGAAGATGGTGCGGTTCGCGATTTTCAACGCCTGTTCGATGAGATCGTTCCACCCAATCGCGACTACGCACATAATCTGCGATGGGGTGATGGGAACGGGCATAGCCACGTACGAGCAGCCTTGCTTGGCCCATCGCTCACGGTGCCGTTTTCCGGGGGCGGGTTGACACTTGGTACCTGGCAACAT
Source organism: uncultured Anaerolineaceae bacterium (assembly GCA_964611395.1). Taxonomy (GTDB): domain Bacteria; phylum Chloroflexota; class Anaerolineae; order Aggregatilineales; family Aggregatilineaceae; genus CAZSXY01. Next base: position 30,214 of record CAZSXY010000035.1, on the reverse strand, counting down.
ATCGTCTTCGTTGATTTTGATAATCGGCCCCGCCGCAGGTCGTTGGTAGTTCAAATTATTGGAGAGTCCTAGTTCTGCAGAATTCGCGACGCTGATGTCCTGAATATATGGAATTGGAGCACGGAAATGACGGATTCGCTGCGCCTCGCGGCTCAATTGAGTCAAATCACAGACGCTGTGTACGCCGGCTTAAAAAACGAGCAGGTGTCTCAGATATTAGTCGATGAGGTGAGGCGGATCCTTGATTCGTCGGTAGCCAGCCTTTGGGCGTGTGACGAGGTTCAAGAATGTTTGCATCTCGTTGCGACTACTGGTGATCATGCCCAGTTGTTGCCCTCTACCTTGCCCCTGGATTCCGAATTGGCGGTAGTGGTACCTTCCAGTAGGCAGGTTGTTATCGTCGGGCCAGAGTCTGGATCCGACGACTCAATCGGGTGGAGCGAATGGGGCTTCACGCATGTGCTGGGGGTGCCCGTCATCACAGGCGAGATCTTCGTGGGGGCGCTGATCGTGGCTTCTCGCGAAAAGGCTTTTTCCGAGGCTGATATCGCTATCGCTAAGTTAGTGGGAGGGCTGGCTTCTGGTTTCTGGGCTGGTGAATATTTTCAGGGGAGGATACACCGGCTCACGCGTGAACTTGACATGGAACGTGAACGCCTGTCGCGCCTCCAAGCGGTTATCAGGCAGATGTTGTCTGAACTGGATATACGCGCCAATCTCTCCGCAGTAACGAATGCGTTGAAGGCGGAGGGATGGCGGTACGCAACACTGATCCTGTTTGATGAGGAAGGCCAACGCAAGATTGTCGGCGATGAGTCTCTGCCAGATGATCATGTGCCAGGTGAAAGCTGCGGAATATCGCGTGACCTATGGGAACGATACTTGCGTGGCGAGTTGGATGACTACCGTCACGGTGGTGTCTACTTTGTTCCTGACGGGGATCCGGGTTCGGAGGCGTGGAAGCTCGGAGACGCCGTCTTTGCGCCACTGCAAGTGGGGCAGGGTGAAGTGATAGGGGTAATCTGCGTAGGTGACCCTGTTTCCAAGAAGCGTCCAACATGGGCGGACCTTCGCCCGCTGGATATTTTGGCCGGGCAGTCGGCATATATTGTTGAAAATGCGCGTTTATTGGAAACAGTGTCACGGTCAGCAGAAAAGCTGGCGGAGCAAATTGAAGATCTTTCGATGATGCACCGGGCTGACCGGGAACTGAGTTCGCACCTGAACCTTGATCGGGTGATGCGGCTTACAATGGATTGGGCGCTGCGCCGAACCGGGGCAGATACCGGATTGCTTATGCTTATGACTGACGACCACACCGGCCTTGTGCCCTACACGATCATGGGGCACGTGGATCGGGAAATGTTCCCTTACAGCGCTGAAAATCCCTTACCCATAACTGCCGGAATAATGGGACGGGCGGTACGAACAGGGAAAACCCAATTTGTCCGTGATGTTATGGCGGATAAAGACTATGTGCCGTTTTTTCCAGGTGTGCGCACTCACCTGACAGTGCCCCTGTTGATGCGTGGTGAGGTGCTTGGTGTCATTGCTTTGGCATCGACTCGCAATCAGGCGTTCGATGAGGATGCGGTGGGATTTCTTGAACGCCTGGCGCGACGTGCGGCTCTGGCACTCGATAACGCGCGGCTTTATCGCCAGGCCGAACAAATGGCGAATGATATGGCGGTGCTCTACAACGCCAGTCGCACGATCACGTCCACGTTGGAGCGCGACAAGATATTGCTGCATATTGCCCAGGCTATGGCGGGTGCGCTGGAATGCTCCAGCGCGGTTATTTTCGATTACCATGATGATCGGCAGGAAGTACAGATTCTTGCTGTTTATAGGGATATGCATGCTACAGATGCAAAGGAGGTGTTGCCGCCGCTCAAGCATACAATTCCACTGGTGACATATCCCGCTTTTCAAACGGTGGTTGAGCAACATCACCCACTTGTCTTGCGGGCTAATGATCCATCTATCTCTCGCCTGGATCGAGCACGTCTAATCGAAGACAGGATCTATGGAATGGTGCTGGTGCCCCTGGTTGCGCAGGGTGAGTTAATGGGTGTAGCAGCCGTCATTGAGGGACGTCGTGACAGGGCATTTACGCCGAATGATGTGTACAAGGCGGAGGCGCTGGCCAGCCAGGCTTCGGTAGCCTTAAGGCAGGCAATGCTGTTTGACGAGGTGCGGGAACTCGAACACTTGAAATCAGAGATGATACGAATGGCATCGCATGATTTGCGCAATCCGTTGAATACGATTATGGGCTACATCGACCTGTTGGAAATGAGCCTTGGCGAGGGGGAGCTGCCACCTGACCAAATGCAATACTTTGAGAACCTGCGCAAGGCTACCAGGCTGATGCACGTGTTGTTAGAGGATTTGCTTACGGTTGAACGCATCGAAAGCGAACGTGAGGCAGATTGGCAGCCCTTCGATTTTGCCGGACTGGCCGCAGAGGTTGTGGCAGAGCAGCGCCCCAGTGTTGAGTTGAAGCAGCAGGCGTTGCTGTTTGAACAGAGCAGCGAACCATTGCTGGTGTTTGGCAGCGTGACGCAATTGAGGCAAGCCGTTGCCAACCTGGTGGATAACGCGATCAAATACACGCCTGAGCACGGGCAAATCAAGGTTAGCTTGACAACCGATTTGGGAAAACTTCGCTTTGTCGTGAAGGACGATGGTTACGGAATTTCACCAGAGCGGCAGGCACGTCTTTTTGAACGGTTCTACCGTGCGCGTGAGCCAGGCACCGAGCATATAGGGGGAACGGGCCTGGGCCTAAGCCTGGTTAAGACGGTAGTGGAACGCCACGGCGGGCAGACTTGGTTCACCAGTGCGCCCGGGAAGGGTAGCACATTCGGATTCTGGTTGCCGCTTCATGCACAATAGCCGGGGGCACAACCTGACCTGTTTGGTGCACCAGCCTGGCAAGGCTACGTACATTGGTGACCGCCGGATCAGGAGCTTTGGCAGTCCGTGTTTCGTGCAAGGTATTGCCCACTGGAGGAGTAATTAACCTGCCAACACGCCGAATCGGGGATGAAGGTGCCTGTAGGAAATTCCACACTTATCCTGGCTTCATGATCCGATAGCACGCTTTGATCGAATGCGTAGTACGCATGACCTTCCTGTTGATAAATGACCAGTGTCATCTGTCGCTCGAACCTATCCGCCTGTCTAAATAGATGTCCGAGCAGCGTAGTCGTTAGGGAGGCCTTCTTCAACGTGAGAGTTGCCGGCCCCCGAATAGTCAGTTGCCCGTTGAAGCGTTTGAACGAAACGGTGGCGGTGCTTCCGGGTAAGAGGAGTAAACTCTGCCCGATTTTCAACCGGTGCCCCGCAGCTTCAGGGCCGGAAAGCCGTCGTACTCGCTGATCCGACGACCAGATTTCAGCCTCGCCAGACAGCCGATCGATTGACGTTGAGTCATTGACTGCAAACGGCACGAGCAAACTCAGCACTACAATCAGAAAAGTGCTGGTGCATAGTGCGACGATGCCAAACACAATTATAAGTCGTTTGTAGTCCATGCGGTTTTTTCTGCTTGGCAGGAGTTATAGGTCTTGTCGTAATCATAGATAATGGCAAGAAAAAAAGAAACCAGAGCGTGCAATTGCGCTCTGGTGCTGAGTCCTGCGAGGCTTATCGCCTGGCCCAATGGGGCAGATCAGTGCGGTACGTGCCGCTGCTGTATACGTAGACCTGGGCGTTTTGGTAGGGCTCTTCAGAGGTCCACTGGAACAACCACCACGCATCCATGATGGACAGATTCACACAACCGTGACTCTGCCGGTAACCGAACCGGTCGTGCCAGTATGTGCCATGCAGACCAATCTCCCCATCGAAATACATAACGTATGGTACTTCCTCGATGAAGTAAAAATCTGGTTGCCCCGAAGCTCCACTCATTCGCGTTGCTTCGTACCGCTCGTATATCTCAAACAGTCCTTCTTCCGTATTCCATTGGGGGAGCCCAGATGAGATCAACGTGGCGAATACCATCTTGTCCCCTTGATATGCAACGGCAGTTTGTTCATATAGATCAACCGCGATCCACCGATCGTTCGGCCTGATCCCCGCCGGTCGTGTAATCGGCTTGACTTTAGCCACACGAATCTGTTGAACCCACTGGTTAGGGCCAACCAAGTACCATTCCCACCCGTCTACATATTCAACCCCATAGATGTTCATCAATGTGTATCGGGGAATGATTTCGGCTGATGGGTCCTGGGGGCCACCAGGATAGCGGCTGGGACGCGCTTCCGCGAGCATCCACGCAAAGGGGCGCACCGGCTGTTTCTCGATTTCGACTCCGGAGAATTCTGACACATCGGCCCAGGTAATGTGTTCTTCGCGTACCCATTGACCGTAGTTGATCTGAACAAATCCGGCAGATGCGCTGATAACGGTCACATAGTTATAGCCGGCGTCAATTTCCCCTATTGGGTTGCCATTTGGAGCGTCGAAGATCGTCACATGCCCAACCATTCGCCTGTAGGCACGAGTCCATACGACGTCTTCTTGATAGGGAACCTGGGTAACATCCGGCGCAGGATGAATGCGCATTTCTGTTTCTGCTGCTCGCAGTTCGAGGGCGGTCATTCCGGGATGCTCAATGCAATTCGCAGGAATCTGAGGGTTGCTGTCACCGGTCGTGTTTGTAGTGGCCGAAGCAAGCTGCTCGGTACAACGTTCGTCACGCTTGTCGCCCGGAAATGCGGCGGCTGGTGTTGAAGAAATGAACTGTAGAATGAATACACAAGAGACAGTTATGAATAGCAACAGCGATTTGTGTGTTCTCATGCTGTGAGTTCCTCATTTTCCAACGTTTCTGGGAAGAGCATAGCAGTCTTCAATCTTCTGGTCAATGTTTGCAGAGACTTTGCTCACGAGACGCAGCGCAGGCGGTGGTTAGCAACATCGTCTCAGGTGGGCAGCTCGGCTATAGGTGAGGCAAGTCCGCATAGACACGAGGAAATGTTTGCACAGTCAGTGAAAAGTCCGCAACTGCCCAGTAAAACGAAGAACCCTGGGGCGCTCATGCTGCCCCAGGGTTCGCGAATTGCCACACGGACCTATTCGATCACGGGTGCATTCTTGATAAGGCCACGAATCTCGATTTCGCTGAAGTTAATCCAGGCATGGCCCAAAGGCGTATCGATGAGTGCCCATTTGTAATCCGGTGATCGGCCAACGATTGTGTATAACCCGCCAGTAATTGAGCCGATTTGCACTTCCCAGTTCGGTTGTGCATAGACGTGATGTGGGAAGTTCACGATAGCAACGGGCATCTCCAAAGCTCCGACTGGTTCGGTAACAAAGGGGACGGAGGACCAGACGCCTCGAAATACTATATGCATGATGCGTACCCAACCGACCCCGAAGTCGCCCTCTACTCGCAGCCAGGGAAGGGTAGGATGTTTCCCCGTGACTGTAAGCGTAGTGCCTCCGGCAACGGAGGTTATAGCGTGGTATTCAGCGCCCGGCCCGGAACGAATATTGAGGCGGTGGATGTTGACTACGGCCACGTTGGGGACGGGGGGCGTTGCATCCACGACCGGGAGGTCGGCCATGCTTCCGAAAAGAGTCAGGCCACTGAAATTCATCCAACCGGTATACCGGCCTTTGCTGACTCTCAACCAAAGGCCATTGGGAGTACGCGCCATGACTCCAAGCTCATCTCCCAGGCGGGCATCCCACATGGGGGCGCTGCCAAATGAATCCTGGGCGTACGCGATCTTGCGGTCGACTTCGACGATTGCCTTGGTTATGACTGCACCTGAATAACCGGGCCCGCTTGACGTTGCTTCGGACACAACCGGGATATTGTTTGCGGAACCGGCAAGGCTGACATCTCGGACGAGAATCCACCCAGTCCCAAAGCCGTCCGCAATTTGCCACCACGTATTGTCCACTGTGCGCCCAATGGCAGGTAAAACAGTGCCCGCAGGGAGTACGGCGCTGATACCGCCACCACCTGGCTGCGATGAGACACTGGTTTCCGAGTTTACGCGAACGGTTGGTCCGTTGAAGGATGGGCCTGGGTCTCCGACAATGGGAACTGTGTTCGCGTCTCCCCATAATGCAACCTCGTTGCGCTTAACCCATCCAGCACCAGCTGATGTGGACACGCGCCACCAATTTCTGTCGGGCGAAATGCCAGTGACCGTGAGTTTAGCACCTGTGGGTGCTATTCCGACCACAAATGAATCCTCATTCGGATTTCTGTACACTGTCACGGGATAACCTTCAACAATAGCAGTGGGAGACGCTACTGTTCCGGCGGGCTGATCGACGACGGGGACAGCGTCAATATTTCCCCGGAAGACCACATAGAGGCTGCTAACCCATCCAACCCCAAAAGGCGAGTCTACACGCCACCATGTTGTGCCCGCGTTGCGCCCCGTAACCGGCAATTCCGTGCCTCCGGCAACGGCTCCCAGGCTGGTGGTGTTCGGCGATGGACCGCTACGGATATAAACCGCCCCTGTGTTGACCACAACGTGGTTGCCCTCTTGCGCATGCGTTGCAGGAACGAAAATAACTGTGCTGATAAGGAAAATAGATACCAGTACCCAGGTGAGACCCCCGACGATTTTGTTCGCAGAACGTGCCATGATTTTCCCCTCCTGACCTCCCGGCGCTCTGATGTCGAAGCCCACGTTTTGATCGCAAAACTGAGGTGCTTGACCGCCCAGAAAAATCTATGTTAAGCCAAGTATACTCAGATTCCGCGTCAGCACATCTTGGGGGGTTAGCCGATGCGAGCGCCAGTCTTTTGGTCAAAGAAGTATAGGTGTTTGGAGGGGAAGTTTAGGTGAATGCGCGAGCCCCGCTCAATGACATACTTAATTGGGGTAGTCACAACGCATGGTTGCTCTCCAATGGCCACGTGGATTAATTGACGCTGCTGTGTGAGTATGGGTTCAACATGTTCAACTGTGGCGGGAACGCCGTCCTCACCAAGCACAATCGAATCGGGCCGAATGCCTAGCCAGACGGTCTGTCGTTGCTGGAGTCCGGGTCGAATTGGTGTTACGCGAAAAGTGTTGCTTTCCCAGCTATTCCCGCTCACGTAACCGAGGAATAAATTCATAGGCGGGGTTCCGAAAAACTGTGCTACGAACGCGTTTGCTGGCGTGTCATAAAGACCTCGAACGGTTCCAACCTGTTCGATTTTTCCGGCTCGCATGATGGCAATTCGGTGGGCGAGCGCGATTGCTTCATTTTGGTCGTGAGTCACGTAGACGGAGGTGATGCTGTAGTGCCGGAGGAGGCGATTGAGTTGACCCCGCGTTTCGACTCGCTGCTGGGCATCAAGATTTGACAGTGGCTCGTCGAAAAGAAATATCTTTGGATCGCGGGCGAGGCATCGCGCGACCGCAACGCGCTGTTGCTCGCCACCACTAAGGGTGGGGGGCTTGCGGCTCAAAAGATGTCTTACATCGACTCCCATGATCTCGACAATGTGGCGGATACGCTCCGGGATCTTTTCGGGTTGGCCGCGCACGATATCGTAAAATCCAATGTTGTCACGAGTGGGCAGATGGGGATAGAGCGCGTAGTTCTGAAAGACCATCCCGATACCACGGTCCGCCATTGGAATAGACTCGATGGGGACGCCATCATAGGTGACTTGCCCCTCATCCGGTTTGGACAGCCCGGCAATGACCTTCAAGAGTGTCGTTTTGCCGCATCCGGATGGTCCCAGAATGCTGAGAGTTTCCCCATTGCGAATCGTAAGTGACAAGTCATCCAGGGCTTTGACCTGGCCCGGCGGCTTGGAATGCGTTGGAGCGGTCGCGTCGCGCGAGTCAGGCTCGTGTTGTCGCGTTGCAATGGCCGCAGTCTTGCCAGGCGGATCATTGCTGGGTAACGTGTGGAGGTTAAAGCGTTTCGTTACATGTCGAAGAACGATCGTAGGCACGGTCAAATACCAGGTAAATTACCTCGTGATTACGACTGATTATTTTGTGACAGGAACGTTCGAATGGTGTGAAGGACAATGCCCGTGAATAACGTCTGGATGCCAATAATGGCCAGGAAAATGCTGAGGAGGGCGTATCCCACAGCCAGTGTCTGGTATGTGTTATATCTGTCCACGACTACCAGCCCCAATACAAGACCAAATAAGGCAATGAGAAACCCGCTTGCTCCAAAGAAGAATAACGGGCGGTGCTGGCTGATCAAAACCATGATTCCGTTTAGTACCTGGAAACCATGCGTAAATGGGTTTCGCTTAGGAGGTTCGGCGTAAGTTACATGAACGGGCACTTCTTCAATATTTAACCCATATTGTTGGACAAGGAATTGCATTTCAGATTCGATCGAAAACCCACCTTCTGGCCTGAACTGAAGCCTGTTCAGTGCTCGTCGTGAAAGGGCGCGAAAGCCACTCTGTGAATCGGTCAGCGGGACACCGGATGCCACGTTCGTAACAAGTGTCAGGGCCTGTTGTCCCCACACTCGCCAGCGTGGAATATGGCTGCGAATTTCCAGGAAGCGCGATCCTACCACAAGATCGGCGCGGCTAGACGCAATGGGCGCAATGAGGTTAGGTATCTCAGACGGGTCATGTTGCCCATCGGCGTCGATCAAGACCACGACGGCAGGTTCCATCTGACGAGCTTTTTTCAGCCCCGTGTTGATTGCCTGAGCTTTGCCGCGGTTTTGTTCATGCCTGATCACAATCGCTCCGGCAGCCTCAGCCGTATCAGCCGTCATGTCGTTGGAGCCATCGTCTACGACGACCACATGATCCACGAAACGGCGAGTTTTCAGTACCACACTGCCGATGAAACGATCCTCGTTGTAAGCAGCAATCACGGCGATGGCGGGTTTCAATGATGAAGTGTCGGGTTGGTTCACTTTTAATTGTGTTTGCATGTACCTGAATGAGCACCTGATCTGTGCTTGCATTTTAACACGTTATGGGTTTCATGAAAGGCTTATAACAGAATGACGTAGTGCACTCGTAGGGCAACTGGCCAGTTTGCTGGGGGCGGTGGGACGTTATTCTGGTATACTTTCGGCGTTAATGGTTGGTGATGATGAGTGTGTGAGGATGTGATGCACAGCGGGATGCGATTTGCCCGGCGGGCACTAGGAGCAGCAGCGATGCTGTTCATTTTTGTGAGTGCGGTTGCTTATGTGGTTTATGCTATTAATGGCATCGTTGATCAGGTCGAAAGGCGAAACAGTCGCAGCCAGAACCTCAGGCTAATGGCTGGTACTGCCACCCAAATCGCGTCACGAATTCGGCTCGCGGACTCCCTGATGGATCATTTAGCCGATTCATTGAGCCCAACGCGGGATCAACTATCTGGCGAAAATACGAGCATGCCCGCTGCGCCTGTGGGTTCTGCGAGTCCAGGCCCTTCTAAACCGCTTGCATCACCGACAAGAACGCCGAGTTCAACTCCCACAGAGCGTTCAACTCCATCCAGCACTGCTACTCCCACGGCGACAATGACGCCAAGTGTTACGCCTACATCCTCCGCAACACGAACACCGACTCCCTCAGAAACCCCGCTGCCGAGTCTGACAGAGGCGGCTCATGATCTCCCAGATTTGACTCCCGGACTTTCTGCGATTGCCACGGCCACTCCAATTCCAACCAATACGCTGAGAGCGACCTTCACTCCGATTCCAACCAACACGCCTCGTCCCACAATCCCAATGCCCACGATTGCGCCCGGTGAAGGTAGTGGCGTCGCCGCCCTGGTCACTTCTGCGCCGACGGCGGACAGCGAGGCAACTGCCCCCGTCTTGTCGATTCCACCAACCGCCACCCTTGTTATTGAAGGTACCTATGCCGTTCCTCACGAAACGCCGATTGTCCCTGTTCCGGCACAGATGCCATTGCTTGATACGGATCCTGATGTGCTCAATTTCCTGTTGCTCGGCAGCGATACAGCCGGTGGTGGGGTAGGGCACACAGATGTGATCATTCTGCTGTCGGTTAACCGGCGTGCGGGAACTGTTGCCATGTGGCATGTGCCGCGCGATCTCATCGTGTATATTCCCAACTATACGATGGAGCGTATCAATCTTGCCTACGCGCTGGGGGAAGCCGGTGGTTATCCCGGCGGCGGCTTTGGCCTTATGAAAGAAACGATCCGTTACAATTTTGGAATTGAAATAGACCACTTTGCACGTGTTGACTTTGATGACTTCTTGCGGATTGTAGAGGAGCTTGGAGGGTTGGAGGTCAGCGTTGATTGTGCGATATCTGATTGGCGGCTGAAGTCACCAGAACTCGATCCGGCTGTGGAAGAGAATTGGGAATATTACACGCTGCCGATCGGCCCAAAGCGTCTTACGCCTTATATGGCTTTGTGGTATGTCCGGAGCCGGAAAACCACCAGTGATCTTGACCGGGGGCGTCGCCAAATGGATGTGTTGCGAGCTATGTGGTATCAGGCTCGCCAACAAGGCCTTTTTGCGCAGGTTACACAATTGTGGCCTGAAGCGGTCGAGATCATCGAGACGGATATGGCGTTGACGGATGTTTTGTCACTGGTTCCGCTGGCAATCACCCTGGACATGAGCAACATCGCTCGTTATAGCGGCGTGCGAGGTGTTCACTACATTCCCTAC
>CAZSXY010000035.1:0-19506 GCA_964611395.1 uncultured Anaerolineaceae bacterium | reverse complement strand
ACCGCACGACTTGACACTCATTTACGATTTCACAGGACAGGCAAAGGGGAGCGCGTTGGATGACTTGCGACGCGTCCTCAGAGTAAGTGAAGCCCACGTCGTTGTTCAGCCCGATCCGAACCGGCCTGTCGATTATCGTGTTGAGATCGGCGCAGCGTACAATTTGTGTGTTTATGGCAATGCGGAAGATGAGATTGGGGACGGCCCGCCAATCCCATCTACTGAACCCTAAATTGGCGAATCTTGCGATCCGAAGGTGTGGAATATTGGTTCCTTGGCTTCGCGATCGCACTATCCTGGCTAGTCTATGGGCTTTCCGTCCAGTCGCACGATTGCGCATTGACCAGAAGTGAGGTTCTGGATAGCACTATTTAATGCATCAACCTCGTTCAGCGGCAATGTGGCGTAAATAGTGGTCTCCACGTCAAATTCTTCAGAATCAATGTCCGCATGGTGTTCTGCCATAAGTTGCCTGAGCCGCTCGTAAAAGCTGTATGGCACCGTGACACCTATATAGGCCCTGTCGATTTTTAGTTCCACGGGCAGTGAGGCCAAAATTGCTTTGGCTGCTCCGCTATAGGCTCTGACAAGACCTCCTGTACCAAGTTTTGTGCCACCAAAATAGCGTGTTACGACGACTACGATATCTCCGATATTGGCCCCCCTAAGGACGGCAAGGATCGGCGGGCCAGAAGTGCCTGTGGGTTCTCCATCATCGGACATTCCCTCGACAACGCTTCCGCCATATCCGATCTTAAAAGCATAGACATGGTGTGTTGCATCGGGCAGCTCTTCGCGGATGGACCGGATAAACTGCCTGGCCCCCTCAACCGTTTCAGCACGCCCGGCGGTTGCGATAAAGCGCGAATTGACAACAGTGGTCTCGATCCTCACGGTTTTTGCAGGAACTGGATACTGTGTCATTTGGTGGGGTCTTCCCTCACGATGTCTTCCATGGCTGCTCGCTTGAAAAATGCCCTGTACGCGTTCGCCTCGGAAACAAGTTTCTGCAAGCGGGTGAGACACTTCGATTCTTCCGCTGGGGCCGGTCGCGATGTGCGAGTAAGAACAAGCGAGCCATCCGGCTTGGCGGTAAAGGTAATATCACCGCGTGACTCAAGCAGGTCAAGGGCCACGCGGACAGCTGTGGGGCTATGTGCGACCGCTTCGGCCAGCGCCTGGATTGTGGTGCGGCCTTCCGTGTACTTGACAACATACTTGATCAAACTTGCCAACCGTCGAAGGATGTCCGGAACAGTTTTGTAGGGCGGATCGACGCCCAAAATGATGACAGCTATTGGTTTTACTTTGTCCAATGCCCGGTTGAGTGCCTCCGCGCTGTGCGGGGTCGTAAAAACGATTAGTTGGGGCGCATGATCAAGCTGCGAAAGTGGGATGCCCGGTGTTTTAGACTGCTGGAATCCTTCTGCCCAAACGATGGCATCAGGATACTTGTCGTTAAGGGTTTTCAGGCGTGCTTTAGGGTGGGGGGCTTGGCGCAAGTCAATGATGGAAAGCACCGGCTCGCTGATAATCGCGGGCGCTGACGGGGATGGGCGAAACGCCACAAGCTGTAGTTGGGGTTCGGGTTCTGCGCCCCGAGTGTTTACGCCAAGCTCGAAGGCAAGATCGAAAATGCCCTCAGGTAAAGGGCGATCCTGGCTATTCCACCAAATGATATGGCGTCTATTATGTTCCCGATCTTCTACCGTTAGACGGCGGTGTTTCTTTCCACGATCCAAAAATGTTGCCCCGCGTAGCGAAAGTTCCGAGACAGCAAGCAAGGGCCGCGGATTACCATTGCCGAAGGGGGCAAGGCGCTGGAAGTCGTTGGCCAGTTGGAGCGTGATCTCCGGTAAGGTAAGCCATCCCTCAATGCTTCGCGAGGCTGGAGGAGCTTCCCGCTTCAGGGTCAAAATGGCGTCTGAAACCCTGTGGCGGAACGCAGGGATGTTGTTGGCCGGTAAACTCAACCCAGCCGCCTGTTCGTGGCCGCCGTAAGCGATCAGCAGATCCGAAACCTCATGAAGAACGTCGATGAGGTTGATGCCGGGCATTGAGCGCGCGGAACCACGGGCGCGTTCTCCCTCGATAGTCAGCAGGATAACAGGTCGCTCAAATTGCTCGACAAGGCGGTTGGCCACACTGCCAAGAATGCCGGGATTCCATCCGGCACGAGCGGCTATCAATGCGTGCCAGTCAAGGAGTAGTGAGTCCTGCTTAATCTGTTCCAGGATCGAGTTGGTCGTCTGGCTTTCCTCCAATCGTCGCCGATTATTCATCGCTTCGAGTTGTAGTGCCAGCCGTTGGGCTACCTGGTTGTTGGTTGTAAGGAGCAGATCAACAGCCAGTTGAACATTGCCAGCTCTACTCGCCGCGTTAAGGCGTGGTGCAATGTGAAACGCGATATCACTTTCGGATAACGTTTCCTGGGAAATGCCGGTTAGCCTGAATAGCTCGCGCAGCCCCTCTCGCTCAGACACTCTTAGCTGTTGAATGCCCAGTTGAGTTAGGTAGCGTGCATCACGAACCAGCGGCGTAGCATTTGCGATGATCCCTAGCGCTACCAGGTCCAAAAGTCGCTGTGCGAATCCTTTTTCATGCCCCATGACCTGTTGAATCTGTTCAACCAGTTTGTAGGCAACGCCTGCACCGGATAGCGTATAAAGAGGATGATCAGACGAAAGACGCTTGGGATTAACGATCGCATCGGCGGGGGGCAGATCGTGTAATAGGCTGTGATGGTCGGTGACAATGACTGCCACACCCTGCGACTTCGCATAGTCAATACCCCCAAAAGCAAACGTGCCTGTATCACAGGTAAGCAAAAGAGCCGGTGAAAACGCCGCAAACTGGCGACGAAGAGCGTCTCGCGACATTCCATGCGACTCACGGTACCGATCAGGTATGTAGAACGCTACATCACCTCCCATCGCGAGCAGAGCCTCACGGAGCAATACCGTCGCCGTCAGCCCATCCACGTCAAAGTCGCCCCAAAGCAAAATCCGCTCGCGCGAGGCAACTGCCATTGCAAGGCGCTCGGCAGCCTGTAGGGCATCTGGCATTTCCGAAGGGGGCGACGGCTGATAAGCGGCGGGATTAAGATAGGCGCGAATATCCTCGACCGTGGTTAGGCCGCGCCCAAGCAGAATGGAACAAACCGGATCACGCAGCTTGAGTTTTGATGCTAGGTGCTGAACAAGACCGGGATCGGGGGGTGGAGTATATGGTTCCCATTGAAGAGAAAGACTTCGCGTAGTCATGACCCCTACCTATCAAAAACCCAACTCATCCACGCCCCTAAAATCAGGCAACCCAACACCAAAAACGCTATTATCTACTTCATTACTTTCACCAAAGACACCCGCGTACATGCCGCGATCACACAGCGAACGATAAACACAATTTCGACAATGCGCCTCACTCAAGGCTAGCGGCCAAACACGATCATTCTCATACTCAATTCGCCCCACAATCTCATCCACCAGATTTCCCAAATAAGCAGCATCATCCACAAAACTTGACTGAGAATAAGGAAAAACATACTCCCCACCCCCCGCATCACCAACAACCCAGTAAATCATCGTCAAATGCTCCGGCAAGAACCACTCACCAAACAATTCAACCCCCAACCAGGCAGCCAGATAGCAATAAACCCTCGTCTGAAGTCGCCTCGCCAACCACTCGCGCGATGGCAAACGAGAGTAAGTCTTCCAATCAAACAAATAAACGCGAGCACCCGGTTGAATCACAACAAGATCCGCCTGCGCAACAAGCCGCTTTCCAGAAATATCCCCCGACATCTGAAACTCTGGAATGCGCTCCCCCTCAAGCGTGTGAAGAAACTCATAAGCGAGATAATCCAACCACCACCGCCGCAAACTTTCATCATCCGCCACAGAACTGATCAGCAATTCCTCAGACACCCCCAGTTGATGCCGCTCCACCAACCGATGAAAACGTGCGCCACGCCGAAAGTGCTGCTCAACTTGCAAGAATGGCTCAGTTTCAACGGCCGGCCAAGCTTGCCCCGCGAAGTATTTCAATTGGAAACGCCGCGGGCAAGCAACATAGTCCTGTAGACTCCCCTGAGAAAAGCGAAACTCTGCACCAAGCATCACACACCATCTTCCACAATCTCTTGACTTGCGAATTGTCCAAGCCATACAAGGGGGAGGGCGGGCTGGTTCTCAAATTCTCTCCCCCTATGCCAATTGCGCCCCATGTTCCAGGACATGATCAACTCACGCTTCGCGCGAGTAATACCCACGTACAGCAAACGCAAGCGCTCCTCAGCCCGCTCCCGCCGCGCACGGTCAGTAGCAACTCCCTCAGAATAACCCCGCACACCTTTGACGAGAGCGGTCAGTTGTTCCAACAATTCCGCCTCCAGATTCAGATGTTGCACGAAACCATCTCGACTGCCACGGACATACCACTTCTCACCATAATATTGATCATGAGGCATGACGGAAGGGAAATCATAGTTATTCACAGCCAACAGATACACACGATCCCACTCTAGGCCCTTGGCAGCATGCATCGTAGCAATCGTTACCACACCTGGGCGCGGTTCAAAGCCCCCCTCAGCGTCATAAAAACCCAAGAAACGCCGCTCATTCCGGAGAATCAACTTCAACTCACCAACATATTCAGATATCCTCCAATTGGGGTGGTTCGCTGCAACACCACGCAACATGACTGCGATCTTATAAGCTAACGCCACATCCACCGGTTCATCGAAAATATCCTGCGAGATAGTCAACACAAGCTGTTCGATAGGTAAGCTGGTAAGCCGCAACCACCGGCGAATCCTCGACAAAAATGCGTCCAGGTCTCTGCGCACCCACGCATACTTTTCAGGTATTGTTGGCTCCTCAGCCCCCTCATCGTCGGGCCTAGGCCACAGGATATTTTCTACGTCTGCACGCAACGAAAACCACTCAGAAATAAGCGCACGCAGATCGGCGTCGTCATTGACAGCTCTTCGCTTATCGTCTTCCATCAAGTCCCAAAAGACACGCTTGAACAATTTCAACTCAGTGGGCCGACTAAGATATTCGAGTACAGTAACAAGCTTATGCACCGCCGCGCGTGTCGTTGCTGTGCTCCGCAACAGTTCATCATAGTCTGTGATCTTTTCGCGCCGCAGTGCTTCTGCTAACTTGAATCCCCGGTTATTGTCGGGCACCAACACCGCAATTGTCGGTGGTATCTGATCCTCAGAGGAATCGTCAATGTCTTCCAATAACTGCTTCAAACCGAGATCGGAGTCGGTTACTACAAACTGCAACTCTTTCTCAGGGGTAAACCGATGATGCGGATGATAGGCGACAATAACTTCGGAACTTTCAGGAGGGGGGTTGGGCTGGGGATCATTGGGTGGGGCAAGACGAATCACTCCACGCAGCGCCCCGTGTGCTGCGTGGGGCTGGTATTCGAATGCTGTACGCAAGTCGGGGGTAGGATGTTCTTCCACACACCAACGCACCAGCTCATTGGCAAGCGTTACTATTGGTTCCGCTGATCGCCCGGAAACCGACAGAGGTAGCTCCGTCACATCTTCTCGATCAAGGAAGCGCCGCAAGTAAGCAGAGTTTGCCGTCGTGAATGTCGTGAAAATAGCTTGATTCGGATCGCCCACACGCACCCAATTCTGTTCTCCACTCAGCGCAACCAGCATCTCCTCCTGGAGCCGGCTACTATCTTGCGCTTCATCTTCCAGAATATACGGCCAACGCTCTCGCAACCGTTGCAAGTAGTCCGGGTCTTGCTTGAGGGCCTCAAGTGCAAGACAAACCAGGTCGTCAAAGTCCACAGCGCCCCGATAAGCGAGACTGCGTTCGTAATCACCATAAACTTCAACCGCGAAATGAGCCAGATCAAAGCTTGGATCGGAAACCTGGCTGAGTTTTTGTGCCAGCGCGTTTGGTCGCAATTGATAGTCTTTTGCGCGTTGGATAAAACGAATCACCAGGTCAGGTAAGTCGCGCTCAAATGCCCTCCATGCCGCCTTAGGGTCAACATCTGGGTCAAGATATGCCTGTAATCTATCGCGCCACTCAGATAACCGTTGGCTCACAATCTCGCGCTGGATATCGAGCGCCACCTTTTCCTCAAGGATTGTGAAATCATCGGCCAGCCCCACCAATGCTGGCCGTTCGCGAATGATGTCGTGAGCCAAGCCATGCAACGTCCGCACCCTGTAACCAACATTGGTCAGCAAGCCGTATTCGTCCGCGAGCGTTCGAGCTATACGTGCACGAAAACTGTTGACCGCAGAGTTTGTAAGCGTGACAATCAAAACCTCCTGGTCGCGTGTAACCCGATTCGTTCCAATGAGTCGTGCCGCAAGATGCGCCAGCGTGAAGGTTTTTCCACTACCGGGGACAGCCGCAATACCAACCAATCCCCCTTCATACTGGTGGATGATTGCGTCTTGCTCAGGCCGCAAGTGAACGCCGCGATCAGTTGCCATCGGAAACCCTCTCAACTAAAGGGTGTCGTTGCAAGATCTCATGGAACACGCGAAGCAATGGCCCTCTTTGCTCAAAGCCCTGTTCGCCCAAGTGAGCGATGGTTACAAAGACCTTTTGCCGACAGCGTCGCGCCAGGCCAACGACCAAACGGCGCAGCGCTTCACGCCTGGCTTCAAACTCCATGCTATCCGTCCACACCTGGCCGGGGGGATAGTCGCGGGACAGCACATAGGGGTGTGTCAAAGGTTGCTCAAGACGCTCCCACCAATAGTTGCTTCCAACATCAAGCCAAAATTGGTAATCGGCCCACCGGTTTCGCATCAGGAACGTATGTGCAGGGGCCAGGAACACAGCATCTTTCTGTTCATCACGCCAACTCGCCGTGTAGAAAGCAGCGAGCAGCCCTTGCTGCACCAGTTCCACATATTCCATTGCTATGTTCTCCCAGTCGCTGGTCCCATCCGGCACGACAGTTTGACGGAATCGCTTGGCCGATTCTACGAGTTCACCGATCGCGCGACCTGCTTCGAGATCGCCATGGAAACCAAACCCCGGTTGGGAAAGAATCTCTCCAAAGATGCGGCTAAAAAAGTGATCTGGTGGTATTTTCCCCATGTCCTCAGTGTAATAATCCAACAGCCACTGGCGAAGGCGTTCAAAGTTCTCTCCAGCGCGATATGTGATCCGATCTCTCATCGCTGGCTCAATCCTGTCAAATGAACCCAGCTCTTGCCTGCCCGGCGCGTAAACGATTTGCGCCAGTAACCAGGCTCTCACCGGGTCCAGGTCGTCGATCGACGCATACAAGGCGTTCGAGACATCCTCAACCGGTGGGCGTTTGGGCCAATGGGAATGCGCGAGCGCCATCCAGGTAAGCATCGTCCGGACCGATGGCTCGTCGTGCAAAGCCCGCGAGGGACGGTGTGATACAACAGGAATGCCCCGATCGGTTAAGCGTGTCGTTAGCGAGAAACGCAAGGAGTCATTCATAAACGGAGCCAAAACCACAATCTCCCGAGGCGAAACGCCGGATTGCACAAGACTCTCGATCTTTTCTGTAACCCACTCAACCATCTGAGGGAAGAATCTATCCTCATGGACTTCGAAGCCATCACGCGGGCTTGCGTTGTGGTGAGGCTCGCTAAAACTTTCTGGAACAAGGATATGCGAGAACTCCTCAGCTAAACAGGCCACCGATGGAGAAATGTTCTCAAGAATATCCCGTTCTTCATGCTGCTCTGTTAAGTCTCCCAATGACCGCATCCCGTGAGGATCTGCCCCTAAGAATACTCGATAGCCGCCATCCGTATCATACAGCAAGAGCGCCGTTTCTAAACTGGGCCAGAGCCACCGAATGAAGTCTCCGGCTACGGGAAAACTCTCTTCGAGGTTATCCGCCACCAGATGACGAAATCGATTTCTCATATAATCTTCGTAAAGCGGTTCTTTCAGCAGAACATCCATGAACACGTCAACTTGTAATGAGAAATCCAACAACACATTATGTAAGCAGAAGCGCCGGAAACGCAGTGCCACTTCTTCAGCCGCCCGGTAGACTACTGGACGACTAGAATGACGGTCTCCCCATGCTGCCGTCAATCGCCCGGCAACCTCATCGATTGGGAAACGATTGACGGCGGCCTTCGAAAGATTATCCAGAATCTGGCGCATGATTTCGAATGGCGCGACACTGATGCTATCAAATACACCTGTTTTGATCGCCTCGTGAACGAACCCGGCCATAAAGTATTGAGCCGTTTCAATAGTAAGGAAGGTTGGTTCTATCGCAGCAGACTCAAATCCCGCCTGGGTCGCGATAAGCGGCCAGAATAGATCAATGCCTCTTCGCGCCAATCCGCCCAGAGTAGCAATGGTTATCTCAGAGCCAGGGGGCCAGGAGGGATCGACAAACGCCTGATAATAGGGCCAGCCGAGGGCACGCTGTGGAACGAGAACCAGTATCTCATCGCCGCTTACCCCCGAAAGAACCAGTTTCCGGATATGTTCGATGGCTGCGGTCGTCTTGCCCGAACCTGCAGGGCCACTTACAAATTTCGTACTTGGCATAGTGAATACTCACGAGGATTGCAAACACTTGTTCTGAATGACCAGTATATCACACAAACGCTTTCATATGGCATTTACGAACACAAAATGCACACCCCCAAAAATTGGGAGGTAAAATCTGCTCCAATAGACAGACCATGTTAATATAACAAGCTTGAGACAAACACAAGTGCCAAAACAAGGAACACACGCATATGGCAAGTTCAAAGCATGAGGGCGCATGGCACGCTCTTTCTATTGACGAACTCCTCCGGATGCTTAATACGGATCCTGTCAACGGACTGACCGAATCAGAGGTTGCCGCTCGATTCGAGCAATATGGCCCAAACGCGTTACGAGAACATCCACGACCAACTTTTTGGGACCGCCTCATTGCACAATTTCGGAGCTTCGTGATCTACATTCTCATTTTTGCTGCAGTGTTATCCGTGGCCCTGGGCGACTGGATTGAGGCAGCGGCAATCTTCGCAATCGTTATTCTCAACGCCATCCTGGGCGTAGTCCAAGAAGGGAAGGCTGAAGAAGCGCTTGCGGCCCTGAAGCGTCTCGCCTCGCCAGATGCCATTGTAATAAGAGAGGGAAGCCAGCAAATAATCCCGGTGGACAGGGTAGTGCCGGGCGACGTAGTAGTTCTCGAGGCTGGAAATTATATACCCGCAGATGTACGACTCATTGAAGCGATCAACCTCAAAATTGATGAATCCTCTTTAACGGGCGAGTCGGTACCCGTTGACAAGCGGGCAGACATCACCGTCGAGGAAACAACCATTCTGGGCGACCGTAAGAATATGGCCTATATGAGCACTGTCGTCACTTATGGTCGTGGAAAAGCGGTCGTTGTTAGCACGGGAATGGAGACGGAAATCGGCAGAATTGCCGACATGATTCAGTCGACTGAGGAGGAAGAAACGCCACTTCAACGGCGTTTGGACCAGCTTGGACGCACACTGAGCATCGGGGCACTGGCGATCTGCTTAATGGTTGGGGTTGTCATCTTCGCACGCGAGCTAGAGGCCGGGGAATTTGACCTCGTGAGCGCGCTTGAGGATTCAGTTCTCACCGCTGTCGCGCTGGCCATTGCGGCGGTTCCAGAGGGACTGCCCGCTATTGTCACCATTAATCTGGCTATCGGGATGCGGGAAATGATCAAGCGAAACGCGTTGATTCGACGATTGCCCGCAGTTGAAACATTGGGCAGCGCATCTGCAATTTGCTCTGACAAGACCGGTACTCTCACGCAAAACCAAATGACTGTGGTGAAATTGTACGTCGATAGAGAATTCGTGAGCGTAACGGGGCAGGGCTATGCTCCAGATGGTGAGTTCACTCAAAACGAGCAACGCGTTGAGCTTTCTTCAATTCCCGATGTCCAGCGTCTTTTGCTGGGCGCGCTACTGGCGAGCGACGCACGACTCGAAAATGTCCCCTCAGATCCGGCTTCGTATAGGAAAAATGGTTACCGGATGATCGGCGATCCAACCGAAGGGGCATTAGTCACCGTTGCCGCAAAAGCCAACTTATGGCGGGAAGAGGTAGAGCGCGACTTCCCTCGGATCAACGAAATCCCCTTCGATTCAGCACGCAAGCGTATGAGTACCTTCCACCGAAGCAACAACAAAACCCCTGGCATTTTGGTCATGACGAAGGGCGCTCCAGAGATCGTTCTTGAGCGTTGCTGCAGCATCTTGATTGATGGAAAAGAAGAACCGATCTCAGAAGAAGAGCGTGCTGAAATTCAACACGTCAATCATAATCTTGCGAGTCAAGCCCTGCGCGTTTTGGCCGTCGCTCAACGACACCTTGACACAGTGCCAGATGAGATTCACCCGGATGTGGTTGAAAAAGATCTGACGTTCATAGGGCTGATCGCCATGATCGATCCGGCGCGTCCAGAAGTGGCCTCAGCGATCGAGAAGGCCCGGCACGCAGGCATCCGGACTGTGATGGTCACAGGAGACTACCCGGATACAGCCAGAGCAATTGCCGCCGAGATCGGGCTACTGCGGGAAGGCGGGCAAGTCTTGCGGGGCGATGAAATCGAACAAATGTCCCCCGAAGAACTTGCGGAGACTATTGAACAAGTCGACGTTTTTGCTCGTGTCTCGCCCGAACACAAGGTGCGTATTGTCGAAGCATTTCACGCGCGGGATCACGTTGTGGCTATGACCGGCGATGGCGTAAACGATGCTCCCGCGCTCAAGCGAGCAAGCATCGGGGTAGCGATGGGCATCACAGGCACCGACGTCACAAGAGAAACCGCAGATATGGTGCTCATGGATGACAACTACGTTAGCATTGTGGCGGCTGTAGAACAGGGGCGAATTATCTACTCAAATATTCGGAAATTCGTGTATTTCCTGCTGAGTTGCAACCTGGCTGAGATTGCCGTGATTTTCCTGGCGACGCTCGCGGGCACACCTTCCCCTTTGACGCCTATCCAGCTACTCTGGCTCAACCTCCTGACAGATGGCGCTCCAGCCCTTGCGCTGGGCGTTGAGAAAGGCGATCCTGATATCATGGATCATCCGCCGCGGCCTGTCCATGAGCCCATTATCAACCGCGATATGCGTATCGGCATGGTCGTACAAACTATTGTCATTACGGCGGTAACGTTGACTGCGTTTGCCGTTGGCCACCATCTACGCCCGAACGACGGTTGGATGCTGGCTCGCACAATGGCCTTTGTGACTTTATCCGCTTCTGAATTGGTGCGGGCATACACTGCTCGTTCAGAAATCTATGCGTTGCTTAAGATCGGTGTTTTCAGCAACAAGTTCATGCAATATGCCGTGTTTACCTCAATTGGGCTTCTCCTGGCAGTTGTTTACATCCCGTTTCTCCAGGAAATCTTTGATGCAGTGGCACTGAATTTGACCCATTGGCTGTATCTTCTGCCCCTGATCTTGTTGCCGTCGATTATGGCGGAACTTACTAAGGCCTACCTGCGCTACCACCTCAGCAAGTCTTGGCCACAGCACTCAAAGGCGTGACAATTGCAAGAACGCCGGAGGTAGGGCACGAGTAATTAAAAGGCGAGCGTCGCGTGTGGGGAGACGCGACGCTCTAGCGGGTGGGGTGGTGGGATGTCCTTATACGGACTATTGACGCCAGTATAAAGAAGTTACAGAAAATTGTCAAGCACAAATGACAGGAAAACTGGCACAATAGTTTCCAACCGTTAATTGCGCGGCCTGAGAAACCCCATTCTATCGCGCGCCTGTTGCAACGTCGCATCGGCTACCGCAGCCGCTCGTTCAGCGCCACGCGCTAGCAGCTCGTCGATGTAGCGCTGATCGCTCGTCAACTCGTGATAGCGGGCTTGAATCGGCTCCAGAGCTGCGTTTACAACGTCTACAACTTCTTTCTTCAGATCGCCATAACCGCGCGCATTGGCAAAATGAGCCTCGACATCCGCCCGTGTTTCCCCAGTAAATGCGGCGTATATCTCCAACAGGTTGTTGACACCGGCTTTTTGGGGATCGTTGCTAAACCTAATTTCACGCCCTGAATCGGTCACTGCCCGCATGATTTTCTTTTTCACGCGATCAGGCGGATCGAGCAGGTACACGGCGTGGTACTCGGATTCTGTGAGGCTTTTGCTCATCTTCATCAGCGGGTTGTCGAGTCCTTTGATCCGCGCACCGGAAGGAGGGATCATGGCATCCGGAATGGTGAACGTCTCGCCGAACATGTGGTTGAAGCGTTGCGCAATGTCCCGGGTCAGTTCAAGGTGCTGGCGCTGATCATCACCGACAGGGACAGCGTCCGCCTGGTATAGCAAGATGTCGGCGGCCATCAAGACGGGATAATCAAGCAACCCTGTGCTGACGGATTCGGCTTGTTGCTTAGCCGCCTTGTCTTTGAATTGGGTCATCCGGTTCAGCCAGCCCAGCGGCGTGATGCAGTTCAGTAGCCAGGTCAGTTCGCTATGCGCGCGCACATGGGACTGCACAAACACCACAGACGCCTCAGGATCAATGCCGCAAGCGAGATAGAGTGCAGCCACTTCGCGCGTTTTGCTGCGCAGTTGCTCGGGATCGTAGGGAACGGTTACCGCGTGTAGATCGACAACGCAGAAAAAGCTCTCGAAGTTATACTGCTCGCGTGCCCACTGCTTGAGCGCTCCGATATAGTTGCCGATCGTCAGACTCCCTGATGGCTGTACACCGGATAGCACTCGTTTACTTCGCTGTGAGGTTATGTCGCCCATCTGAATAAACACCCTGTTTGTGTTGACCGAAAACGAAACTATGAACCATGGCGGATTGTAACACCTGAAAAACCGGCAATCAACCGTCCCAGTGAAAAATAACCAGCCAGCTCGATTGCTGGCTGTCACAGAAGGAATACCGCCGGCAGGATTCGAACCCGCGACGCCTAGTTCCGAAGACTAGCGCTCTATCCACTGAGCTACGGCGGCTTGCCACGCTCATCTTAACACAGTCGCAATCTCGACGCAATGGATTTGTCGTTTCGTGGCGTGGTTATCGTGACAACCGTTGTCATACCCGCGCTAACTTACGGAAGCCCCGCGCACGATTGGAAGTTTACCACCGAGCGCCTGGAAACGTTTCAATTCCCGCTTCAGTGCCAACATGCTTATACATCTGAACATCCGTAAATGGTTCCCCTAAAATGCCGTCGTGAATGGCCCACGAACGGCCAGAAATCGTTTGCCAGGCATCGGGATGCCGGAACGGGGTAGACCCATCAAGACGGGCATGAAGTGTTCCCCCAGGCTGGAACTCGCGGTGTATCATCCTCATCTTTTGCAGGCCCCGCGCATATGCAAATCCGTAACGCTCAAAAGTAATCGCGTTATGGTAAAAGAGTGGTTCGATGAAAAACAGTTCGTGCCCCATCCTTGATACAAACTGCTCGAAGACGGGGATAGCCGATCTGAACAGGCGAAGCCCACGTCGGACCTGTCCTGGGCCCAAGCCAGCACGCATAGCGCGGATCTCCTCTGCGAAATTTCTCCCTTTCGTGCCCAGTTGCGTGTCATTACCTTCGAGATCAACGTCAACGTTAAAGCGGGGCGAATTGGGATCGTTGACAACAACGAGCAGCACCGTTAATTGTGAGTTGAACGTATCGCCCATATGCAAATAGATGACTGGTTCCGTGGAAGCCGGGGCATGATAAATAGCGATTTCAACAAAGGCGCTCCCTTGCGGGCATCGAATATTGACAACATTCTCTCCAGCGATGGTGTGGTCGGTTGGATCGATCCCGAACATCGTAAGAATCCATGGCGGGATCAGGGTTCGGTAGATCGTGAACTTGTCCGGCTGCAGAAGATCATTGATCTCGCGGATCGAATGAGGCCACACGGTCAACGATGCCATTTTACCCCTGGTGCCGTTCACGTACAGAACGCTCAATCTGGCGTTGGCTATCGCGTTTCCGCAACGCTTCTCGTTTATCGTAACGCTTCTTGCCGCGTGCAAGCGCGATTTCCACCTTGGCCCTCCCCCGTGTCAAATACATTACTGTGGGGATAATGGTCAACCCTTTTTCTTGGACGCGGGCAACGATTCGATCGATTTCCTTGCGATGTAGTAATAACTTGCGAGGGCGCAAAGGATCATGCCCGAAGCGACCGGCTTGATCATATGGAGCAATATGAGCATTCAAGAGCCAAAGTTCATCGTTTCGTGGTTGTACAAAACTCTCGCGCAAACTCACCCGACTTGCACGGATCGATTTAATCTCCGAACCGGTCAGGACTAATCCCGCTTCGTACGTGTCGAGAATTTCGAAATCATGCTTCGCTTTTCGATTTGTGGCGATGATTTTGCGTCCAGTAGTCACTTTTGTTCCTTCTGCCTATCGATCATGATACTCTGTCAGGTCACTCCTCTGCGGAAAGGTACTCCAGGGCAGCACTGATGAAAGGATCTCCGTCACCGGTCGAATTGGCGGTCACCAGGATGTCAGGCTCAAGGCCCTGGCCCTGGAGCGGCGTCCCAGACGGCGCATACCAGGCAGCAACGGTAACATGAACTTGCGATCCGTCTGCCAGATCATAGACATGCTGTACTGAACCTTTCCCGAAGCTGGTTTCACCAATCAACGGTGCTCGCTGGTGATCGCGCAGGGCGCTGGCAACAACTTCGGAGGCACTCGCGCTCCCTTCGTCAATCAAGACAACCACTGGAATCCTTTCCGCCAGTTGCCCACCCTTGGCATAGTACTCAATTCGCCTGCCGTTACGATCCTCTTGAAACACCACCAATCCCTCATCAAGGAAAAGGTCGCTAACTCCCACTGCCTGGTCAAGCAGGCCGCCGGGATTGCCGCGCAGGTCTATGATAAGTGAGGTGACTCCCTCCTTTTGCAGGATCGCGATCTCTTGTTCCATCACTTCTGTTGCGCGATCGTTAAAGCTGAACAGACGCACGTAACCCACGTCATCAAAACGATCGGAGATCGCTGTAGGCAGCTCAACACGTGCTCGCACGATTTCAACCGAGAATTCTTCTGCACTAGACGGGCGAAAGACTGTCAGTGCAACTTTGGTGCCAACGCTTCCCCGCAACAAGCTTACCGCGTCATCAAGTGACCAGCCTTTAATAGAGGTACCGTCAACTTCCAGAATGATGTCATTTGCCTTAAGGCCTGCCTGTTTCGCCGGATACCCGTTAAATGGCGCGGTAATAATCAGGTTGCCCTCCAAGTCTTGGCTGACATAGGCCCCGATCCCGCCAAATTCTCCTGCCATTGTCTGGCGATCGAACTCTGCCCGTGTCGGCGGGGCAAAAAACGTGTAACGATCCCCTGCGGTAGAGAGCAACCCTTGAATCGCCCCATAAACCATATCGCGTTCTTCCGGTAAATCATAATAGAATTCGCGGTCCAGAATATCCCAGCTCTGCCAGAACAGATCAAAAGCATCGTTGTTGTGGGGCGAATCTGTAGCTCCGGCGAACCAGACTCCGGCCACAAACGCTATTCCGGCAACCAAGACCACACCAAAGAGTATTTGTGCCCGAAAAAGCGATTCTGAGTGCCGGTCAGTTGGAGCGTTTTCTGGGGAGAAAGGGATGTCCATGGCCATGCATTCCTCATGAACTGGGCTGTAAAACTTCCGTGTTCGATTCAAGGACTGATTGGAGATAGCGAATTGCCTCGCCAAGTTCAAGGTCACTACCATCTTCCGGCGGCGGTATCAGAACATCGGGTTCAATGCCCTGCCCATCGATGGCGGTATGCGCGGGAGTATACCACTCGGCAGATGTTATATGCACGGACGAATCATCCGGCAGGCGGAAAATCAATTGCACCGACCCCTTGCCATACGTCGTCTGCCCGATCAGAATTCCGCGTTCCCGATCTCCAAGTGCACCTGCAACCAGCTCTGCGGCACTGGCTGTGCCCTGGTCAACCAGAACCACCAGAGGCTGCGCCAGGGCCAGCCCACCAGGTTCGGCGAAGGTGATTGTTTCGCCGTCGCGTGTGCGTTCGTAAAATACCGCGCCACCATCGAGAAATTCGGAGGCTACCAAGACGGCTTCATGTAACAACCCGCCAGAGTTTCCCCTCAAATCCATCACGAATGCACTACCACCCCTGGCCACCAGGTCCTGCAAGGCCTCTTTCAGTTCGCCGGGTGTACGAGTGGTAAACCGGATAATCTGGACATATCCCAGTCGTGAATCTTCGGGCAAAATGCGCCACACAACGGACGGCACAGTGACCAGATCGAATTCGATGAAGTACTCGCGCGGTTCGCCGCCGGGCTGGCGCACGATCACAGAAACACCGCGTCCCTCACCGATTTCTCCTCGCAATAACCGATCCACCACATCCAGTCGTTCGCTCGCCAGAATCGCCTCTCCGTTGATGGCAACCAGGATGTCCCCATCCATTACGCCAGCGGCTTGTGCCGGGCTGTCACGAAATGGGTAGAGGACCAGGTCTCCATGTTTATTACGGCGAACCTGTACACCGATCCCGCCGTATTGCCCCGCCAGAACCTCCGATTCATTCTGAGTGACTGGTGGGTCAATGAAAAAGGTAAAGGGGTCTTTCAATGCCCCCAGGTAACCGCGAATAGCTGCGTACTCCATCTCGCGCTCAAGGGGCAATTCCCGCAAGTAGTGTTGGCGAAGCAGGCGATCCACTTCTTTGAGAATCTCGAAGTCTTGGGCTGGCGCGTGCTGGGCCGTTGCCGGAATCCAATCACGAAACAGGTAACCTATCGTAAACATGGCCCCAAGCAGAATCCCCAAGGCAATACCACGCCAAATCGCTTGCAAAAGCTTAGATCGAACACCAGGCCGGCGCTTCATCACCTCTCCTCACCTCGATAACAACGAGCATTTTAACATAGTCGGTGCGAAATTTGACAGCATGCAAAAATTCCGCTCTATAATTTTGACTCAGCGGATACCCAGGTTGTTTGGATACTACGCCTGATTGGGGATACTGGTCGGGTTCCGCTGTTCGTGGAGATCAGAACGGTGGCCTGATCTGGGCGATTAACTTGACAGGCACGTTACTGGAATCGGTCGATACGCCTGTAGATGTCTCCATGCGGCAGGACTGCAGGCTATCAGCCGCTACGAGTTGGGAGTAGACGCGACACTCAATGTAACTCCGCCAAACGAAGCAGCAGGCGGAAGCCGGCACCTTGAAGAGCACCATAAGAATACGTCAAGGCGTACACGACACCCCTGGCCTTCGGTTGATGGCGACAATCGCAGGCCGGTGATCGGAAGCCAATGCAGCTTCCGGACTTTGGTCAACCATTGCTCCGATTAGCGGCAAATTGTAGGTCCACAGATAGTCAAAGCGGGCCGCCGTGCCATCAACCAGATAAACGGTCATTGCGTCCTCTACCTGCAAGCTGGCAACCGGATCCTGTAATGCGGGGTTGCCGAGACCCGCGTATAGGGGAGATTGTGGCCCAGTATACAGTGGTGAGTCCGGCCCGAAGTTGAACGTACCCCCTACGATGATGCGGTCAGACCAGGCGGGGTTATGCCATGCGGCAATCCAGTCAAGCATGCGCCGGTACTGCCGATTTTGATCTTGTTCTCCTTCGGGGATGGGTTGTCCATCACGCTCAACCACGCGGAAGCTCAGCCACGCATTGTAAACATACAAATTGCCAATTTCGCTCCCAAGCGGATCAGCGACCAATTGTTCCGGATCAAGCACGACTTGCATAACCGCTGCCTGATTACCATCACTGGGCAACTTGAGCCCGCGCACTTCCTTAATCGGCACACGGCTCAAGACGGCTACGCCCTGCAGGGCCTCATTTTGCGGATAATACGCGGCTTCCATATGCAAGCGGCGTGAAAGCCACAAGACCTGATCGATGCCAAAGCTGGCCATGCGTCCGGCGTCAACCTCCTGAAGCAGCAGGATATCGATCCCATTCAACTCGACAAGCTGGGCGACGCGTTCGAGGCTTGGATCGAAGAATTGGGAATAGCCCCCGTGCACGTTGAACGTCGCCACGCGCAAGCAATCTGGGCTAACCGGACGGCGTACAACATGTCCCGTGGCTGCGGCTGCGCCTGCATAGCTGGCGACTACCACGAGCAACAACCCGAAGAACGTGTATGAGGTGCGGCTTCCCCGCCAAGGGATTGGTCTGCGAGCCAGGATCATGGGGATGGACAGCAATAGTACAGCAATGAGTGCAAGTCCCAACCCCATGCCCCGAAATGATCGAAGAAATTCATCAACATTTTGATAGGGTGCAGCCAGGTCGCGGACATAGGCGTAATCGTATGTGAAGTAATCACCGACGGCGAGCGCTCCGAAACCGATGGCACTCAACAAGATCGTGATGCCGGTCAAATTGCGACGCTGGATACCTGTGTCGAACAGCCACCATAATGTCAGGCCGACGAGAAACTGGGCCGCTACCAGGGAGACCCCTGCCAGCACGCCGTCATAGCGCCGGCCAACGACCAGCAGAAGCCCCAATAGCAAGACCCATAACCAGCCGCGCCATGCGGTATCGAACATACCCGCGAAACGCCGCGCCTGGTCACGGATCTCCGGAACCAGCGGCAAGAGGGTAGCTCCCAGCAACCAGGGAACAATGCTAGCGTAATCCGTCCCAGACCAGCGTGCCACCGCATTGGGCAAGCCCAGAACGGTGAATTCAAGAAAGAAAATGGCTCCCAGCGCCAGTCCTCCCCAAGCACTCATCTGGCCAGAAAGTGGGGGGGCATAACCTTCCTGTTGACGCTGGAGTTCAGCACTGCGACGTTCCAGGTACCACAATAGCATTGACAGGAGGATGAGAGAAATAGTCGCCAGAGCAACTAGCGTGCCCATATCGAGGGCGAAGCGACCAGCGAAATCGATGCGGTAATCGGTTTGCCAGCTTCGATCAAATGTGTCATCTAGCGAGCGAATCAACTGATCCCCACTGACCCCCAACAGGATCGCAGACGGGAAGAATGCAGGACGTCGGGTGACAGTAAGAGCAAGATAGAGCAGGCTACCCCCCACCGCCAGCGACGCCGCCGGAATTTTGAGATCGCCCGTTTGAAGTGCCATCGAGCGTCCGAGTGCTACAAGCAGAACGGCGAATGGCAAACTCCATCGCCAGCGGTGAATCGCCAAACTAAGCAAGGGGAGCAACAGGCATCCAATCAGAACAGCAATTTCCCCCTGGACCGTTGTTAATTCAACCACGCCTGGCATGCCCTGGATTGCTTTCACATCCGGTACACGATTAACCAGGTCAGCGCTGCTGGCACGAGCATAAAGCGTGGCGTAGGTAAAGCGCACAGACTGAACGAAAAATAAGCCGACCGTACCGGCTTCGAGGGTACGGAGAAAATCCTGTCGTAATTGGGGCATGGGACGGGTTGCCTCACGTGATACACAGGTATGACTACGGTTGTATTTTACGCACTGTCGCCGTTCTCGCCAGCCCCGCCTTGCGATTCGATCGGTTTTCTCGTTCTGATCTAGGTTTATCTCCTCG
>CAZSXY010000034.1:0-31232 GCA_964611395.1 uncultured Anaerolineaceae bacterium | reverse complement strand
ACATTCGCTCATGGCCATAGATTACCCTGTCACCGCCTTTTTATCCACTCCCTTAGCGCGCGATAGCGCGATAGTGTATCGATGCCGGTTGAAATTCTAACGAGGTATCCGATTCTGCTTTTCGAGGATCACAAAAGTACAGAATGACAGGGCTTTTGTGCCTCAGCTCAACAGGTAGCGAAAAACGCGCCGTCAATGTCATCCAAAGAGGATGCGGCAGTTGATCTGGGTTGGCAACTGCGCAATAATACCGGTTCTTGACCGCAGGGAAGGGGTAACGGGGTATGGTGCGTGTTGCAATAGTGTCCGATATTCATGGGAATCTACCCGCGCTTGAAGCTGTGCTGCGCGATCTTGAGGTGGTACGGCCTGACCGCGTGATTGTCAACGGGGATGTGGTCAATCGAGGGCCGCAGAGCAAAGAATGCCTGGACCGGGTTCGGGCGTTGGGGTGGCCAATCGTTTTTGGCAACCATGAAGACTATGTGCTGAAGTGCCGGCAATGGGCGGATGACCGGGATTGGGGCCACTCGGCCTGGTCACTGGTGCGGAAGCTGGCGCAAGAGGTGATGACCAATGCCGACATGGCTTACATGCAGTCGTTGCCCCGGACGATGGTGATTGAGGAGCCGGGTTTGCCGTCCGTGCGATTGGTGCATGGTAGCATGCGAGCGTTGAATGATGGGTTAGGTTATTGGTTGTCAGATGACGGTTTGCTGGCTGCGGTGGAGGGCGCGCCTGAACCGGTTATTATCGGGGCGCACACTCACCGGACGTTCGAGCGCCGGGTGGGTGACAAGTGGATACTCAACAGTGGTTCGGTGGGTTTCCCGTACAACGGCAACCCGCATGCCCAATATCTGCTGCTGACCGGGCATGATGGGGAATGGCAGGCGACGTTCCGCGAAGTCGTTTATGACAGGCAGGATGTGTATGCGGCCTGGGAAGAAACCGGCGACCTTGAGGTAAGCGGACTGTCGAATATCATGAAGTTTGAGCTTGAAACAGCCACCTATCATGTTGGCCCCTATATTGATTTCTGCGAGCGACACGGCCTGGAAATCGACGATGTTGTGGCGTTTCAACGCTATCGCGAGAGTGCGCGTGATGTCCCGCCAGGGCGGTCGCTCAGGGGGGCGTTGGATGCTTGCTAGGAGCATGGCATGCCCAGGTTAAAACTCAAGCGGTTTCGTGTGCAGGAGCCCCCACCGGCGGTACAGGCGCAGTACATCCGGTTCTATTCCGGCAGGGATTTGTACTTCAACGCAGAGCAACTGCCCCAGATCACCTCACAGGCACTTTTCGGCGTGGAAGCGCCAATGGTTTTTGATTTGGGGTGTGGGCGTGGCGAGTTTCTGGTTAAGCAGGCGGCGTTGCGGCCCGACACCTTGTTCGTAGGGCTGGAGTGGCATCTCAAGTCGGTGTGGGATGCAACAAACCGGGCGTTTGCGGCGGGGCTGGAGAATGTGCGCTTCGTCAAAGCTGATCTGCGGCTGGCCCTGGCGATCGTGCCGGAAGAATCGGTCAGCGAAGCGTTCATGTTGTTCCCGCCACCAAAGCTGAAGCCACGCAAGAAAAAACAAGACATGCTGCAAGCTTCGACGCTCCGGCATATTCACCGGGTGCTGGTGCCCGGCGGCTTGTTCCACTTTGTGACCGATCACGCGGTTTATTTCTCGTTGAAGCGCGAACTGATTGAAGCCAGCGGGTTGTTTGACATCACCAGCGAGTCGCAGGCTATCGAAGGGGGACTGACGCGCTTCCAGAAGTTCTGGGAGGGATTTGATATCGAATCGCGGCGTTTGGAATGCCGCAAAAAATAAGGGGGCGTAGCGTCCCAATTGCTTGTAAAGCTGCGCTCCCTATGCACGCTCCGCGATGAAAAGCCCCGAATCTTTTGTGATCCGGATAGCGCCAGACTGTGCAATTTGCTCAGCCAGCATCTGCCTGAATGCCTCGATCTGCGCATCTGACTCGACGAAGTCACGCGTTGAAGACAGCACGTAGGCGACCAATGGCTCCACTTCGGTGATAACCAGCGCGTCCTCGTAACGCGCCAGGCGCACGTTGGTGAACACGGGATTGAGTAAATCGGACCCGTTTTCCAGGCGAAAGCGCCCAGAAAAGCGGGCGTTAAGTCGTTCGCGATCGGGGGTGTTGGGCAGGAGATTGCGCGCCAATTCTCCAAGCTCGAACATGTGCTTCTGGCCGTTCGTGGCGGCGTACAGGTATCCTCCCGGCTTGAGGACACGCCGAATTTCTCGTAACGCCAGGGGAATATCTGGTACGTGGTAGAGCGTATGGTTGGCCACGACGGCATCGAAGGTCGCGTCCTCGAACGGTATCGCCTGGGCATCGAGGCCGGGGTGGAACGTAAACGGATGATCTGCGGCTGACAGATTGCGCCTGGCCTCGTCGATCATGCCCGGCGAGAGGTCTGACAGAGTAATCGCCCAGCCGGAGGGGATGCGGTCGGCGTTGTTCAACCACAGCCAGCCTGGGCCGCAGCCCAGTTCAAGCACGCGGGCGTCAGGCGGCAGCGTGAATTGATCAAAGACCCACCGGTGCCAGCCTTGCCTGTTGGTGCTGAACCGCGCGTGTAATGCTGCACGCGCTGACAAGTTGCTGGCATTGCGGTACTGCCGCGACAACAAGTAGCTTTGGTCTGTGGTCCAATCGGGCACGGCGTGTTATTTCCTTTCGCTGGCATGGTGATGATGACGATTATAGCCGTTGCCGTGATGTGGCACTTGACGCTCGACCGCCAACTGCCTGACGAACGGCAGGAACGCTTATGCCAGGGGTAGGTCAAGCTTGCCCGACCTGTCCGGAGCAATCGCGGTTTCGCTTTCGATGGTATGCTGATGGATCGCGAGGTGTGTAGCCGCCAGCATGACGCCCAGCAGGATCCAGACCAGCGTCATTGTGCCCTGAAACAGGTCAATCTTGAAGTAAAAATGGTCGAACACACCACCGGCCAGCGCTCCCACGACGCCTGCGGCTGATCCCAGCCAGACGTCATCCACGAGCGGTGCGGATCGAATTTGCCGGTAGTGGCGCAAACTATAGGCAAAGACGCTGGCAATCATCAGCAAGTAAGCGGCAAGGCCAACGAAGCCCATGTGGGAAGCGATGGTGAGATACGTGTTGGCGACCCCTAGATAAAGATCTATCTCAGGTGTTCCTGAAAATCCCACACCGATGATAGGGTGGCGTTCGATCAAAATCAACGCATCTTTGTATTCGCCGAACCGCATCTGGGTTTCCAGGTCTTGATTGGATAGACCGGCTTCGATCTTGTCGATGTAGCGCTGGGTAACCGGCAGGAATAGCGCCAGGATAATGGCAACTCCCAGGAGGAGAAGGAGCTTGCGATAGCGGAGGGCGGCAATGAATACGAGTGCGGCACCGAACGAAAGCATCGATCCGCGTGAATCGGTGAGGAACAGCGCAACAAAGACCAGCCCCAATGCGCTTGCGGCGATCCAGCGTTTGACAACGGGCTTTTGGGCGAAGATTTGCGGCGCGATCATAGCCCCGATCATCAGCAGGAAACCGCCGAATGCATTCGGATCGATCCATGTGCCGATAGCGCGTTCATTGAGCACCGTCACGTTGTTTTGGCGGTAGCGAAGCACGCCGCCCACCGGATATTCGAACCGGCCCAACCGGTTCAACAGGGCCTCGGCGGTGGGATCGGGTAGCGTCCAGAGCACGATGCCGAGCAGCGCCGACGCAGCGCCAAACAGTGTGACAACGGCGACGACGCGGCGAAGCATTTTCGGTTCGCGCATCACGTCCACAAGGATGGGGATGACCAGAAGGCTCGCGATGGTTTCGGCTACCGTGCGCAGCGTGCGCAGTTCAAGGGGAGTATGGCGCAGCCCCATGAGATAGGCAAACAGCACCAGCCCGGCGAAGAGCAGCACGAAGGGGGTAGCCGGCGTGGAGCGAAACAGGCGGCGCTGCCCGGTCATCCATTGGACGAGATAAACGGCAAGAAAACCGCCCAGTGCGCCGTCCAGAAAGGTCGGCGATGGCGAAAACCCGACCGGAACCTTACCAAACGGGAGCAGGGCGATGACGGCGATCATGACGTACAGCGCACCGTCAATGCTCGTCAGTATATACAATCCAGTTGCCAGCCCCAGGGTTGCGCCGAATGCCATCACCGGGCCGGCCAGAACGACCAACAGGCCAAGTATGCCTCCAAGCAGGCCAACGGCTGCTCCCACTGCGATAGCAATGGGACGGCGATCGGTTGCATCGACGAAGGTGTCAATCATGCGCAAAGTCCTGTCCTTTTGGGGCGTCGCTGTATCCGGTCAGGCTGCCGGTCTTCTACGGCGACGCTCATACCGGCTCGCGCCCGCCAGGTAACCAACTATGCCCAGGAGGGTAATAGCCGAGATGATCGCTCCCGCGACGACAGTCTTGGGGAAGAAACGAAGCGTAACTTTGTGGCCAATACCTGCCGGAATCGGGATGCCGATCAAGCCTGCATACGTGTCCACGATGTTGGCGGGACGCCCGTCGATCGTCGCTTGCCAGCCGGGATAGTTAGCAACCGCAATTGTCAGGAGGGCCGGTTCGCTGGTGGAAACTTCCATCTCCATGTATTCGGGCATGGTCATATGGAAGGCCCGTACGGAAGCATCAGGCGGGCGATCACCCGGCAGCTTGAAGGGCAGCGGCTCCGTCACAACGCCGATGTCGCGCAAATTGATCCATGGCTCGGCCATGATATCGCGTGCGCCTGCCCGCCCATCATCGGAGACGCGGACCTGATAGACCAGGTGGGCGAACGGGCGCGGGTCTTTCAATTCATACAGGGTATAGTCCTGACCGTCGTAGTTAATTCCCTCCCCGGCTGCTTCGACCGGCACGTTGTCGGGCACTTCTGCGATCATGGTGGCATAGTGGACGGCGAATACTTCCCAGCGCCGGTCAACGCGGATGCCCCGCAGTTTCTCCAGCGTCGCCAGCCGGAAAGGGCCGGTGCCATAAATGTCTGGAATACGCCAGTACGTGCCGTAAGTCTGGATGCCCGCCGCGCCGTCAACGTGCCATTGGATATCCTCAACAGGCTGTTGGAGCAATTCCAGGTTATCGGGCGAGCGGATGCGGTTCGCAGGGATATCTTCGACAAAGTTCGGTGAATTCACGCCGAGTGTAAACAGATCGACCACCAGCAGCACCAGCAACGCGCAGCGTACCAGGTCGCGCCGGTCGTGCTGTCGCCAGAGTAACCACCCGTTGAACGTCAGACTGACGAGAGCTACAAACCCAAAGGCGTTGGGTGTCGTGCTCTTGACGTCTTGCGCTTGAAGCTCGGTGATGATGGCAACTATGATGAACACCGTCGCGGTCAGCACTAGGTGAGCGCGGGCGAGCCATGCCAGCCGTGTTTCGTTGGGGCCGTCACGTTCAGGATTGCTCAAAAGGCTGGCAAGTTGATCGGTCGCCAGAATAATCATGGCGAAAACGACCAGTGATGCGGCCCGTTCCTGCTGGCGGAACGTATTGAAGCCAGGGGCGACGAGGTAGAACACGTCATAAACGATGCTGTTGCCGCCAAACGAAAGCCACAAGCCAACGATGATGACGCCGATCCAAAAGATATAGTGCTTTTTGGGGCGCACTATCGCGTTGAGGGCCAGCAAGAACCCCGCAACTCCAATATAGAGAGGCCACCAGACGGCGTCGAAAAGACGCGGCCAGACGAACTGCACCAGTTCGGTGAATGAGAAGCCAACGGATTTTTCGATGTAATGATAGTCTTCAGCGCGGAATGAGTGCTGTGTCAGTTCAATGGCAGGCACGAGTTGGATTGCCGAGAGCGCGATTCCCAGACCGCCGAACAATGCGATGCGCCACGCGATCTCACGCCAGCGTAGCCCGCGTCGCCAGCTTTCGAAGGCGATGTAAGCCGCGGTGAGGTAGGCCATTTGCATCGTGGTCTGCGTGTGCCCGCCAAAGAATGATAGCCCGAACATCATACTTGACAGCAAGATGCCGCGCACGCGCCACCAATCGCGCGTGAGGCTGAGGTGAGCACCGAGAATCATCAAGGGCAGCCACGCAATAGCTTCAAGGATGCTTGGCTGGAGCATCGGATAACCAGTCAGGTAACCCCCATAGGTCCATAGCACGCTGCCGAATAGGGCCGGATCAAGAACGGGGCGTGGTCGCTCGCGGAGCAAGACTCGCAACAGGGCATACATCATCAAGCTGACGAGCCAGTAATGGGCAGCGACTTCCAGTTGTAGCGCCTCGATATCCCACCCGCCACGCCCGGCGATGAGCGCAGCAATCCAGCGCGGAGGGTACCATACGGCCCATTGCACGTTCGCGGCGAAGGGATCGCCTCCGTAGTTGTAGGGGTTCCACAACGGGATTTCACCCTGCCACATGCGTTCCACCTGGTAATCACTGTAGGAGAAGTAATGCAGGGGGAAATCGCCTTTTTCGAAGATGACGCGATCGGGTTCGGTTGGCGTGAGCAGACGCCAGAAGAATAGCCCCCAAAGTGCCGAGAGAATAATCACGGCGACGAGCGCGGGTCTGCTGGCCAGCGTTTTCAACCGCTGCGTGGCGTTCATAGAATCGCTATTCCTGTACCGTTATCACCTGCGGCAAAAGCAGCGCTCCCGGTAGCGTATCGTGTTTGGTCGCGACTGGCAAACGGCTGAAGTCGGCGGGATGGTAGAAGCCAATCGCAACACGATACTGGCCTGGTGGAAGATCTGGCGGGAGGGAGATGGTGTGCGTGTCGATGAACGCGTGTCCGGGTTCCCATGCGGACGTGGGCCACCGGCCATTTAACGGCGGCGAGTCGGCTTGCGCCAGTGGCTGGCCGGGCGCGTTGGAATTGAGGAGATGGACGAGGATCGTGAAATCTTCGTGGACGCGCGTCAGGGCCTGCCATTCCAGCATCACCGCAACAGACTCGCCAGCCAGAGCCACTGTGCGATCAAATTTGCTACCGCTTAGTCGCAAGGCGTTGCTGAATATTGCATCGAGAGGCGTAGCGACGTCAAGGTGGTGGCTCTTGCCTGCGATGCGTCCCGCTTCAACCACCACCGGCGCGCGCGGCTGTCCAGTGCGCGTGGCTGGCTCGAACTCCTCGCCCGTTTCGAACTGTCGCCAACCGATCTTGAGCTTGGGGCGCACCGGTGTCAGTGCGTCCGCAATGATGGGAATCTGATAACTGTCGGCATAGATCCGGTTGAGTTCCCATGTCGTGGTGCGAAGCAATCCGCCGCCGGGGTAGGTGTCGAGCTTCCCGATTTCTTGCAGGCCCACTTCTGAGGTCGCATCCGGCAGGCCGAGCACCTGCACATACAGGCTCATGTCTTCGGCAGTATGGGCACGCGGACGCCAGTACAATGTGATACGCAACCCGTGATGCTCGTTGCCAGGTTCGATGTTGGCGTCGCCCACCTGCACGCCCAACAGTTCGATCGGCCCGAATTGCGCATCCACCGGGATCGCGTCTGCAGTTATGCTCGCTACGGTCGGTGGAGGTTGGTAGGCCGGGCGAATGGTTGTAAAGGGGAGCATTACGGCAAAGACTGTGAGGGGGACGGCTGTAATCGGTATGACTTTTTGCCAGCTCCTACGCGGGATCAGGTGAGCAATGCCCAGCACGGCGAGGATCGCCAGAGGCCCTAGCACCGGGAACAGCAGGCGGCCCTGAGTCGCGGGCGTGCGTCGGGTCCAGTTGACAAGCGCAGCGAACACAATGAGCACGTGCAGCAAAAGGAACGCAACCGCAAGGCGGGAACGTTGTCGGGTGATCCAGTCCGCGGGGGTGGGTCGGCTGGAGGTGTGAGACTGTGGCGTTCTGGGCTTCGCGAGCGTTCGCAGCGACACCACCAACCAGCCCGTGAGCGCGGCGAGAACCAACGCATTGCCATAGTCAAACAAAGAGTCGAGGGCGATGACGTTGAGCATGCCGAAGACGCCCCAAAAGGACAGGCGCAAACCCTCCAATTCGTCCAGCAGATCGCTCCAGGAGGGCGCGGTTTCACGCGGGCCGATGATCGCGATCATGCGTTCCATTCCGGTGGGTTCGCCATAGAGAACAATATTTCGCCAGTACCACCAACCGGCTATCACCAGCCAGATGACTACTGTGAGAACTCCGGCCTTGAGCAGGCTTCGCCAGCCCAACCGGTCGCGGGCGTGGAGGAGCAGTACAACCAGTCCGGCGGTGGGGTAAAGTGCCAGGCCGCTCAATTTACTAATCGATGCCAGTGCCATCAGGATGGCGAGGGCGATCAGTTTGCGTGTGGAATATCCATAGTGCCACAGGCGGAGCAACGCCACCAGTGCAGCGGCGCTTAGTAGGTTGATCAAGTTGTCGTTATTGACCGACGCTGAGATGAACAAGAACATCGGGTTGAAGGCGGCCAGAAGCGTGGCCGCCAGATGAATTGCGGGACGTTCGGGAACGGCGAGCCGCGCAAGGAAGCTAATGCAGGTAATGGTTCCAGCGCCGAGCAGGATGCTGAAAAACCGGATGATGTGCACGGCCAGGGTGGTCTTCTGCCAGGGGAACGATTCGGCCTCCCAATCGTGCAAAACGATTGCCTGGTTGTCGGTTGCCAGTCCCACGCCAATGCGGGCGTGGGGGTTGCGTTCCTGCCGGGCTTCGAGGTCGCTGCGGTCGATGAGTTTCACAAGCGAGGCGCTCAACACGTAGTACAGAGGCGGTTGGCTGCCTTCCTGATGCCAGAGCGTTTCGATGGCGGGGTCTTGCACCGGCAAGCGACCCGTATCGGCGATGTGGTCTATGAGTGGAAAATGGAACACTTCATCCGGAGGCTCAAAGATGGGCGTGACAACACTGTAGATCACAGCCAGCACCATATAACCAACCAGGATGATCGCCAGCCAGGAAGGGGCCAGCCTGTTCCGGACGAAAGCCGTCATGGCGCTTTGACCTGAATCCAGCTCAGCCACACGAAATCCTGCGACTGCCCACCGGCTCCCGCGCGGATGCGGAGCGGATGGGCGGGATCGTTGGCAGGATAGACGCGAACAAGCACGCGATAGCGGCCCGGCGGGGTATCGCTCATCACCGTCAGTGAGCGCGTGTCGCGGATGGTCTCGCCCGGTTGCCATGTGGTTGTAGGTGGCGTGGGCGGCGAGTCGATCTGGGCCGCTTTGACCAGACGCGACGGGTCTGGATCGATAATCTGGACTGATATGACGTATTCGGTCGTGGATGATTGCAGCGCTTCCCAATAGAGCGTGATGTCTGTTGATTCGCCGGGGCGTAGGGAGCGGTTGCTGACTTCATAGCCGCGCAAAAGGAAGCGGTCGTCGAAGTTCACGTTAACCGGGTTGGGAGTGGTCCCCGGTGGCGTCGCCAACTCAACGCGTCCGAGCAGCAACCGGTTGGCCCCAGGATCGGCGTTGGCGCCGGCTGGAATCATCCGGTCAAAGGTGTTTAGATCGTACAAACCCAGGTACACGTCGAGTTCTTGCGGCGTATAGATGCCCTGTGGGATGTGCACCGCAATGCGATTGTTCCAGGATTCGCCTGGTTGCAGGTCGCTTGTCGCGAGCAAGCCGCCGCCGGGGTAAATGTCCCGCTGCGCCTCGATGCCACCGTCTTCGTTGACCAGGTGCACAAAGATGCTCCAATCGCGTTGCATCGCTTGTTTGACGGTCATGGATGGAGACAGATAGAGGTAGTCACCCGGTTGCAGAGAGCCGTCAACAGTCTGGTAGGCGATGCACAACGCTTCCGCACCGGAGCCGGGTTCTGCAAAACATGTAGCCTGGTGAGCACCTCGTTCGAGCGTATCCGTAGCCCACCGCGCATCATGATCCAATGTGTAAGCAGGACGAATGGTCGTAAACGGCTGCAACGCGGCAATCATCGCAAAGGCAGCGGCGGCTACGGCCAGGTTAGTGGCTATGATGCGGGGTGATTTGGCGGCCCACGCCGCGATCCCGGCGGCCATCCACACATTGAGCGCAGCGATTGCGCTAAACCATAACCGTCCCTGGGATGCCCATGTCTGACGCGTCCAGATTAGCAGCGAAACGAGCACGATCACCGCCCACGCGACGGTCAGAGCGCGCGCAACAAGCAGCGAGCGTGCCGCAGGACAGGTTCGCGTGCGGAAGCGCGTGGCAAGTTCGCGCACAAGCGCCACCAACCATCCCAGCATCGCAAGGATCGCCAGCAGGTTAAATAGGGTGTAGGTGCTATCCCGCATGGGCACGTTGATCCCGCCAAAAAAGCCCCAGTAGGACATCATGAACGTTTTGCGCTCCGTCCAGAGTTGCGCGAGGTCGGCGGGAACGGCGCGTCTGCCCACAAGGTCGAGGAACACGTTAATGCCAGTAGCGTCACCGTACAGATCGTAATTGCGCCAGTACCACCAGCCCGCAATTGCAATTGTGATCCCGCCCGCAATCGCGCCGCCCAAGACGAACGGACGCCAATCGCGCGCCCGAATCGAAAGAATGAGCAGTACCAGGGCAATGATCGGCAACATAAACCCGAACTGGAATTTGGAGAGCATACCGAGCCCGGCGACGATGCCAAGTGCTGCGTAGGTTCGATGGGGTGGGGGCGTATCCCATTGCTTCACAAGACGGACGATCATAAACAGCAACGCACTTGCCAGCAGCGTTGACAGGTTATCGTTATTGATCACCGCGCTGACGAATATAAACATGGGGTTGAATGCTGTGAATGCGGCTGCTGCCAGGGCAATCGCGGGGATGTCGGGGAATAATTCGCGACCCAAGCAATAGGTGAGCCAGACCGTGCCCATACCCATCAGGATCGACAGGAAGCGGACAAGATGCATGGCAAGGACTGTGCCCGACCAGGGGAAGTCCTCCCTGGCGGGATTGTGGACGACCATGTTGACATTGCCGTCGGGCACGATCACGCCGAGATCGGCGTGGGGGTTAACACGGCGTACCAGATCGATATCCGAGGTATCAATCCATCGGGTCAGCGCCGCGCCAAGCAGGTAATACAACGGCGGTTGCCCGCCTTCTTGTCGCCAGGGGCCAGGGTTGGCCGGGTCTTGGATGGGCAGACCGAAGTCGTGGTCGGCGACATATTTGACCATAGGGTAATGCCACAGTTCGTCAGACGCCTCAAACAAGGGCGTGACGATGCTGTAGATGACAGCGACAACGAGATAGACACCCAAGATGAGTGCCAGCCCCAGGCGCTGGCGGTTGGTCTCAGCAGACATAGGTCATCGAGCGATGTTTGGTTGGCCGCGTGATCATGGGTGCGAAGTTTACCGGATGGCAGGGGGCTTTGCCAGGGCGAGTATCGGGCGTTCGCCTGACGTTGCCCTGGCAAGAAGACGACTAGGGCGAACGTCCAAAACGGGCGGTGAGTGACCCATGCGCTGAACGGACGCTCGCGCGCAGGCGCTCACGAATCGTTTGTGTGTGTCGGGCAAGATCGATCGCTTCCACGTAAAGTCGTTCCAGGCGGGCCATTGTATCTTCCCACGACAACCGGCGGGCGAATTCCAGGGCATGCTGGCTCATCGCGTGGCGTTCTGCCGGGTGATCCCGCAGAAAGGCGACGCGCTGGGCGTAGGCGGCAGGATCGATTGCGCAGAGGAACCCGTTGTGTCCATTGGATACATAATCGATGATGCCGCCTGAATTGGGTACCAGCACCGGTAGGCCTGATGCCATCGCCTCGATGACGACTTGCCCGGCCACTTCATTAGTTCCTGTGAATCCAAAAACGTCGGCGCTTGCATAGGCTTCGGCCAGCGCGTCACCCGTGAGGAAACCGGTGAATGTGGCACGATTGGCAAACTGGTTCTCAAGTTCGCGGCGCATGGGGCCATCGCCCACAATGGCGAGGGCGACGCCGTCCAGGCGTGCCACGTCGCGGAGCAGATCAAGACGTTTTTCGCGGGCAAG
Source organism: uncultured Anaerolineaceae bacterium (assembly GCA_964611395.1). Taxonomy (GTDB): domain Bacteria; phylum Chloroflexota; class Anaerolineae; order Aggregatilineales; family Aggregatilineaceae; genus CAZSXY01. The sequence goes on along the minus strand of CAZSXY010000034.1, from coordinate 19,304 downwards.
GCGGCCCACATAAAGCACCAGCAGACTGTCGTCGGGACGATCACCGAGCAGGCGTCGCCGCATGTCCGGTGTGCGACGTGCCGGGTTAAATCGTGTCGTGTTGCAGCCGCGATACCAAAGCCGCAGGCGCTGAAAACCTCGCGCTCGCAGCTCGCGCATGTTGTGCTGGGTGGGCACGAGCGTCAGCGTGACCTTGCTGTGCAAATGGCGGATGTACGACCAGGCGACCGGCTCCATGAAACCAATTCCGTAGCGCTGCGTGTAGCCGGGGAGATCGGTCTGGTAGTTGGCAACCAGGGGAATGCGGTGGCACTGGCCGTAGCGAATGCCTGTCCAGGCAAGCGAAGCTGGACTGAACAAGTGAATCAGGTCTGGCTCAAACAGGCTTAGTTCACGCAATCGCACGTAGGGCAGTCCGAATCGAGATTCAGGCGGGACAAGCCACAAATGTCCTGACGGCACAGCGACCACGCGTGCTCTATCGAGAGTATCTGGCGTGCGGTGGCCGTTGAGGGCGAGTTGCGGGGCCAGAATGAGCACCTCTCGGCCCATGTTCAGGTGGTGGCGTGCGGTGAGCGTCGCCAACTTGCTCACGCCATCAAGCTTTGGAAGAAAGGCTTCGGTAATCAATGCAACTCGTTTTACCGGCGCACGTTCTGTTTGCTCGTCCAGCGGGTTGACCCGCCATTCGTCACCGGGGGAATGGGCATTACGATGCAGCTTGTACATGGGTGGCTCCCGCGACAACTAACTCTGTAACAGGAACTTTCCAATTCATGATCTATTATAGCTGCTAATGTTGATATATGGGCGAACGGTTGTAAGAGAATGCAGGCCTTCCTATCGCTCTGTTCCGATGCCGCGATGCGGTTTTGCTCTTGACAGACCTGCCCGTCTGGTGTATTTTCTAGTGAACGCTCGTTAAGTGAGAAATATCATGCCCGAACGCTCGAACAGACGCGAGAAAATCATTCAAGTGGCGTCACGCCTGTTTCTCGAAAACGGGTACAGCGCGACGTCCGTGCGGCAGATCGCCGAGGCCGTTGGTTGCACCGAGGCCGCGCTTTATTACCATTTCAGAGATGGCAAGCGTGAGCTTCTACGGGCTGTCGTCGAACGGAATGTGCCGGACCTTCGACTTGTCGTCGAGCAATGCCAGGCTGCCCAGTCGCTGCACGAATTGGTTGAACGCTTTTGGTGCGGAACGTTCAGGCAGATCGACACGCGCACATTGACGCAGATTCGGTGGTTGGTGGCGGAGTTTCCAAAACTTACTGAAGATGAACGCGATATGTTATATGAGTGGCACCGGGACATGGTTGAGTCGCTGGCGGATGTGGTCAGTAAGTTCGTTCCTGACCGGCAAAAAGCGCGGTATTTTACACTCGTCATGCTTTTTGTGAACTTTGGTTATGGACAGCTTATGATTCACCTGGACTTGCAGTCAAGGTTTGATATCGATGTGGACGCGTTTTTGCAATATGCTGCCACGTTACTGAGCGGCGGTCATCACGTGAGCAAAGGAACTTAACGATGCGTGTATTGGCAGTCATTGATCATCCCTGGCCCAAAAGTTTTAACCATACCATCCTGAAACGAGTGGTCAAGGTTTTCGAAACGGCAGAGCATGAGGTTGATGTGTTGGATCTACACCGGGAAGGGTTTGATCCGGTCATGCGCGAGGAAGAATTGGCCGTTTACACGCAGGGCAAGTTTTTGGACCCCAAGGTGGCCGACTACCAACGCCGGATTGACGCAGCAGAGCATCTAATATTCATTTTTCCGGTGTGGTGGGAAGTGATGCCCGCCATGCTCAAAGGGTTTTTCGACAAAGTCTTTTTGCCACAATGGGCCTTCACCGAAGCTGACTTCAGTCCGCTGCTCACCCATATCAAAGGCGCGACGATTATTACCACGATGGGCGCACCCGAACCGGTCTATACATCCGTTGAACCCGTATTGTGCAAGGGGATTCTGGAAGCTTGCGGGGTGCGCGAGACGCGCTGGTTCAATCTGTGCGCTGTTTCTGACGTGTCACAGGCCGACCGTGAAGCCTGGTTGGGCGAGATTGAGGCGCATTTCGGCATCTTTCTTGAATGAGGTGCCCATCATGCGATTGTTCTGAGAGCGAAAGCTCTCTTTTATGCGCCGAACTGCTTAGCGAGTGCTAGGTAAGTTGGGGCGTGATTTGCACTACCGCTTTATCAATCAATCGAATTCGTAAGGAGGAATACCTGGTAATGAGTGAATCGACTCACTATCGCCAACGATGGCTGGGGATGATATTCATCTGTACATCTTTGCTGATCATCAGCCTGGATAACACCGTGCTCAACGTAGCCCTGCCGGCCATTTCACGTGATTTGGGCGCGACGGCCAGTGAACTTCAATGGATTGTTGATGCGTACATTCTTGTTTTTGCTGCGTTGCTGCTGACCACTGGATCGATCGGTGATCGCCTGGGGCGGAAGCGGGCGTTGCAAGTTGGTGTGGCCTGGTTTGGCGTATTTTCGCTCATGGCTGCCCTCTCGACATCCACCGAGATGTTGCTGGCGGCGCGGGCACTGCTCGGAATCGGGGGGGCGTTGATTATGCCGGCGACTCTGTCGCTGATCTCAGCCATGTTCCGTGATCCGCGTGAGCGCGCCCAGGCCATTGGCATATGGGCCGGTGTGTTCGGGCTGGGCATTGGTGTCGGGCCGCTGGTGGGGGGCTGGCTGATCGAACGGTACAGTTGGAATGCCGTGTTTTTCGTCAATCTGCCGGTCGTGGTTGTTGCTCTGATGGGGGGGCGACTCTTTGTGCCGGAGTCTAAAGATGCAAGCGCGCCTCCGCCAGACATCCCCGGGGTCATCTTTTCGTTTGGGGGGTTGCTAGCGCTGGTTTATGCCATTATCGAGGCGGGCGTTAGTGGTTGGGGCGCGTCCCATGTCCTGGCCGGGTTCGCGGTTTCGGCAGTGTTGCTTGTTTTGTTCTTCTGGTGGGAGAACCGGACAGAGACACCGATGCTGCCGGTGTATCTATTCCGTAACATGTCATTTACCGGCGCCAATGTGGCGATGACACTGATGATGTTCGGCATGTTCGGTGCCCTGTTTTTCCTAAGCCAGTATTTCCAGTCGGTGAAGGGTTACTCGGCATTTGAGGCCGGGTTGCGCATGTTCCCCATGTCGGCGATCTTGATGATTTCGGCGGGGTTATCGGCGCGCCTGACTGCCAGGTTTGGCGCAAAAGTCGTCGTGGGTGTTGGGTTCTTGATTGCGGCGAGTGGGATGCTCTTTCTCTCACAGACCGTCACGCCTGAATCTTCTTATCCCACCGTGCTGCTCGGCCTGGGGATTCTCGGCGTGGGCATGGGATCGGCCATGAGTCCTGCCACCGACTCGATCATGGGGGCGGTGCCGATCAGTAAGGCCGGAGTTGGCTCCGCCATGAACGATACGACGCGGCAGGTGGGCGGTGCGCTCGGCGTTGCGGTGCTGGGCACGCTGATGAATGACACTTATCTGGATAAAGTGTCCCAACTGGAAAGTCTGGCCCCGCCACAGGTCTATGAGGTGGTGCGCAGTAGTATTCAGGGGGCGCACATGGTTGCCGCGCAGATAGGCGGGCAGACATCCGAGATGTTGGTGTCGGTGGCCAATGATGCATTTGTGTCTGGCATGACTGACGGGATGTTTGCAGCGGCGTTTGTCATGGGGGCGGCGGCGCTGTTCACTTTCCTGGTGTTGCCACGCGAACCGCATTGCCTTGAGGACGAATGTGGTGATGAAGTGGACCATATCACCTATGAGCCAGTTGAAGCCGTGCCTGCACCTGGCGACTAGGCGTTGAATGGCCGGAAAACGAGGAGCGCATCGCTTCAGGTGCGCTCCTGTCTGGTTTTTCGGGCTAGTTGCCGAGCAGGTCGGCGAAATATGCGGCGGTTTCGGAGGCGATGTTCTCCCACGCGAAGCGCTGAGCAAGCTCACGCGCATGGTTGCCCATTTCCTCGCGCAGTTGCGGGTTACCGGCCAGGTCTTCAATGGCGATGCAAAGCGCGGTAGGCGAATCTGGGGGGATCAGGCGCACATGCATATCTTCCACCAGTTCGGGCATGTCGACTTCTGGGTGTGTTGTGATAATTGCACATCCATGCGCCAGCGCCGCCATCAGACTTCCTCGCCGGAACGATACGCCGTCTCGGAAGGGGAGGGCCACAATATCGCATGCGGCCATGTGCCCGCTCACTTTCTCGCTATCCACAAAGCCGGTCCAGTGGATGTGGTCGCGCAGGCCGAGGTCTTCTACCATGCGGTCGACTTCACGAGCATAGACGATGTTGGCGGGGTCGCTGGTTCCGGTGCGTCCGCCGATCATAAGCAGCTTGGCTGGCAGGTGGTTGTCGCGGGCGCGATGGACTGCCTGCAACAGGGTGTCGATCCCCTTGCTGGCATTGAGAAAACCGAAATAACCGATTACAACGTCGTCCGGCTGGAAACCCAGCGTCTCACGCCACGCGGTGCGGTTGTAGTTTGGTCCCAGTTGCGGCGTAATGTTGGACCCAATCGGGATGTGGCGCAGGCTGGCGATTGATTTTTCAGATGACAACCGGCGTTCGTCACCCCGATTGGTCACGATCACGCCATCGCTACTCCGGGCCAGGGTCAAGACGGCTTGGTAGCGCAGAGGGCCAGCTTTGGGGAACAAGTACGGCACGAGCAGGTCGTGGAATGTGGTTACAACGCACACGTTGTCTAACCGCAGTGGCAGGATGTGGATGAAGGCGGCCATATTGTACGCGGCGGCCTGGTATTGAATGTTGACAACGTCGAGCTTTTGCGCCTGTGCCCACCGCCGGATGCGGCTCAGCGCTCCCCATCCCCACGAATGGGCGTCAGCCGTGACATGCACCACGTCGTCGTACTGATTGCTTGAGGCGCGGTAATCGGTAAACACGAATAACTCGTGGCCGAGGTTGGTGAGGGCGCGTGAAAGTTCCCGGGTAAACGCTCCGACTCCCCCCTGCATCGGGGGGTATTCACCGGTGATTTGTCCAATTCGCATCGTTGTCCTAACCAGGTAGCAAACCTGCTCAATGTGTCAACGAGTGAGCAGCGCCCGTATGACGTGTGCGTATGTCGTAATCCGTGCGCGTCGCAAAGCGCGTTTGTATCCAAGCGCTGCTTTGACGCTTTCAATCACGATCTGCACGGCGTAGCTTAACAGCAGGAATGTCCGCAGCGCAAGGGCGAATCTGCGCCCGTGATACTTCTGGAAGTAGCGCAGTTTGCTCTGCTGAAAGTAGATGTGTTTGTTTGTCTCGACTTGTTCGGTGCTTTTCCCACCGTAATGTGTGATGTCTGCCGTTCCAACATAGACCACCCGCCAGCCAGCATCCTTTGCGCGGCGGCACCAGTCGAGTTCCTCAGAAAACATCACGTACTGTTCGTCGAGTTCGCCGATCTGTTCATAAACCTCACGGCGGATCATCAGGGCACATCCCTGTACCCAATCGACATCGAAAATGCCGTCATCCGGCTGGTCATTGACATAAAAACGGTCGAGCACACGGCGTGGTGCGTAACCCTGGAGCCACGTGCTTTCAAAGATCGCTGTTACTCGAGTTGGAAAACGCCGCCGGGTGGACTGCGTCGTGCCGTCGTCATTAAGCACATGAGGTCCCACGATGCCGACATCGTGGTGCGCGTCGAGATACGCCACCAGTTCAGGCAGCGCCTGATTGTGTACCACTGTGTCCGGATTGAGCAACAGTAAGTGGCGTCCGCGAGCCTTGCGCAAGGCCATGTTATTGCCCCGCGTGAATCCCACATTCTCCTGTTGGCCATCGAGGTACACCCAAGCAAACTTTTCCTGTACTATGTGGGGCGTGCCGTCGCTACTCGCCGAGTCAACCAGAATGACTTCGGTGCGTGGCCCCGAATCGCCCAGCGTCGTTCCATCAGGCGCAACAAGTCTAATGGGGCTGGCGGCGATGCTCGCCAGGCAACCGACGAGTAAGTCGCGCACGTTCCAACTTACGATAAGGATCGACAGATCGATGGCGTCAGCCCCAGGAGCGGTTTGCGGCATCGTAGCGGACGGTTTTTCGCTCAAGTTGGTATATCCTCGTCTATGAGTTCAACGCTTAATAATGTATTCGACGAATCGTAGTATGCACGGTAACGCCCGCCGAAATGGTCAGGTAGATGCTTCCACCGCCTGAACGTTATCCGCAGTGAGGTGCTGCCGATCACAACGTGCGGCTTGGCCGGGTTTGCACCCCTGCAGAGGCTTCCACTTACCGTATGAACTTGCGGGTGCGCCAGCCGCGCAATGGCGAGCACCCACGTGCCTCCGAGCACAATCAGGGCGACAAACGCCATGCCTGAAAGCACCTGCTCCCACACCCGGTCTGCGCTCTGGGCTACTGTTGCCAGCAGGATACACCCTAAACAGAACGCTACTGCACCACGCACCAGATCACCGACGTGGCGATAAAGCATATCCCGGTGCTGCCGGGTGCTGAGCCGGCCCGAACGGTTGGCTGCCAGTTCGTCCGGCGTGAAGCCAAGCCAGTCCGCTAGTTGTTCTTGCACAACGAGACGTTCGTCATTCCCGCCGGTGGTTTCTTGGTTTAGCAATTGTTTGCTACCATACTCAGCAGTCGTCATTTTACCAAAATTTTACAACTCAACCGACGCTGGATCATGATTGCGTAACAATTTGCGACGATAATTGAGACAACTTGACGGAATTGCACACTGCGTTGTGCGGTGATAACGGCAAAGGAGTGAACGATGAACAAGTGGACAATGCGGATGGGTGTGGTGATATTGGTGGTCGTCATTGCGTTTGGGGCTATTGGGGTGGCAGCCGCTCAAGGGCCGGATAGCGCAGGGCCACGACCTGGTGGTCAGCGCGGGCCTGATAAACGACTGGCGGGTGCGTTAATGCAGACGGTCCAGGAGATGACCGGGTTGTCGGCGCGGGAGGTGCTCCAGGAGCTGCGGGATGGCAAAACGCTCGCCACAGTGCTGGAAGAAAACGGCGTTGATCCTCAAACCGTGATTGATAGGGTTCTGGCAGACGCGACGGCGCGCGTCGAGCAGGCCGTGGCTGATGGGAAGATTTCGCAAGAAAACGCCGATGCCATACTTGCCAGAGTTGGGGAGGCATTGAATAAGGCGGTGTATGAGAACTTGCCGTTGCCGCCCAACCAAAATCCTAAGCTCCGTGAGCGCCTGCAACAGGCCGTGGAGATGTCGCTGGTAGGAGCGCTGGCTGAGATGGCCGGAACCGATGCGAGGAGTTTGCTACGCGATGCGTTGACGCCGCCTACGTTGGCTGATATTGCGGAGAGCAACGGCGTGAGTTCAGAAGCAGTTGTCGCGGAGGCAGAGGCACGGATTACCGAGCAGGTGAACCAGATGGTGGCTGATGGCAAGATCAGCCAGGAACAGGCTGACGCAATCTTGGACGGCCTGCATGATCGCCTGGTGAACCGCATGAACGCGCCGCTCGTCCGTCCCGGTGGGCAGCGGAACCGCCCGCCCGGACGATTCGACGGTTTCCGCAACCGTCCAGGGAGGCCCGCAGGTGGTGGGCAGGGACCTGAAGCCTAAGCCCTGCCTGTCGTTTCAATGATGGAATTTGCAGCCGCCCCATAGTTTGAACGGGGCGGTTTTAACTATGGGGACAGTGGGAATACAAAGAGCCGTTCGGCATTTGCTGTGCTTTGAGCGGCGAATTCCTCAGTCGTAACGTTCCGGAGCGCGGCCAGCCGTTCAGCGATGAAACGCACATAGGCTGGCTTATTCGGGCGCTTGCCCCGGTGCGGGCTGGGTGTCAGGAACGGCCCGTCAGTTTCGATCACTATGCGATTTTGGGGGACATGGGCCGCAAGCTGCCTTAATTCGTCTGCGTTCTTGAACGTGACCGGGCCGGTAAAGCCGAGATAAAACCCCAGCGCAAGTCCTCGTTCGGCGGTGGCGGGTGGGGCGGAGAATGAGTGCAAGACTCCGGGGCGCGTGCGAAGCGAATCCGGAAGTGTTTTCACCCATGATTCCAGAATTTCCAAGACGTCCTCGCTGGCCTCGCGGTTGTGGATGATGACTGGCAGTTCCAGTTCGGCGGCCAGGGCAAGTTGTGCTTCGAGCGCGGCCCACTGGGTCTCTTTGGGCGAGTCATCCCAATGGTAATCCAGGCCGATCTCGCCAATGGCAACCACCTTAGGGTGCGCGGCCATTTGGCGGAGTTCGTCGAGGTGTTGAGATCCAAAGCCAACAGTGCTGTTGGGGTGCACCCCGACGGCGGCGTATACGTTGTGATATATGTCCGCCAGGTTACATGTGGCACGTGAGCGGGCGAGATCAATGCCGGGGTTGATGATGCGTGTTACGCCGTGTGCGGCGGCTTCGTCGATCACCTGGTCGCGGATGCCGTCGTACGCATTGAAGTCGAGGTGGCAGTGTGTGTCAACGAGTGGCATCATTCACCCTGCTTGAAGATCGGATTGCCCGTTGCCGAAACCAATCAGGCTTTACCGCCTGATTTCAGGGTCTTCAGATCGGCGTCAATCATCATATGGATCAATTGTTCGAAACTAACCTGCGGCTCCCAGCCGAGGACTTTGCCAGCTTTCGACGCGTCTCCCACGAGTAAATCAACCTCCGCCGGGCGCATGAAGCGCGGGTCTTGCACCACGTAATCGTGCCAGTCGAGGCCGACGTATTCGAAGGCGACGGTCACTAATTCTTCGACCGAGTGCGTCTCGCCGGTAGCGATGACGTAGTCGGTTGGTTCGTCTTGCTGAAGCATTAACCACATGGCGCGGACATAGTCGCCAGCGAAACCCCAATCGCGCCGTGCGTCCAGGTTGCCCAATCGCAACTCTTTGGCCATGCCGAGCTTTATTTTGGCGACGTTATACGTAACCTTCCGTGTCACGAATTCGATGCCACGACGGGGGCTTTCGTGGTTGAATAGGATGCCGCTGGTGGCATGGAGACCGTAGCTTTCACGGTAATTTATGGTGATCCAATGGCCGTAGACTTTGGCGACCCCGTATGGGCTGCGCGGGTAGAAGGGCGTCGTTTCGCGTTGGGGAACTTCGCGCACTTTGCCGAACATCTCGCTACTTGACGCCTGATAAAACCGGATGTTGGGGTCGACGTGCCGGATGGCATCCAAAAGGCGCGTGACGCCAAGTGCGGTGACATCTCCGGTGAACACCGGCTGAGTCCATGACGTCTGCACGAAGCTCTGCGCGGCCAGGTTGTATACTTCGTGTGGCTCGCACTGCTGGAGCGCCAGTTGGAGCGAGGTTTGATCCAGCATGTCACCAGGGATCAGGTTGATTTTTTCTTGGATATGCTCGATTCGATTGAAATTGACGGTGCTCGTGCGCCGGACGAGGCCGAAAACCTCGTAACCCTGGCTGAGCAAGAATTCGGCCAGGTATGAGCCGTCTTGTCCGGTAATGCCCGTGATAAGCGCGCGTTTTGCCATAGCTAGTTTGCTCCTGCAGGATGACCAGCGCCGGGCGCGAGTCCATAACGCGCGCGCCAGTCGTTCAGAATATCTAATAAGCTCTGTTCAAATGGAATTGATGGGGCCCAGCCGGTATCGGTATGCAGCTTAGAGGCGTCTCCTACACGACGTGGCACGTCTGAGGGACGCATGCGGGCTGGGTCCTGGCGGACTGCGATGTCGACGGCACTGTAACTGAGCAGCGTGTCGAGCAGGTATTGGATGCTGTACCCTTTGCCACTGCACACATTGTAGACTTCCCCCGATTTTCCTTGCGCCAGCATCAGGTAATAGGCCCGCACGACGTCACGCACATCGGTAAAATCACGCTCCGCCGTCAGGTTGCCGACAAACATCACAGGTTCGCGCTGGCCTGCTTCGATGGCCGCGATCTGGCTGGCGAAATCTGCCGCTACGAAGCCTCCGCCCTGGCCCGGCCCCATGTGGTTAAAGGGGCGCGTGCGAACGATGTGCATGTCGTAGCTCAGATGGTACTGAAGCGCGAGCATGTCCTGGGCCACTTTGCTGACGCTGTAGGGGTTTGTTGGCATAAACGGGGTGGTTTCGTCCAGGGGTTCGCCCGTTTTCTTGCCGCTACCGTAGATTTCCGCCGAACTGACAACTAGAATGTGGGCTTCTGGCGCGGCATGATGGCATGCCTCCAGCAGGTTGACTTGCGCCTGGATGTTGTTCGCAAGCGTGTGCCAGGGGTCTTTGAAGGATTGCCCGACATCAGCGAGCGCTGCCAGATGAAAGATTAAATCAGGCCGGGTGTCTTCGATGACCTGGCGCACTGCTTTGGCGTCGCGAAGATCGAGGCGGTGTTGCTCGACAGGGTGTCCATCCAGACGCGGGTTCTGGCCAGGAGGGTTTAACACGGTGGCGATCACCCGGCAGTCTGGCATAGTGAGCAGGAAGTCCACCAGATGACCACCGGCAAACCCGCCGGCTCCGGTGATAAGAACTTTCACAGTGATTTCTCCATAAATATCTTGGCAAAAGGGCTTACATACCCGCTGCGGGGCGTGCCGCAGCCTGCTGCCAGGCGGCAGCGATTATAGCATGGCGGTGAGGCGGGGCAAGCGCAGAATTCAGACGCGTGGCCCGCGCTTGCCCTATGAAGACTCATCTGGCTGGGGTTATGGAGCAGGTTCGTACGCAATGAGCACCGGATTCAGACCAAGACCGCTGGAATCTGGCAGGAGGAGCAGGTCAACCATAGCACGCGATTCGAAGGTGGTCGCAGGCAACATGCCCGCGATGAAGCCTGTTTCTTGCTCGGTGATGGTGAGCGGGTATGTTTCTGCCGGGACAAACTGCGGATCGCTGGCAAGGCCAAATTCGAGTTGCTCGACCACCGTGATCAGAACTTCCGGCATGAGGCCGAGTTCTTCTTCCTCGCTGAGTTGCGGCACGGGTTCCGGGTCACCGGTTGTGCCGCCGGAGTCGCTTTCACCGGTTGGGGAGAGGCCGGACGCAACGCTTGCGGGCCGTTCGACTCGCAACTGGGGTTTTTCGGGCGCGGCGTGGAAGATTCGCAACATTGTTTGCCCATCGGGGATCGCGATCGGTATGTCCGTAGCGAGCTGGTAGGTTGCTCCGGCCTCGCCGTAGAAAACGTAGAGTGTGATCTGCGTGTCTTCTGCGGTGGTGTCGAGCACGATGGCCGTATCAATCAAGATGCTGCCATTGTCGCTGCGCCGGATCGCGATATGCTCTGGCGGGCGATCAAAAGTGTGATAGTCAGTGGGGGCCGCAAAGACGACCGCCTCGAAAATCGCCTGCCCGTCGGCCTCCAGATCAATCGATGCTGCGTCCGTCAGGGCATTCACCACTCGCATGGAGAGTTTCCCCGAACCCTGCGCCGGGCCTCCCGGAGCTATCAGTGATTCGCCGGGGGCAATTTCCTCTGTGTCGGCAAATTGTGTTTCATCGGTGCCGACGCCTGTCGCCAGCACAACGGGGGGCGCGTTGGGGGTGTCGGTGATCAGGACCAGATAGGCGAAGCCTGCGTCCCAAGTGCGCTCCGGAAGCAAATCCACTTCTCGGGGAGCGTCGGAGCGGCCGGTTTCGAAGATGAACGCCTCGCGCCCGGCGGCGAGCAGGCGGGGTTGTGCAGCCGTGCCAAACGATATTGAGCGAAGGCCGGGAATCTCCCCGCCGAATGTCTTGATCGTAACCTGAATTGCGTCAACAGCGGCATGCACGAAGGTCAGACGCGCGGCATCGACCGGCGTCGGGCTGAGGTCTTCCGGGATGGTGGAGACGCGTAGCCGGTCACGGGTGTCAAGAAGAACGAGATCGACAGCTTCATCGGGGCGCAGCGCGATCTGTTTCTGGTAGATGGGAGGGGCGTCGGGGTCATTCGCGGGCAGTACCCGCAGTTGGTAGCTTGCAGAGCGAAGCGTTGACCAATTGCCTGCCGTGCGATAGGCCAGGCTCTCGGCCAGCAGCATGTCGTCAAGATAGACAGCGACGGGTTCCAGGTCCGGCGACGCGTGGACGACCCGCACCTGCGAGATATCTTCCACACGGCTGCGGAATTTTACAGTCTGCACCTCACCGGTATCAGGATCGGGGAAGAGCACCAGGGTGTACGCATGGCGGGCCATGCTGTAGAGGTTGAGCGTGCCAAGTTGCCTGGTGTCATCCACGAGCGCAAATGAATGTTCGCCCTCTGCCAGCTCCACCGGGGGGCTGGCTGTTCCGCTCGTGAGATCGGCGATCACGCTCTGGCTGGTTTCCTGGATAGTAAGAGTGCCACTATCGGGCAGCGCATTAATGACACTCAGCCGTGCCGTGCCCGCCGGTAGTGGTGATATGTCTTCCTCCGCTACTATCACCCCATAGGCTCCTTCATGCCCGGCCAACACGATGATAAGATTCTTTTGAGGCGGCACAGTGATGCGCTGCTCAATCAAGTGCGGCACAAGGTCGGGATTCTCACCGGTGAGCACCACGCGCAGCAAATAATCTCCCATGCGAACCTTAAGGGGCGTTTGGTGATAGGACCCGGCTGTGAACCCACTGCCGATGTTTGCGCCATCCAGGTAAATCGAAACCGAAGGAAGGTCGGGGCTGGCATGAACGACGCGGAGTTGGGCGCGCTCGCCGGGTGATTCAGCGGGGAGCGGCGTTGGCAGCGGCGTCGGACTCGGTGGGATGGCTGGCGTTGGGATTTCGGTTGGGCGTGGCGTGGGTGAAGGCGGTGGCGAGTCCTCTCCACCACAGGCCGTAGTAATAGTCGCTATTGTCACCAGCATGAGCAACAGCAAACGGGTGTGTCGCATGGTCACCTCCGAAACGGTTCGGGTTGCACCGTCAGCGCTATTGTACCGGGGTTGACGGCGGAGGGGTAGCGGCGAACAAAAAGGGCCCGCCTGCAGGCATGAGGACCTGCGGGCGGGCCAGCGGCGGAAAAATCGGTTGGCATAGGCCAATCAGCCAGCCTTGACGGTAATTTGTCGCGGCTTGACCGCTTCGGCCTTGGGCAGCGTGAGTGTCAACACACCGTCTTTGAAGTGAGCTTCGACCTGATCGTGATCGATCGGCGTGTTGATTGTCAGGGTACGCTCGAACTTGCCGGTTGGGCGTTCAAGCAAGACATATTTGCGCTTGTTTTCTTCCTCGCGCTTGACTTCGCCGCGAATAGTAAGTGTGTCGCCTTCGAGCGTAATTTCCAGTTCTTCAGGCTTGATGCCTGGCACGTCGGCCCGGATGACAATAGCCTCGTCCGTGATAAAGGCGTCCATTGGGAGCAACCAAGCGCCGGTTCCACGGGTTTGACTGCCGCGAGCGAACGCCTCATCGATCATGCGATCCACGGCCTGGCGCATCGTGATCATGTCGCGAAGTGGGTCCCAACGAGTGATGTTTGTCATTTGGCACTCTCCTGTAACGACCAAATCCGTTTCAACAACGCCACCTGTTGTTTGTACTGTAGCGCAGATCCACAAAAAGTGCGTTAGCAGGTCGTAAAAGTTTTATCAGCAGGTGGTATAGGGAAGCTTGCGCGTTGCCAAGCCGGGGCGCATGCGAGGCTGTTGCTTCCCAATGTGACGATAGTAGCTATCGGGTTGCAAGCAGTCGTTTGGCGTGGCTCGCGATATGCCACCAATTCGTTCAATGCGGCACAGCGATGCCATGTGAAAATACGCCTCATCACCCGATGTTGCTGTCACCGAGAATGCTCAGGTTTCATGTAGTTTGCATCGCTTGCAATAGTATGAGTAAGTGTTTCCTGAAAGTTATCGAGTTTACAGGGCAGGCGTGTATGAATGCGTTACAATACATATACTGTGAAAGCGGTGTAGGGGGGTCTGATGCGATTTCGCTATTTGATTTGGGATTTTGATGGCACACTGTTTAACACGTATCCACCGCTCATCCGCTCCATTACCCGCGCACTTGCTGATTATGGCAAAAGCGAATCGCACGAAACCATTGCCATCCTGTTAAGCGATACGTTGTCCGAGACGTTAGATGAGTTAAGTGCTCGCCATGCGCTAGACCGGCGCGCGTTTGAGGGGCGTGTCGATTCTTACCAACGCCGGGTGACCGAGCATGAACAACCCCCGTTTCTTGGCGTCATCAGCTTATGCGAACGCGTGCTGAAGGCCGGGGGACGCAATTTCATTTTTACGCACCGCTCCCGCGAATCCATGTTCAATCTGTTGAATTGGTACAGGGTTGGGGGACTTTTCTACGAGTGCCTCACTGTCGAAGACGGGTTTCCGCGCAAGCCTGATCCGGCGGGGTTTGTCGCACTGATTGAGCGACACAATCTGCCGCGCGAACAGGTGTTAGCGGTGGGCGACCGCACACTGGATATTATTGCTGGCCAGCAGGCAGGTGTGCGAACTTGCCTGTTTCGTGGAGCCGTTGACCCGAATTTCCCGCCTAACTTCGTCATTTCCTCGTTTTCTGAACTCAAACAGGTGCTTCAGGTAGGGGTATTAATTAACTGACGTTTGGTTGTGACAGCGATGGGGGGCGCGGATAGTCTGCGCCCTCTTTATGTTTGCCTGGGTTCCTGGTCTACGAACATGCGCGGGCCGCCATTAGTTATCATGAAGATTTGTTACGGGCGCGCAGAGGTCACGCGTTCCGCGAAACGCGTGTATAGTAGATAATACATGCTGAGGCTGCCTGGGGGGCGTTACTCATCGCTGCGGCCCGGCTCGAATGCCGGAGACTCGGACGGAGGCAACGCATGAAACTAGAGATGCTACTCAATGGCTTGGAGAATCCGCACCCTGCGGTACGCCTGGATGTGGTGCGCGTGCTTGGCATGCTCGACGAGACGCGCGCCCTCAAGCGCCTGCGGGAACTTTACCCCAAGGAAACGGATCCGTCGGTTCGGCAGGCGATGGCCTGGGCGGGCACACGACTCTATGAAGCCGAGAAGGCGGGGTATGCAACGCTCGACGCCTTGTTTGAGTATTTTGGGGTTAACCGCGAGATTGAGCACATGCCAGATGCTTCTGAGGCTGAGTTGTTGCGCAGGCTGCAAGATGGATTTGAGCGGGATATGCTCGATTTCCAGGCCCGGATGAACCGGCGCAAGTTGGGTATGGCAGCGGCAGCCGGACTGGGTGGCACGCTGATCGGTGGTGCGGCGCTTGGCGTGGTGATGATGGCCGGGGCGCTGCGTCCTGGGGCGGAGACGGCGTCGGCTAGCCTGGGTGGGGAACGACCCCAGATTGGGGCACGTCGAGCGCCTGCGATGGCTCCCTCTGACGTCGATATTCAAATCTGGCTCAGGCGTTTGCGGGAAGGTGCATCTACGGAGCAGCGCGAGCAGGCATGTATAGAACTGGCCCAATTGAATAATCCCCGTGCCTTGCCCCACCTGGCGGCGGCATTTGTCGGTGATTCCTCGCCAAAGGTTCGGCAAGCTGCGCAGCGATTCGGGAAGATACTCTATTGGAATGGCATCTATTGGGACCTGGAACAGAGTGGGGCGTTGGCGCGTGAAATGGCGTTGCGGGCTAACGCAATCGGAAAGTCATTTGATGCGGAGCAGGGTGAGGGGGATTCTACGGCAATGCCGGGAACGATACAACAACAAGATGCACGACAGGGGCCGAGTCCAGCGGCTGAACCATCTCCGGTTGATGTGGGCGAAATTCTGAGGAAGGCGCAACAGGCACGGGCCAACCGCAAGCGAAAACGATGATTCCTCAAACACTGGCGCTGCAAAGGTGGTTCCACTGGGGGCCACTTTTTGTTGCTTAGTGTGGCAGGGATTCCAGTGCCATCATTCTTTGCAACGCGGTGCGTGTTCAATCCCAGAAATTCGGGGGCAGAGAGAGGTTGCAATGCGGGCGATGATTTGTGAGCACCCAGCCATCCCCTTTGGCAACGAGCAGGGGACGCAGGGTCAATTCGCTATTCTGGAGCGACCATTCAGCGAGCATTGATATGCGTGCTGCATCTGTCGTGCGCGTCATTATGACTACGAACGGCAGGTGATGCACCAGCGCCGTGTTGATTGCACTTTGTTCGAGGGCAGGGTGTGACCTTCGGAACACCATGCCAAGCGCACTGCGCAACCGATCTGGTTGCGAGGCCCCGCGGAACACCCAAAGATAGTGCGGCGCATCATCTCGTGTTAATGCGTCCCAAAGGGCGGGCGCTTCGTCTCCGCGGATTTCGTCGATGACGAGCCAGTCTGGACGGTCGTTTAACGCTTTATTGATTTGCCCAGCAAAATCGGCCCCTGGCGTGTTGTCGGTGGGCATGACAGGGCCCAGGCGCACCACGTGCGGCGGCAGGTGAAGTTCGCCAGCGCGTTCGACAGCTATGACACGAGCATTGGTCGATGCGATGATGTCCACCAGAGCGCCTGCCAGCGTTGTTTTTCCTGTTGCTGCATCGCCAACGACAAGCACTCCATGCCCGCCGGTCAAAATAGCACGCAGAAGTGAACTGCCAGTCTCCGACAGGGTGGTGGGGGGTGCTGCGAGATCGGATAGGAGGCGCGGGGATGAAGGATGCAGACGAATCTCGACCGTATAAACGGGACTGACCGGAGGGGCGACAATGCTCAGGCGAGCCGGGCGTCCGCCCAGCACCATGCCCACTTCGCTGAACGGCGATGATGCGGATGGCACAGCACCGGTTGGAGCCAGGATGCGGGTCAGAAGTTCTTGCAGGTGCGTGGCGTCATCAAAGCGTGTATTGGCAGGTTGCAACGGGCCGAATCCACGCCGGATGTGGATATCGTAGGGGCCGTTGATGGTTATTTCGGTGACCGTTTCGTCCTGCAAAATGGAGTCCAGGGGGCCAAGTGTGAAGAGATTGCGGTATGCCTTATCCAGGATCGCGGCCTGTTCGGATGGCTGAAGGGAAAGGGCTTCGGTAGCAAACACGTACTCAGCGACTTCGCGCAGCAGTAAACGACGCTGTTCTTCTGTGTCCAGTCCGGCAAGGATATCAGCGCGATGAGTGGTTTCTTCGCGGAACTGGCGTTCAACTAACTCACGTATGGCTTCCAATGACATGCTGGGGCGACCAGAACGCCCTGGAATGATCGGAGACACGGAATGATCGCCATTGGAGGGTGGTTCCCCGTTTAACCGGTCAAGAATGGGCATGATGACCTCCGTAATGCCCGAAGCCGCCAGGGGTAAAAAGCTGCCCGCACTTTGTGTGAATCTGGCCGGGAAGCACCCGGCTGATAGCCAGGTTGCCGTGGTTATCCAGCAGTCGCTGAGCTTTCGTTGTACAGGTCTGGCTGAGAACCTAGACCATCTGCACGGAAATTGCAAGTGCTGGCACGAGGGTTGTTGAGGTGTAGCCGCTGTTTGAGGGAACCTGGAGCTTTCAGCAAGGGGATTTGGTGGTATACTTCCTCTGCTTTCCCGTAGTGCAATCACTCTGGATGGGGGTAGTTGATGAGGATTGTTGTTACCGGATCGATCGCATTTGACTATTTGATGAAGTTTCCGGGGCGCTTCCGCGATCACCTCATCGCAGACCGTCTTGACCAGATCAGCGTGAGCTTCCTGGTTGAAGATATGGTGCGTGAGCGTGGTGGTACGGCGGCGAACATTGCTTTTAACCTGGCATTGCTGGGGGAACGCCCCGTACTGATGGGCACGGCTGGGCGCGATTTTGGCGACTATCAGGTCTGGCTGGAGCAACATGGCGTTGACACATCGGCGGTGCGAGTCATCCCCGATGTGTATACGGCTTCGTTTTTTGCCAACACCGACGCTGATAATAATCAGATCGGGTCGTTTTATACCGGCGCGATGGCTTATTCAAAAGGGTATACGCTGGCTGAAGCGCTGAATTTTGACCCGGACCTGGTTGTGATTTCGCCCGGCGATCCGACGGCCATGACGGAACTGGCGGAAGAATGCGAGCGGCAAGGGTATGACTTCCTGTTCGACCCCAGCCAGCAGGTGATCTGGTTGGATGGCGATTTCCTGCGTCACGGCATCGAACGGTGCAAGATGCTCATTGTGAATGCCTATGAATGGGAAATGATCGCCAAGAAGACCGGTCTGGAGCGCGAACAACTGTTACAAGAAGGCAAGGCCCTGATCATTACGCATGGGAACGAAGGTTCGCACATTTATGCCGAGGGTGAGCATATGGTCATACCGGTGTTCCCGGTGACCAATGTTGTTGACCCGACAGGCGTGGGCGACGCATACCGCGCGGGGTTGCTAAAGGGGTTGGCTTCTGGGTTTGACTGGGAACTGTGCGGGCGTATTGGCGCACTTTCGGCAGCTTATGTCCTGGAGAATCAGGGGACCCAAAACCACCATTACACGTTGCCCGAATTTGTGGCGCGATTCCGGACGGTGTTCGATGACGGTGGAGCGCTCGATGTGTGGCTTTCTCAGTGACGGAGTGGACGCATGTACACTGTCTGCCGTCTAATGGATCGCGCCACCGTGCGCGATTTTCTTGGCCAGGATCGTGGTCTGACAGCATACGCGTTGGGCGATCTCGATGATGCGTTGTGGCCTGAGAGCATCTTCTATGGTGCGTATCGCGGCGAAGAACTTTCCGCCGTGCTGTTGCTGTATCGCGGTTTTGACCCTGCCGTATTGACCGCTTTCGGGTTGGGGGCGGGGATTGAGGCGATCCTTGCTGCGATTGATAGGCCGCACGAAGTGTATTACCTGTGGTTGCCGCAGCACGCTTCGTTGCTCGACCGGTATTATGAGCGACCTGCCGCGCACGAGGAATGGCGCTTGGTGTTGGATCCCGGTAAGTTTTCTGCCCCTGAGTTGGATGGAGTCAAGCCCATTTTCCCAGAGCAGGCAGGCGACCTTGCACAATTGTACCGCCGTGCGGCTGTTCCTGGCGAGGAAGTCGTCGCGTTTTCGCCGGCGCAAATTGCGCGTGGGGCCTTCTTTGGCGTGTGGGATGGCGGGCGACTCGTGTCTGCCGCCGGGACTCATGTCTGGTCGCCCCAAGAAGGTGTTGCAGCGATTGGCAACGTCTTCACACACCCGCATTATCGGGGGCAGGGCTTTGCCACACGTTGTACGGCGGCGGTAGCACGGGCGGCGCTGGAAAACGGGATTGGAACGATTGTGTTGAACGTGCGATGCGATAACGCTCCCGCGCTACGGGTATATGAAAAGCTGGGGTTCCATCGCTATGGACGCTTTCTGGAGGGGCCGGCACAAAAACGACTGTGAGGCAATGCGCGGTGGACGTTGAACATAGCATCCAGAACGCATTAGGGGTTTTGGATTGTCTGCCCTAGATGCCTTAAGCTGTGTTACAATGGCCGACGCCTGTCGAATTGACAGAGAACCATGTAAGGA